>NZ_UHIO01000001.1:521250-832500 GCF_900460315.1 Veillonella criceti | reverse complement strand
GGAGGTTTGGCACCTCGATGTCGGCTCATCACATCCTGGGGCTGAAGTAGGTCCCAAGGGTTCGGCTGTTCGCCGATTAAAGTGGTACGTGAGCTGGGTTCAGAACGTCGTGAGACAGTTCGGTCCCTATCCATCGCGGGCGGAAGAAACTTGAAGGGGGCTGCTCCTAGTACGAGAGGACCGGAGTGGACGAACCGCTGGTGTACCAATTATCCTGCCAAGGGTACAGTTGGGTAGCTACGTTCGGGACGGATAAACGCTGAAAGCATCTAAGCGTGAAACCAGCCTTGAGATGAGGTTTCTCATAGCATAAGCTAGTAAGATCCCATGTAGACGACATGGTTGATAGGCCAGGTGTGGAAGAGCTGTGAGGCTTGGAGCTGACTGGTACTAATAGATCGAGGGCTTTACTTTAAATAGTGAACCAAATTTACAGGACCGAAGGGACGCATAAATTTGTGTGAATCTTTTAGTCCGAGCCGTAAGATTTTACGAAGTAAAATCCACAGGCGCCGGACACAAGGTATATTGTAAATGGCAGATACTAGTATGTAGTAAGAAACTTCAATAAATAGAAATTATCTAATGTGTAACTTACAAAATCTACACTTCTATGTGGTTTTCAGAGTACAAGCTCTGACAGATTCAGTGGCGATAGCTACGAGGGTCCACCTGTTCCCATCTCGAACACAGTAGTTAAGCTCGTAAACGCCGAAAGTACTTGGCTGGAAGCGGCCTGGGAGGATAGGTAGTCGCTGATTAATAAAAGCAAAGGGTCATACCGAAAGGTATGGCCCTTTTGCTTTTACTGATGAGATACTACGTATCTCATCATGTTAGCTTCCAGCCAATATTGTAGAGGTAACACAATTGGTATTAGTACAATAGAAGTGGTCCTGGTATGCAGAGAGCATAATTTATAGGAGCAGAGCGACGCATAAATTATTGCGAATCGCATAGTTCGGGGCGTAAGATTTCTCGAAGAGAAATCCACAGCAACCGAACGGACGTATTTAAATAGTGCTTAGGAAAAATATAATATTTTAGTATATTCGCGTATCTACCTATCCTTCCATAATTCACCATATGTATATTGTATTTTTTATAACTTCTATAGAAAAACTATACAGTAAGCTGTTATAATAGATAATTATTAATTATTTATTAGTTCATAGTTAGCCTAAAGGAGGGAATTATTAGATGAATCAAGAACTAGAACCAGTGCCGAGCTCAGAGGTAAATCAAGAACAGACCCTTGCCAGAGGGCTAAAGAATCGTCATGTTCAATTAATTGCAATTGGTGGTGCTATTGGTACAGGACTATTTTTAGGATCAGGCCATTCTATTGCATTAGCAGGGCCAGCTATTTTATTTGCGTATATCATTACCGGTGGTATTTGTTTTCTTATGATGCGAGCCCTAGGTGAATTACTTTTATCTAATACGAAATACCATACATTCATTGAATTTGTACAAGATTATATGGGAGAGAAAACAGCGTTTGTTACAGGTTGGACGTATTGGTTCTGTTGGATTTCAGTAGCTATGGCTGATATAACGGCTGTTGGTATATATGTGAAATATTGGTTTCCTTCGATTGAAGCTTGGATACCGAGTTTAGTTACTTTATTTTTATTATTATTGATGAATTTATTGACAGTAAAATTATTTGGTGAATTAGAATTTTGGTTTGCTTGTATAAAAGTGGCGGCAATTGTAGCCCTTATTGTATTAGGTATATATTTTATTATGACAGGTCAACCCACATCAGTAGGTATTGCTAGTTTTAGTAATTTATGGAGTCACGGTGGCTGGTTTCCTAAAGGATTAGATGGCTTTATCCAATCATTCCAGATGGTTGTATTTGCGTTTGCAGGCATTGAATTAGTTGGTTTGACAGCTGGTGAAACAGAAAATCCTAAGAAGGTAATACCTCAATCTATTAACAGTATTCCTATTCGTATTATCCTCTTTTATGTAGGTGCTTTAGGGGTTATAATGAGCATTTTTCCATGGGATTCAGTAAATCCTGATAGAAGTCCATTTGTGGAAGTATTTTTAGCTGTAGGTATTGTAGGCGCGGCATCTTTAGTAAATTTTGTTGTGCTTACTTCGGCTGCTTCTGCTTGTAATAGCGGTGTATTTAGCACGAGTCGCTTACTTTATTCGCTAGCTAAACGTAGCCATGCTCCGGGGATATTAGAAATATTAACAAACAAACAAGTACCTGCTAATGCTTTATTTTTATCCGTTTTAGTCATTTGTTTAGTCGTAGCGTTACAATATGTAATTGCTGAAGGCGTATTTGTTATTATAACCAGCGTGGCTACGTTTTGTTTTCTTTATATTTGGGGGATTATTACGATTTGTCACATGAAATACATTAAGGCTAGACCTGATTTAGCGGCAAAAAGCACATTTAAAATGCCTTTATTTCCTATTTTAAATTATGTAGTATTAGCTTTTTTTGCTTTTGTTATTGTTACTTTGGCATTTAATCCAGCTACGCGGGTTGCTTTATTTGTTACCCCTATTTGGTTTATATTGTTATTATTGATTTACCAATTAAAAAAGGAAATTGCTTAATCATATACGATAGAAGATGAAGTAGAAAATGAAATAGAGCATAAAATAGAAAATAAAGTAGAAGTCGTTTAGTATTAAAACTAAATAGTTTATAATAATTTAACGGAAAAGGGCCTCTTTGCTATATAAATTTTAGCAAAGAAGCCCTTTTATTATTTGTTTTTTTTCATTTGTGTTTCGCCCCATTTGTAGAGTTCATTTAATGTGGGCAATAAATTGAGTCCTACATCTGTTAAACTATATTCTACTTTAGGAGGAATCGTTTCATAGGCATGACGAGCTACTAAACCTGCTTCTTCTAATTCTCTTAAAGATTTTGTTAACATTATGTTAGTTATGCCTGGAATCCGACGTTTTAATTCATTATAACGAGTTGTTTGTTGTTCGTGTAAATACCATAAAATAGGTAATTTCCATTTTTGTCCGATAATTTGTAAGGCATAGAGAATAGGACATTCTTGTTTATTGATATTAGTCATATTGCTGTCAATAGGATATTGTATAGTTGCATTTTTCATTTCTTTATAATATCTCCTTTTAGATACAAGTTAGTTTTATACGTAACATTTTAAGTATTAAAAGTAAGGCAGAAAAAGTTGTGTACTTACATAAAAATACTCTTGTTGCTATAATAAGCACATCAGTTGAAACTAAATTAGTCAATGTAATAAAAATGTAATTAAAGTATATAAAATGGGATGTGAAAGTATGAAGCAATTATTTGAATCAGTTACATTGAATCATGTAACATTTAACAATCGTATTATTAGATCAGATACATGGGAAGGCATTGCTACACCAGATGGTGGTACTACTGATATTGGGTATGACATATATGAAGAATTGGCCAAAGGTCATATTGGCGGAATTATTACAGGTTTTACATCTGTAGCAGATAATGATTTTTATATGGGTGGTATGATGCGATTATCCAATGATTCGCTAATTTCACAACATAAAAAATTGGTTGATATTTTACACGCAACGAATACGCCTGCCTTTAGTCAATTAGCATTAGGCGCTTTTTATAAAAAGTCTGCGTCTGGGATGTATCATGAAACAGATATTAATAATATGACAAAGGCTGAGATTCATGAAGTAGTCGATCAATTTATTACGGCCGCTGTCCGTGCTGAACAAGCTGGGTATGATGATGTACAAATCCATATAGCTCATTTTTTTTTACTCAGTCGCTTTGTAAGCCCTGTTGTAAAATACTGAGCATATAACGTCTAAACCTTTAAATTTAGCATATAAAGCGATGGAGTTACTAACACCTCATAAGGCACAGAACTTTTTCTATGATGTACTATATGTAACGATTGTTGAACAAAAGCAGATGACTGAAGTAGCAGAACTTTGTGAATTGGCGACTACTTTTGGTATTCCTCGTGAAATATTTCTCAAAACCTATGCTAGTGAAACTGTTGAACTCGCATTACTTGATGATTTAAAATTATGTGAAATGTATGCTATTCGAGCGCTACCATCGTATTTAATTGAATATAATAAAAAAACAGTTAGTTGTTAGTGGCGTATTTTCATACGGTGAGATGGTAAGGCATATACAAGCAGTAACTAATAATGCTATACAAGCTAAATCAGTACCTTTTTCTGAAAAGATGTTAAGTAAAATAATGGAAGCACATCCACATATACATTATTTTGAATTACGAAATGCATTTGACCTAACCGATTCTTCGGTATTAGATACAGCACTAAAACAGTGGCAGATAGAGGGGGATTATTGATAAAGAACTGGTGAAAGAAAGTTTCTTTATTAGATATAAAAAAATAACTAATTGATTTTTGATCCTATGACTTATCTAGTGTAACTTTATTGACAATCTATAGAAATCATGGTACTATACGTGTATAGAAAGTGAACAATAAATAAAATACATAGTTGGGAATAGGTGCAGAAATGCATAATAGAGAAGTCGGTGTAAATCCGACACGGTCCCGCCACTGTAAAGCTGAGCAAATCTCATTAAGTCACTGGGGAATACTGGGAAGGCGAGAAGCGCGTAGAAGCTAAGTCAGGAGAACTGCCTATTCATCATTCACCATTTGACCTACGAGCGATAGGGAGGAGAATTATAAATCCTTTTTCGCATGTGTCGGGAAAGGCTTTTTTATTGGATATATTCCAATTCTTAACCGAACATACGATGAAACCTATGCAAGGTCATGGCTATGTGGTTTGGTATTATCACGTAAGTGTTAATATATTGTCATGATAATGTATGGGCGTACATTTTCATCATCTCCTAACTAGAAGCGCTAGAAGTACTGTGATGGGTATTTTTAGCGCTCTTAGTATTTGGAGCATGTTTTTAATTAGGGACTGTAAAAACTTAGTAAAAAATATATTGACGAGTTGTAGTAATATGTGGTATTATAACTGTGTTGCGGGAGTGGCGGAATTGGCAGACGCACCAGACTTAGGATCTGGCGCCTTCGGGCGTGGGGGTTCAAGTCCCTTCTCCCGCACCAGCCTTTAGATTTTGATAGCCTAGCGATTTTCGCTAGGCTATTTTTTTGACCACTTTTTATCTGGTGATGTGTGACTAGTTTATGATAATGTAAGTTATTGTTAATGAGAATAGGTAAGAAGTAATTTAGGGTTATAGGACAAAATGTGTTGGTAAAAACCGTTATAATATCAGTAATTATCTGGTGTTATAGCGGTTTTAAATTTATATATAGTATTTAAAGGGTGAACAAAATGTGTTGCTGTAAATGGCGATGAATTCAGTATTTAACTGGGTTCATCGCCATTTTTATTTAGTTGGACTTTTAGGAGATAAAGAATAGTTTTATTGCTGTCTATATTGTATATAAGTCTAATTTTATACAATTAATTATACTGATTTTGCAATTATGGGAATTGTTATTATATCGAATAAAATGAATAAATTCTTTTTTATATGCATTTATATACGAAATGATTTTTTGTATAGTTACATTATAATATCTAATTATTTAGAACTATAGGAATGATTGTGTTGGCTTTAATAGCTCTCTAATTTTTAATTGTAAAAATATAAGAAATAGATGAATAAAAATATTGAAAATACATTAAGGAATGATGAAATTTTCTATGATTTTTACTCATGGATTAATTGAAAGAAATAATTTTTTGTGATAATATGTTTCTTATGTAAATAAAGTTATTAATATTATTGTTATGTTTTAGTAGGAATTAAAGTGTATTTTGATGCTGTGAACGTTGAGAATATGTTGTTTTTATTTTTGTTGAAGATGAAGTTTGATTTTAAACAAGATGAAAATAGTATAGTCTGATAAGTATTTAATTACACTTTATTTTGTGAGTGAGCTAGGAATTTTAGGTTAGGTTGAAAGGAGATAATTCGTTGAACAAAATTTATAAGATTATTTGGAGTAGAACTAAGAATTGTTATGTAGTAGCCTCGGAATTTGCCAAAGGGCATACAAAAGCTAAGTCTCCAGCAGTTACACGAAAAATTAGTTTAAGCATAGCAGTGGCGACAATTTTAGCAAGCACTTTTGGTGTGACAAGTGTACTGGCAGTTGATTCATTCTATCATTTACGTACAGATTCTACTAATAGTACAGGCATATATGGCCAATTTGAAGGTGGTTATGGTGAAACTAGCAATGGCTTGGCTATTGGTGGTGGTAAAAATATAGCTAGGGCTAATGGTAATGCTAATACAGTGGCACTAGGTGCTGCCTCTTGGGCGTATGGTAAATCGTCTGTTGCTATTGGTGGCGGTAAAGCTGGTTTAGAAGTAGCGAATCCAACAGGCGCAAATGACAAGACCGCTAATCGTGGTATTGGTCAGGTAGCCATTGGCTGGACCTTTACTAAGGGGGAGGCCGCTGTTGCCATTGGTGGTGATAAGTCTAAAGCCTTTGGGCGTCAAGCATTAGCTATGAGTAATGGTGAAGCGACTGCTAATGAAGCGGTTGCACTTAGTGGTGCTATTGCTTCTGGTGCGAATTCATTTGCTACTGGTGGAACGCGTGCAACTGTTAATAGAAAAGAAGTGATTACGCCATCTAAGGCTTCTGGTGCAAACTCCTTTGCTAGTGGTGGAGGTCAAGCTACTGGTGCTGATACCATTGCTATGGGGCTTAGTACCAGTGCTACGGTAGCTAATGCGTTGGCCTTTGGCCGTGGTGCCACAGCAGGTACAGCGAATAGTGTGGCCTTAGGTTCTGGTGCTACAACAGCAACGGCTGTAGGGACTACTACTGCTACGGTAGGTGGTGTCACCTATAATGGATTTGCCGGCACAAAACCTACTGGTACTGTAAGTATTGGTAGTACAGGTCAAGAGCGTACTTTGACTAATGTGGCAGCAGGTCGAATTTCAGCGACTTCTACCGATGCTATTAATGGTTCACAGCTGTATGCAGCCATGTCAAAAGCTGGTGGTGGCTCTTCGGCACCATTAACATTTGCTGGTGATTATGGGACGAATGTAGTGCGTGAGCCTGGTAGTACTATTACAATCAAGGGAAATCCTCTTGGTGGCGCTACATTTTTGGATGGCAATATTGCTGTAGAGGCTAATGGTACAGATTCACTTGTGGTTAGATTAGCTCGAAATATTAATCTAGGTGATAATGGTAGTGTGACTGCTGGTAATACCGTTATTAATGGAAGTGGAGTAAGTACAGCTAGTTTAAGTATTCCGGGATCTACTGGCTCACGTGGCAAAATCTATTTAAATCATACTGGTTTAAATATGGATGGTACGCCTATTACTAATGTAGCGAATGGTACTGGTAGTAATTGGGCAGCTACAGTTGGTCAATTGCCTAAGGTAGAAGCAGGGCAAAATACTACAGTTACGAGCACGGCAAGTACAGCCTCCACACCAGTTACGTATACTGTAAACGGCGTAAAGACTACTGTGGCAGCAGCCCCTAATTCAGTAGTGGCTGTTACATCCACAGTGAATGCGAACACGAGCACAACAGCGTATACATTAGATCTTACGTCTGATAGTAAAAGTAAATTAAATAAAGAAGAATCGGTTGTAGCTAAAGACGGTGAAATCAATCTTGTTGTTAATCCACAAAGTACACTAAATGCTACTGGCGGTAAGCAATTTGAAGTGTCCTTAAAGCCTAATTTAAACTTAGGTGAAAGTGGTAGTTTAACCGTTGGTAATACAGTGATTAATAAGGAGGGTCTGTCTAATGGAACGACTAAAATTTTAGGCGATCAAATTACTGTAGACCAAATTAATATACCAAAAGCAGATGGTTCTTTTAAACGAATCATTTTAAATAAAACAGGGCTTAATATGGATGGAAAGCCTATTACTAATGTAGCAAATGGTACAGCGAGTAATTCGGCGGCTACAGTAGGACAACTTCCTAATGTAGTAGCTGGCACAAATGTATCTGTGTCTACCACTAACAGTACGGCATCGTCTCCAGTAACATATACAGTAAGCGCTAATCATACGACTCTGGCTGCAAAATCTGGTGAAACCTATTTGACTGTAGATAGCACCGCAAGTACAGCGGCCAACCGAACAACGGCCTATACCGTAGGCTTAAGTGATGCGGCTAAAACAGCACTAGCTAATGCCAATAAAGAAGAATCGGTTGTAGCTAAAGACGGTGAAGTCAATCTTGTTGTTAATCCTCAGAGTGCACTAAACTCTACAGGTGGCAAGCAATTTGAAGTGTCCTTAAAGCCTAATTTAAACTTAGGTGAAACAGGTAGCGTAACCACTGGTAATACTACGATTGATAATAGTGGCTTTAGAAATGGTACAACTACTATTACTGGCAATACTGTAAGTGTTTCTAGTGTTGAGATTCCAGGTGCTCCTGGCTATAGACAGAAGATATTTATTAACAATACTGGAATTAGTATGGGCGGTACCCCTATTACGAATCTTAAAGCTGGGAGTGTAGCTAGTGATGCAGCTAATGTTGGACAATTACCAGTGGTAGAGGCTGGGGTTAATACAGTGGTAAGTGCAACGAATAGCACAAGTGCAGCTCCTAAAAAATATACTGTAAGTGCGGATAAAGCTACTGTGGCAACCGCGGATCCTACTTATGTTACTGTCGCGAGCACGGCAAGTACGGCGGCCAACAGAACCACTGCGTATACTGTAGGCTTAAGTGATGCGGCTAAAACAGCGCTTACTAATGCCAATAAAGAGGAATCGGTAGTAGCCAAAGCTGGTGAAATTAATATCAAAGTAGAGCAGACAAAACTTAATGCAACACAGGGTAAGGAGTTTGAAGTCTCTCTAAATCCTAATTTAAATCTTGGTGCAAATGGCAGTGTATCTTTTGGTAATACTGGCAGCACAACGCTAAATAAAGACGGCTTAACCATTGCTAATGGTCCTTCTATAACAAATACAGGTATTAATGCAGGGAATAAACAAATTTCTAATGTGGCTAGTGGTGGAAACACTGGTTCTAATGCAGCTAATATAGATGATGTTAAACGTATTGTTAGTACCTTAGCGCCAAGTGCTGGTAATGGTCAATTTGCTTTATCTGATGGGGATAATAACACGGTGACGAAGCCATCAGGAGAAAGCATTAAGGTTGTGGGCGAAAATGGTGTTGTAACAACAGCTAATGCTGAAACAGGTACTCTTACAGTAGGACTCGATAATAACTTACAGCTTGGAGAAGCAGCTGATTCTAAGGGTGCTGGTAAAGACGGTTCTATTGCAGTACATGGTAAAGATGGTTCTTCCGTAGCGATTGATGGCGCAACAGGCACAGTGACAGCTAAGGGTCAAGATGGTACCTCTGCTGTTGTTGATGGTGATAAAGGTTCTGTATCTGCTAATGGCAAAGACGGTTCCGGTGTGGCTCTTAATGGTGAAGATGGCACTATCACAATTACTGGCAATCCAACGGGTGAAGGTGAAAACAAAACAACTCCATCCGTAACAATTGCTACTGGTGATGTAGTTAATACCTTAGATGGTAAGCCAGCCACTCGTTTAGATGTAGATGGTCATAATGTAGCGACCATGGATGATGGCTTGAAATTTGCTGGTGATAATAAAGCTAAGCAAGTAATTTCTAAAAAGCTTAATGAACAATTAAACATCATTGGTGGTGCTGAGGCCAATAAATTAACGGATAACAATATCGGGGTTAATGCAACAGCTGGTGGAGAATTAAAAGTACAGTTAGCTAAAGAATTAACTGGTTTAACTAGCGCAATCTTTACTGATGGTATTAATACTACAACAGTGAATGCTAGTGGTGTAAAAGCTGGTAACAATACCTTTACGAATCAAGGGTTAACCGCAGGTCAAACTTCTATCTCTAATGATGGTGGCATTACAACCAATAAAGTTACGGTAACTAATGGTCCTACGCTATCTGATGATGGTATTGCTATGGGCGATAAAAAGATTACAGGCTTAGCGGATGGTGTAAACAACAGCGATGCCGCGACGGTAGGTCAGATTAAAGCGGCTACGTCTAAAGTAACGGCTGGTGTTAATACTTCTGTTTCCACTATAGCTAGCACAGCCAGTGAGCCTACAACTTATGTAGTAAGCGCAGATAAAGCGACTGTTAGTGCGGCTACAGGCCAAAACTACATTACCGTAGAGAGCACTGAAAGTACGGCTGCGGATCGTACCACTGGATATACTGTAGGCTTAAGCGATGCGGCTAAAACAGCACTTGCAAATGCCAATAAAGAAGAATCTGTAGTGGCTAAAGCTGGCGAAACTAACATTAAAGTGGAGCAGACAAAACTTAATGCAACAAAGGGCAAAGAGTTTGAAGTCTCTTTAAATCCAAACTTAAATTTAGGTGATACTGGTAGCGTTTCTTTTGGTGATGTAGGTACTACAACATTAAATAAAGATGGCTTAACCGTAGTTAAAACTGAAGAAGGCGTTACAACGCCAAGTGCGACTACTACTATTGGGGCAGACAAAGTTGTTGTTAATACTACAAGTGGTGAAAATGGTAAACCAGGCGTAGTAATTGGTAATCAAGAAGTCACCCCAACTGTGATTGCAACCGATGGCAAGGAATCTACTGGTACGGCGACAACAGGTAATTATGTGACTGGTTTAGACAATACCACTTGGAATCCAAGTAAAGACGGTATTGTAGAAAATCGTGCCGCCACTGAAGGGCAAGTAAAAGCAGCGACGGATGCTGTAGCACAAAAAGGCCTAATCTTCACAGCTGATGATAAGGGCACTGTTAAACGTGAATTGGGTCAGACTTTAGGTATTGTTGGTAAAGATGGTGTTGTAACTTCGACTGACAGCACAAAAGGAAACATCGAAGTGGGCTTAAGCAATAACGTAAGCTTAGGTTCCAAAGACGGTGTTGACGGTGAAGGCAAAGACGGCTCCCTTGCAGTAAATGGTAAAGATGGTTCTTCCGTAGCTATCGATGGCGCAACTGGCACAGTGACAGCTAAGGGCCAAGATGGTACCTCTGCTGTTGTTGATGGCGATAAAGGTTCTGTATCTGCTAATGGCAAAGACGGTTCCGGTGTGGCTCTTAATGGTGAAGATGGCACTATCACAATTACTGGCAATCCAACGGGTGAAGGTGAAAACAAAACAACTCCATCCGTAACAATTGCTACTGGTGATGTAGTTAATACCTTAGATGGCAAGCCCGCCACTCGTTTAGATGTAGATGGTCATAATGTAGCAACCATGGATGATGGCTTGAAATTTGCTGGGGATAATAAAGCTAAGCAAGTAATTTCTAAAAAGCTTAATGAACAATTAAACATCATTGGTGGTGCTGATGCTGATACATTAACGGATAAAAATATTGGTGTTAATGCAACGGCTAGTGGAGAGTTAAAAGTTCAATTAGTAAAAGACATTAATCTTACTAATGCAGGTTCTATTAACTTTGGTAATCCAACAGATAATACGACTACCATTTTAAATAATAATGGTTTAACAATCGCTAATCCGACAGGTGATGCAACGAAGAACATCGCCATTACGAAAGACGGTATTAGTGCTGGTAGTCAGCAGATCTCTAATGTAGCAAGTGGTGGTGATATTGGCTCCAATGCAGCTAATATTGACGATGTTAAACGTATTGTTGACGGAATCCAATTACCTGAAGCCGCTGGTCCATTTGGTTTAACGGCTGACAATACAGATGGCAATGGCAAATCTGTGGAAGTTAAACAAGATTTGGGCAGTACAATTAAGCTTGCCGGTGGTAATGGCATTACGACAGAAGCCAATGCGGAAGACAAAACGGTTACTATTGGTTTAAGCAACGAAGTGACTATCGGTGGCAAAGATGGCGTAAATGGCAAAGACGGCGTGAATGGCTCTGTTGGTGTTAACGGTGCCGATGGTAAATCTGGCGTAGGCATTGATGGCAAAGATGGCATTAGCGTTAAAGGCGCTGATGGTAAAGATGGTGTTACTATCTACGCTAAGGATGGCAAAGATGGTGAAGACGGCATTCCTGGCTCTGAAGGTCATATTGGCTTGACTGGCGCACCTGGTAAGGATGGTAAGCCAGGTTCTTCGGCAGACATCCATGTTATTAAAGGTGAACCAGGCGTTAATGGTGTTAAAGGCGCTGACGGTGAAGCTGGTAAAGATGGTTTAACTCGTATTGTGTATGAAGATGAAACGGGGGCGACCCATCAAGTAGCAACACTTGAAGACGGTCAAAAATATGCCGGCGATAATGGTCAACCAAATGCTGAAGGCGTAACTGATGATTCTAAAATTATTAAGAAGAAACTTAATGAAAAATTAGACATCATTGGTGGTGCTGATGCTAATGCATTAACGGATAACAATATTGGTGTTAATGCAACAGATGACGGAAAACTAAAAGTTCAATTAGCTAAAGACATTAATCTTACTGAAGCTGGTTCTGTTAATTTCACGCCTAATGGTGCTGAAGTTGATGAAAATGGTAAGCTTGTAAACCCTGTAACTAGTCTTAATAAAGATGGCTTAACCGTAGTTAACACTGAAGAAGGCGCTACAACGCCAAGTGCGACTACTACTATTGGGGCAGACAAAGTTGTTGTTAATACTACAAGTGGTGAAAATGGTAAACCAGGCGTAGTAATTGGTAATCAAGAAGTCACTCCAACTGTGATTGCAACCGATGGCAAGGAATCTAGTGGTACGGCTAAAACTGGTAATTATGTGACTGGTTTAGATAATACTACTTGGAATCTAAGTACAGATGGTATTGTAGAAAATCGTGCTGCCACTGAAGGGCAAGTAAAAGCAGCGACGGATGCTGTAGCACAAAAAGGCTTAACCTTTACAGCTGATGACAAGGGCACTGTTAAACGTGAATTGGGTCAGACTTTAGGCATTGTTGGTAAAGATGGTGTTATAACTTCGACTGACAGCACAAAAGGAACTATCGAAGTGGGCTTGAGTAATAACGTAAGCTTAGGTTCCAAAGACGGTGTTGACGGTGAAGGCAATAAAGTGGAAGGTAAAGATGGCTCCCTTGCAGTCAATGGTAAAGATGGTTCTTCTGTAGCTATCGATGGCGCAACCGGCACAGTGACAGCTAAGGGGCAAGATGGTACCTCTGCTGTTGTTGATGGCGATAAAGGTTCTGTATCTGCTAATGGCAAAGACGGTTCCGGTGTGGCTCTTAATGGTGAAGACGGCACTATCACAATTACTGGTAATCCAACGGGTGAAGGTGAAAATAAAACAACTCCATCCGTAACAATTACTACGGGTGATGTAGTTAATACCTTAGATGGTAAGCCAGCCACTCGTTTAGATGTAGATGGTCATAATGTAGCGACCATGGATGATGGCTTGAAATTTGCTGGTGATAATAAAGCTGATAAAGTAATTTCTAAGACCCTTAACCAGCAATTAGATATCATTGGTGGCGCTGAGGCCAATAAATTAACCGACAAAAATATTGGTGTTAATGCAACCACTGGCGGAGAATTAAAAGTACAGTTAGCTAAAGAATTAACTGGTTTAACTAGCGCAACCTTTACCGATGGTACGAATACTACAATAGTGAATGCTAGTGGTGTAAAAGCCGGTGACAATTCATTTACTAATCAAGGGTTAACCGCAGGACAAACCTCCATCTCTAATGAGGGTGGCATTACAACCAATAAAGTTACGGTAACCAATGGTCCTACGCTATCTGATGCTGGTATTGCTATGGGCGATAAAAAAATTACAGGCTTAGCGGATGGTGTAAACAACAGCGATGCCGCGACGGTAGGTCAGATTAAAGCGGCTACGTCTAAAGTAACGGCTGGTGTTAATACTTCTGTTTCCACTATAGCTAGCACAGCCAGTGAGCCTACAACTTATGTAGTAAGCGCAGATAAAGCGACTGTTAGTGCGGCTACAGGCCAAAACTACATTACCGTAGAGAGCACTGAAAGTACGGCTGCGGATCGTACCACTGGATATACTGTAGGCTTAAGCGATGCGGCTAAAACAGCACTTGCAAATGCCAATAAAGAAGAATCTGTAGTGGCTAAAGCTGGCGAAACTAACATTAAAGTGGAGCAGACAAAACTTAATGCAACAAAGGGCAAAGAGTTTGAAGTCTCTTTAAATCCAAACTTAAATTTAGGTGATACTGGTAGCGTTTCTTTTGGTGATGTAGGTACTACAACATTAAATAAAGATGGCTTAACCGTAGTTAAAACTGAAGAAGGCGCTACAACGCCAAGTGCGACTACTACTATTGGGGCAGACAAAGTTGTTGTTAATACTACAAGTGGTGAAAATGGTAAACCAGGCGTAGTAATTGGTAATCAAGAAGTCACTCCAACTGTGATTGCAACCGATGGCAAGGAATCTACTGGTACGGCGACAACAGGTAATTATGTGACTGGTTTAGACAATACCACTTGGAATCCAAGTAAAGACGGTATTGTAGAAAATCGTGCCGCCACTGAAGGGCAAGTAAAAGCAGCGACGGATGCTGTAGCACAAAAAGGCCTAATCTTCACAGCTGATGATAAGGGCACTGTTAAACGTGAATTGGGTCAGACTTTAGGTATTGTTGGTAAAGATGGTGTTGTAACTTCGACTGACAGCACAAAAGGAAACATCGAAGTGGGCTTAAGCAATAACGTAAGCTTAGGTTCCAAAGACGGTGTTGACGGTGAAGGCAAAGACGGCTCCCTTGCAGTAAATGGTAAAGATGGTTCTTCCGTAGCTATCGATGGCGCAACTGGCACAGTGACAGCTAAGGGCCAAGATGGTACCTCTGCTGTTGTTGATGGCGATAAAGGTTCTGTATCTGCTAATGGCAAAGACGGTTCCGGTGTGGCTCTTAATGGTGAAGATGGCACTATCACAATTACTGGCAATCCAACGGGTGAAGGTGAAAACAAAACAACTCCATCCGTAACAATTGCTACTGGTGATGTAGTTAATACCTTAGATGGCAAGCCCGCCACTCGTTTAGATGTAGATGGTCATAATGTAGCAACCATGGATGATGGCTTGAAATTTGCTGGTGATAATAAAGCTGATAAAGTAATTTCTAAGACCCTTAACCAGCAATTAGATATCATTGGTGGCGCTGAGGCCAATAAATTAACCGACAAAAATATTGGTGTTAATGCAACGGCTAGTGGAGAGTTAAAAGTTCAATTAGTAAAAGACATTAATCTTACTAATGCAGGTTCTATTAACTTTGGTAATCCAACAGATAATACGACTACCATTTTAAATAATAATGGTTTAACAATCGCTAATCCGACAGGTGATGCAACGAAGAACATCGCCATTACGAAAGACGGTATTAGTGCTGGTAGTCAGCAGATCTCTAATGTAGCAAGTGGTGGTGATATTGGCTCCAATGCAGCTAATATTGACGATGTTAAACGTATTGTTGACGGAATCCAATTACCTGAAGCCGCTGGTCCATTTGGTTTAACGGCTGACAATACAGATGGCAATGGCAAATCTGTGGAAGTTAAACAAGATTTGGGCAGTACAATTAAGCTTGCCGGTGGTAATGGCATTACGACAGAAGCCAATGCGGAAGATAAAACGGTTACTATTGGTTTAAGCAACGAAGTGACTATCGGTGGCAAAGATGGCGTAAATGGCAAAGACGGCGTGAATGGCTCTGTTGGTGTTAACGGTGCCGATGGTAAATCTGGCGTAGGCATTGATGGCAAAGATGGCATTAGCGTTAAAGGCGCTGATGGTAAAGATGGTGTTACTATCTACGCTAAGGATGGCAAAGATGGTGAAGACGGCATTCCTGGCTCTGAAGGTCATATTGGCTTGACTGGCGCACCTGGTAAGGATGGTAAGCCAGGTTCTTCGGCAGACATCCATGTTATTAAAGGTGAACCAGGCGTTAATGGTGTTAAAGGCGCTGACGGTGAAGCTGGTAAAGATGGTTTAACTCGTATTGTGTATGAAGATGAAACGGGGGAGACCCATCAAGTAGCAACACTTGAAGACGGTCAAAAATATGCCGGCGATAATGGTCAACCAAATGCTGAAGGCGTAACTGATGATTCTAAAATTATTAAGAAGAAACTTAATGAAAAATTAGACATCATTGGTGGTGCGGATGCTAATGCATTAACGGATAACAATATCGGGGTTAATGCAACAGATGACGGAAAACTAAAAGTTCAATTAGCTAAAGAATTAACTGGTTTAACTAGCGCAATCTTTACTGATGGTACTAACACTACAACAGTGAATGCTAGTGGTGTAAAAGCCGGTAACAATACCTTTACTAATCAAGGATTAACAGCAGGACAAACCTCCATCTCTAATGAGGGTGGCATTACAACCAATAAAGTTACGGTAACCAATGGTCCTACGCTATCTGATGCTGGTATTGCTATGGGCGATAAAAAAATTACAGGCTTAGCGGATGGTGTAAACAACAGCGATGCCGCGACGGTAGGTCAGATTAAAGCGGCTACGTCTAAAGTAACGGCTGGTGTTAATACTTCTGTTTCCACTATAGCTAGCACAGCTAGTGAGCCTACAACTTATGTAGTAAGCGCAGATAAAGCCACTGTAGGTGCAGCTACAGGTCAAAACTACATTACCGTAGAAAGCACTGCAAGTACGGCTGAGGATCGTACAACTGGATATACTGTAGGGCTTTCCAGTGAGGCTATAACAGCACTTACAAATGCCAATAAAGAAGAATCTGTAGTGGCTAAAGCTGGCGAAACTAACATTAAAGTGGAGCAGACAAAACTTAATGCAACAAAGGGCAAAGAGTTTGAAGTCTCTTTAAATCCAAACTTGAATTTAGGTGATACTGGTAGCGTTTCCTTTGGTGATGCAGGTACTACAACATTAAATAAAGATGGCTTAACCGTAGTTAAAACTGAAGAAGGCGCTACAACGCCAAGTGCGACTACTACTATCGGTGCGGACAAAATTGTTGTAAATGGTCAAGACGGTAAAGATGGCGTTGAAGGTAAACCAGGCGTAGTAATTGGTAATCAAGAAGTCACCCCAACTGTGATTGCAAGCGATGGCAAGGAATCTACTGGTACGGCGACAACAGGTAATTATGTGACTGGTTTAGACAATACCACTTGGAATCCAAGTAAAGACGGTATTGTAGAAAATCGTGCCGCCACGGAAGGGCAAGTAAAAGCAGCGACAGATGCTGTAGTAGAAAAAGGCTTAACCTTTACAGCTGATGACAAGGGCACTGTTAAACGTGAATTGGGTCAGACTTTAGGCATTGTTGGTAAAGATGGTGTTATAACTTCGACTGACAGCACAAAAGGAACTATCGAAGTGGGCTTGAGTAATAACGTAAGCTTAGGTTCCAAAGACGGTGTTGACGGTGAAGGCAATAAAGTGGAAGGTAAAGATGGCTCCCTTGCAGTCAATGGTAAAGATGGTTCTTCTGTAGCTATCGATGGCGCAACCGGCACAGTGACAGCTAAGGGCCAAGATGGTACCTCTGCTGTTGTTGATGGTGATAAAGGCACTATATCTGCTAATGGCAAAGACGGTTCCGGTGTGGCTCTTAATGGTGAAGCTGGCACTATCACAATTACTGGTAATCCAACGGGTGAAGGTGAAAATAAAACAACTCCATCCGTAACAATTGCTACTGGTGATGTAGTTAATACCTTAGATGGTAAGCCTGCCACTCGTTTAGATGTAGATGGTCATAATGTAGCGACCATGGATGATGGCTTGAAATTTGCTGGTGATAATAAATCTGATAAAGTAATTTCTAAGACCCTTAACCAGCAATTAGATATCATTGGTGGCGCTGAGGCCAATAAATTAACCGACAAAAATATTGGTGTTAATGCAACTACTGGCGGAGAATTAAAAGTACAGTTAGCTAAAGAATTAACTGGTTTAACTAGCGCAATCTTTACTGATGGTACGAATACCACAACAGTGAATGCTAGTGGTGTAAAAGCCGGTGACAATACCTTTACTAACCAAGGGGTAACAGCAGGCCAAACCTCTATCTCTAATGAGGGTGGCATTACAACCAATAAAGTTACGGTAACCAATGGTCCGACTCTATCTGATGCTGGTATTGCTATGGGCGATAAGAAGATTACAGGCTTAGCGGATGGTGTAAATAACAGCGATGCCGCGACGGTAGGTCAGATTAAAGCGGCTACGTCTAAAGTAACGGCTGGTGTGAATACTTCTGTTTCCACTATAGCTAGCACAGCTAGTGAGCCTACAACTTATGTAGTAAGTGCAGATAAAGCCACTGTAGGTGCGGCTACAGGCCAAAACTACATTACCGTAGAGAGCACTGCAAGTACGGCTGCGGATCGTACCACTGGATATACTGTAGGTCTTTCCAATGAGGCTATGACAGCGCTTACAAATGCCAATAAAGAAGAATCTGTAGTGGCTAAAGCTGGCGAAACTAACATTAAAGTGGAGCAGACAAAACTTAATGCAACAAAGGGCAAAGAATTTGAAGTCTCTTTAAATCCAAACTTAAATTTAGGTGATACTGGTAGCGTTTCTTTTGGTGATGTAGGTACTACAACATTAAATAAAGATGGCTTAACCGTAGTTAACACTGAAGAAGGCGCTACAACGCCAAGTGCGACTACTACTATTGGGGCAGACAAAGTTGTTGTTAATACTACAAGTGGTGAAAATGGTAAACCAGGCGTAGTAATTGGTAATCAAGAAGTCACTCCAACTGTGATTGCAAGCGATGGCAAGGAATCTACTGGTACGGCGACAACAGGTAATTATGTGACTGGTTTAGACAATACCACTTGGAATCCAAGTAAAGACGGTATTGTAGAAAATCGTGCCGCCACTGAAGGGCAAGTAAAAGCAGCGACAGATGCTGTAGTAGAAAAAGGCTTAACCTTTACAGCTGATGACAAGGGCACTGTTAAACGTGAATTGGGTCAGACTTTAGGCATTGTTGGTAAAGATGGTGTTGTAACTTCGACTGACAGCACAAATGGAACTATCGAAGTGGGCTTGAGCAATAACGTAAGCTTAGGTTCCAAAGACGGTGTTGACGGTGAAGGCAATGCAGTTGAAGGTAAAGACGGCGCTCTTGCAGTCAATGGTAAAGATGGTTCTTCCGTAGCGATTGATGGCGCAACAGGCACAGTGACAGCTAAGGGCCAAGATGGTACCTCTGCTGTTGTTGATGGTGATAAAGGTTCTGTATCTGCTAATGGCAAAGACGGTTCCGGTGTGGCTCTTAATGGTGAAAGTGGCACAATTACTATTAAAGGCGAACCAGTAACGGGCACAAATGGCCAACCTACTAATCCATCTGTAACAATTGCTATGGGTGATGTAGTTAATACCTTAGATGGTAAGCCAGCCACTCGTTTAGATGTAGATGGTCATAATGTAGCGACCATGGATGATGGCTTGAAATTTGCTGGGGATAACAAAGCTGATAAAGTAATTTCTAAGACACTTAATGAACAATTAAACATCATCGGTGGCGCTGAGGCTGATACATTAACGGATAACAATATTGGGGTTAATGCAACAGCTGATGGAGAATTAAAAGTTCAATTAGCGAAAGATGTTAACCTTACTGAAGATGGTTCCATTAACTTTACACCTAATGGTGCTGAAGTTGATGAAAATGGTAAGCCAGTAAATCCTGTAACTAGTCTTAATAAAGATAGTTTAACTGTTGTTGGTTCCAATGGCACGACTACAGTTACGGATAGTGGCTTGACAATTGCTAATGGTCCATCGGTAACTACTGCTGGTATTGATGCTGGTAATGATCAGATTACAAATCTCACTAGTGGTGCTTCTGGTAAGGATGCAAACGATAAACCAGTATATGATAATGATACAAATGCAGCGAATATTGGTGATGTGAAACACTTTGCTAGTGAAGCAGAACAAAAAGGCTTAAACTTCTCCGGTGATACAGGTGCTACAGTACATCGTAATCTTGGCGATACCTTACAAATCATTGGTGATGGTCAAAATATTGCAACTGTAGCAGATCCAACAACCGGTAAGATTACGGTAGGCTTAACTGGTGATATATCTATTGGTGGCCCAGGTAAAGACGGCAAAGATGGCGTTGATGGTAAGATGGGTATTAATGGTGCTGATGGTAAGTCTGGCGTAGGTATTGATGGTAAAGATGGCATTAGCGTTAAAGGGGCTGATGGTAAAGATGGTGTTACTATCTATGCTAAGGATGGCAAAGATGGTGAAGACGGCATTCCTGGCTCTGAAGGTCATATTGGCTTGACTGGCGCACCTGGTAAAGATGGTAAGCCAGGCTCTTCAGCAGACATCCATGTTATTAAAGGTGAACCAGGCGTTAATGGTGTTAAAGGCGCTGATGGTGAAGCTGGTAAAGATGGTTTAACTCGTATTGTATATGAAGATGAAACGGGTGCGACACATCAAGTAGCGACACTTGAAGATGGCCAAAAATATGCCGGTGATAATGGACAGCCAAATGCTGAAGGGGTAACTGATGAATCTAAAGTCATTAAGAAAAAACTTAATGAACAATTAGATATTATCGGTGGTGCCGATGCTAATATATTAACTGATAAAAATATTGGTGTGAATGCAACGGCTGACGGAAAATTAAAAGTCCAATTAGCTAAAGATATCAATCTTGGTAACACAGGTTCTGTGACTACAGGTGATACAATTGTAAATAACGATGGTGTAACGATTACGAAGACTACACCGGCTGAAGGTAGTGAAGCTGGTGCAGAAGGTACTAAGAGTACAACTACTATCGGTGCTGACAAAATCGTTGTAAATGGTCAAGACGGTAACGATGGCAATGATGGTAAACCAGGCATAGTAATTGGTAAGCAAGAAGTAACACCTACTGTGATTGATGCTGATGGTAATAAAACTAGTGGTACTGCTAAAACTGAAAATTATGTGACTGGTCTAGATAATACGACTTGGAATCCAAGTACCGAGGGTATTGTAGAGAATCGTGCCGCTACGGAAGGTCAAGTGAAAGCAGCTGTTGATGGCATTAGCTCTGATGTAACAACTAAAGGCTTAAACTTCTCCGATGACAAAGGTACTAAAGTACATCGTAACCTTGGTGATACTTTACAAATCGTTGGGGATGGTCAAAATATCTCAACTGTGGCAGATCCAACAACCGGTAAGATTACGGTAGGCTTAACTGGTGATGTATCTATTGGTGGCCCAGGTAAAGACGGCAAAGATGGCGTTGATGGCAAGATGGGTATCAATGGTGCTGATGGTAAATCTGGCGTAGGCATTGATGGCAAAGATGGCATTAGTGTCAAAGGCAAAGATGGTAAAGATGGCGTAACTATTTCTGCTAAAAATGGCAAAGATGGTAAAGACGGTTCTGAAGGCCACATCGGTTTAACCGGTGCGCCGGGTAAAGATGGACAATCTACTTCTGCAGACATTCATGTAATAGAAGGACAACCAGGTGTTGGTGGAACTCCAGGTAAAGATGGTTTAACTCGCATCGTATACGAAGACCAAGCGGGTACAACGCATGAAGTGGCGACCCTTGATGATGGCATGGTATATGCTGGTGACCAAGGCAGTGCAGCAGTTAAATTAAATAAAAAAGTCACTGTATCGGGTGGCGTAACTGATAGCAAAGCGTTGTCTACTGATGATAATATTGGTGTAGTAGCGACGAAAGATAAAGACGGCAATGCTGTTCTTGATGTACGCTTAGCTAAAGATATTACTGGTTTAAATACTGTGACTGCTGGAACCGCAAAAGTAGGTGCACAATCGGCTACGACTGAAGGCAAGGTAACAGAAACTGGTAATTTCGTTACTGGTTTAACGAATACAGACTGGAATACAAAAAATCCAGATATTGTATCTGGCCGTGCAGCTACAGAAGATCAATTGAAAGTAGTATCTGGTGATTTAACAGAAAAAATTAATGCTAAAACAGACTATCGTTTAATCCAAAATCCAGCTGATGGTTCTAATGGTGCATATAAAGTAACTGATAATAAAGTGACGTTGAAGGTGAAAAATGTTAATGATCCTAATGCGGCCATTGAAGATGTTGTTATTGATGATGTGGCATCTGCTGCTGGTTTAAATCATCTAAATGATCGTGCTGTTAAGTATGATTTGAATGATGATGGCACAATCAATAAAAATAAGGTATCTCTTGAAGGCGATGCTGATGGTACACAAATTCAGAACGTAGCTAGTGGTGCTTCTGGTAAGGATGCAAACGATAAACCAGTATATGATAATAATACCAATGCAGCGAATATTGGTGATGTGAAACACTTTGCTAGTGAAGCTGAGCAAAAAGGCTTAAACTTCTCTGATGACAATGGTACTAAAGTACATCGTAACCTTGGTGATACTTTACAAATCGTTGGGGATGGTCAAAATATCTCAACTGTGGCAGATCCAACAACCGGTAAGATTACGGTAGGCTTAACTGGTGATGTATCCATTGGTGGCCCAGGTAAAGACGGCAAAGATGGCGTTGATGGCAAGATGGGTATCAATGGTGCTGATGGTAAGTCTGGCGTAGGCATTGATGGCAAAGATGGCATTAGTGTCAAAGGCAAAGATGGTAAAGATGGCGTAACTATTTCTGCTAAAAATGGCAAAGATGGTAAAGACGGCTCTGAAGGCCACATCGGTTTAACTGGTGCACCAGGCAAAGATGGACAATCTACTTCTGCTGACATCCATGTAATAGAAGGCCAACCAGGTGTTGATGGTGTAAGTGGTCAAAATGGTAAAGATGGCTTAACTCGTATCGTATACGAAGACCAAGCAGGTACAACGCATGAAGTGGCGACCCTTGATGATGGCATGGTATATGCTGGCGACCAAGGCAGTGCAGCAGTTAAATTAAATAAGAAAGTCACTGTATCTGGTGGTGTAACTGAGAGCGATGCTTTATCTGACGCTAACAATGTTGGTGTGGTAGCGACGAAAGATAAAGACGGCAATGCTGTTCTTGATGTACGCTTAGCTAAAGATATTATTGGTTTAAATACTGTGACTGCTGGAACCGTAAAAGTAGGTGCACAATCAGTTACGACTAAAGGTGGCGTAACAAAAGAAGGTAATTTCGTTACTGGTTTAACGAATACAGAATGGAATACAGCAAATCCAGATATTGTATCTGGTCGTGCAGCGACAGAAGATCAGCTTGAAGTTGTATCCAAGGCAGTACAGTCTGTAACCAATGGTACGGGACCTAATGCGACTGGTGGTTTTGCTTTAACTGGTGAAAATACAGATGCCGATGGTAAGTTAATATCCGCTAAACAAGATCTTGGTAAAGCTATCCAAATTAAAGGTGGCATAACCGAAGGGACATCTACTGGTGAAACTTCTAATACAGGCGTTTCTAATATTACAACTAAAGTAAAAGATAATGCTGTAGAAATTAGTCTTAACAAAGATGTTAACTTAGGTAAAGATGGTTCTGTTATAGCCGGTACAGTGAATGCCGGTACAGTGAATGCAGATACTATAAAAGCTGGTGATACTACAATTAATCAGTCTGGTGTAGATACTAATAAAGTAGATGCTGGTGAAATCACTATTAAAGACTCTCAAATTAGTATTACCAAAGAGGGTATTAATGCAGGCAATACACAACTTACTAATGTAGCTAGTGGTGGTGATAAAAACGCTGATGGCACCTATGTAAAAGATGAAAAGGGGAATCATGTTTACTCTGAGAAATCATATAGTAATGGTGCTAACATTGGCGATGTGGAAACAATTGCTAAAACAGAAGCTACTAAAGCGGCCAATGCTGTAAAAGCTCAAGATGGTAAAAATATTACTGTTGATGAGAATACGAACAAAGTAAACCTTAATGATTCTATTACATTAGGTAAAGGCGATAAAGCCATTGCTATTGATGGTGAGAAGGAAGGCACGATTACAGTTGGTGGTCAAACAGGTATCAAAATAGGAAATCAGTCTTCTCAACCAGTTGATAGTGACGGTAATATGATTGGTGGTCCAACTACCGGCAATTATGTGACGGGCTTAGGTAATACATCTTGGAAGCCTGAGGCAAATGGTTTTGTAGCTAATAGAGCGGCTACCGAAGGTCAACTAAAAGATTTAGATGATAAAATTCAGGGTAAACGAGACTTTAACGGTGATGTAGGTGTTGCATCCATTGGCTTTGGTGAAGCATTGCGTATTACTGGTGGTATTACCGAGACGGCTAAACTTTCAAATAATAATATTGGCGTTGTTGCTGAGGGCAATATAATGACCATTAAATTGGCTAAGGATGTAAATCTTGGCAATGAAGGTTCGGTAAGTATTGGAAGCACAACGGTTAATAATAGTGGTGTAACTATTGGCAATACGGCACTTACTAGTGAAGGGTTAACAATTGCTAATGGTCCATCTATCACTAAAGCAGGGATTGATGCTGGTGGCAATGCGGTGACTAATGTAGGAGCTGGTCGAATCGGTGAAGGTTCTACTGATGCTATTAATGGTGGTCAATTACATGCTACTAATCAAGTGGTAAATGCTATTAGTGGTACAGTATCTGAATTAGGAAATCACTTAGAAGAAACTAATAAAACCGTAAATGCTATTGGCGGTGCTGTGTCTAAACTTGGTAATCGTATTGATCGTGTTGGTGCGGCTTCGGCAGCGTTAGCAGCCCTTCAACCATTAGACTTTAATCCAGATGACAAGTGGGATTTCTCCGCAGGCTATGGTAATTATCGTGGTGCTAATGCAGCTGCTGTAGGTGCTTATTATCGTCCTAACGAAGATACTATGTTTAGTATTGGCGGTAGCTTTGGCGGTGGCGAAAATATGGTTAATGCTGGCGTAAGTTTCAAACTTGGTCAAAGTAGTGGTGTTAATAATTCTAAAGTTGCTTTGGCTAAAGATGTAGAAGCACTTAAAGAAATTGTTAAAGCACAAAGTGCTCAATTACAGGCACAAAGTGCTGAAATTGCTAAATTAAGAAATAGCACGGTTCCTATTGGCACACCAGCTATGGCTACTACGGAAACTAATTTCCAAGACTTACCTAAAGAGCATTGGGCCTATCAGTTTGTTAAATCATTAGCGAATAGAGGCTTATTAAAAGGGTATCCTGATGGTGAATATAAAGGTGACCGTAATTTGACTCGCTATGAATTTGCAGCCGCTTTATATCGTGCTTTACAAAATGGTGCACCAATGAATGGTGATATGCTAAAAGGGATTCAAGAATTCCAAACGGAATTAACATTATTGAGTAATTTAGATCATAGTCGTGTTGATCGCGTATCTGGCGAAGATAATGATCGTCATAAAGTTGAGCGTGTTCGTATTAATAATGAAGACGATAAAACAAATGAAATTTTCCGTGATGTGTATGGTGGCAAAATTCAGAAATCCTAATTTATATTCTATTAGGAATATTAGATTTAACGACTAATAATAGAGAGTACCAATTGTAAAAAGTTAGATTAATTATTTAAAAACCAAACTTTATAGTGTTGGTTTATCAATCCATAATAGAATGGTAGAGAGCTAAGACTTTTCAAAGAGTATAACTCAATGAGAAGACTTAGCTCTTTTACTTTTTATTGCGAATTTGAGTGGCCTATGGTACTATAAAAAGGAATTAAAAAGGGCTTTGGCATTGCTAAAGCCCGTTTTGTCGTTAGTTAAATTAATTGGAGGGATGTTCATGGCATCACTACAAGATTTATTATATAAATATCCCGCCTATAAGGAAGCGGAAGAGCTGTTTACTAGTACTGGTAAGCATGTTATTTCCGGGTTAGGTGGTTCACAGAAGCCCTTTATATATAGTAGGGCGATGTCAAAACAGGGACAACAGTCGACGATAGTATTAGTTCATGATAAAGCACATAAAGAGCAATGGGAACGAGATTTAGCATTTTTCTTACCTCAGGTAGACGTCATGCCATTTCCTATTACAGAAAAAGTTAGCTTTATTACGGCGGCCCGTAGCTTAGAAAATCAAGGCTTACAAATGAGAGCCTTAGGTGCTTTGCTACATCAAGAGCCAGTGATTGTTGTCGCGACTATTGATGAAGCGACACAGCGCTTATTGACACCAGAGGAATTAAAAGACCATGTAGTGCGTTTGCAAATCGAAGAGACAGTAGAACGCATGGTATTATTAGATAAATTAGTAGCATTAGGGTATGAACGAACAGGCCAGGTAGAACAACGTGGCCATTTTAGTGTGCGCGGGGATATTATTGATATTTTTCCTGTGAATAGTGATATGCCGTATAGAATTGAATTTTTTGATGATGAAGTGGATACGATTCGCACATTTGCTATTGATACACAACGTTCTATTCAATCGGTAGAGCATATGACAGTGATGCCCTTTCATTTAGCAGAGGCTTCCGAAGAGGGTTCCTTATTAAGTTATGGTAAGGGCGCTTTGTTGCTTTACGATGAGCCTAATCGCTTGCAGGAAAGTTTAAAGGGATTTTTAAAAGAAGATGCCGTACATAGGCAACAACATTTTACTTGGCCGGAATTGATGCAAACGAATCAATGTAATTGTGAGATTGCCTTTAACTTTTTACAACAACGTGTTAGTGGCTTAGCCGGTTTTACTACGACTGGTTTACAAAGTAAATCAATGATGTCGTTTGAACGACAAATGCCTCTTTTGATGGATGAAATTCAAGTTTGGTTACAGCAAGGCCGTCAAGTGGTACTTGTTATGAATAATTTACAGCGCCGTGAAGGGGTTGAGCGCGCTTTACAAGAGGCCAATATCAGTTATGAACAGGGAACAGAACTTACCTATACAAGTCAATCAGTGCTGATTGTAAGTGGACTTTTGTCAGAAGGTTTTGAATTACCTTTATGTCATTTAGTTGTTGTTACAGAAGGTAATATTTTTGGTCAACAAAAGCGTAAATTACGTAAGAAGGTGCCTAAAGGTCAAGAAATTACGTACTTTACTGATCTGACACCTGGGGATTATGTGGTACATGCTCTTCATGGAATTGGTAAATATATTGGACTAAAGACGATTGAAGCAGAAGGCATTCATAAAGATTATATTGAAATTGCCTATGCTGGTACTGATAAATTATTTTTGCCCGCTGATAATTTAGACCAGTTACAAAAGTATATTGGTAATGAAGGTGATGTACCTAAAATCCATAAAATGGGTGGTCGCGAATGGGGCAAAGTTCGTCAGAAGGCGCAAAAATCCATTGATGATTTGGCCGATAAATTAGTAGAACTATATGCTCAACGAGAAGTGGTAGAGGGCTTTGCTTTCGAACCAGATGATACCTTCCAGGCAGAGTTTGAAGAAGCCTTTCCATATGAAGAGACGGAAGATCAGCTACAGGCCGCTAAGGAAATTAAAGCGTCGATGGAACAAGCACACCCTATGGATCGCTTACTCTGTGGCGATGTAGGCTTTGGTAAAACTGAGGTGGCCATGCGGGCTATCTTTAAAGCGGTGAAGAGTGGTAAGCAAGTTGCCGTTTTAGTGCCAACGACAGTATTAGCTCAGCAACATTTTCAGACATTTACTGATCGGTTGGGCGCATTTGGTGTCCGGGTAGAGGTATTAAATCGGTTTCGTTCCGCCGCGGAGAAACGGGATATTGTTAAACGAGTGGCTAGTAAAGATGTGGATGTGCTCATCGGTACGCATGCCCTTTTAAATAAAAAAGTTAAGTTTAAAGATATCGGTTTACTTGTTGTTGATGAAGAGCAACGTTTTGGTGTAGCCCAGAAGGAAAAATGGAAAAGTTGGGCACAAAATATTGATGTGCTAACCTTGAGTGCTACGCCTATTCCACGAACACTGCACATGTCTTTAGTCGGTGTTCGCGAGATGAGTGTTATTAATACACCGCCTGAAGAGCGATTACCGGTGCAAACTTACGTTGTTGAGTATGATATGAAATTGATTGCGGAAGCGATTCGACGAGAAATTCAACGTGGTGGGCAAGTATATTTTGTGTATAATCGAGTGGCTTCTATTGAGCATATGGGAGAATTATTGGAGGCTGCAATGCCAGAACTTCGATTTGCTATTGCTCATGGTCAAATGGCAGGAAATGATATGGAAGCGACTATGGTTGATTTCTATGAAGGCCACTATGATTTGTTACTTTGTACCAGTATTATTGAAACAGGTCTTGATATTCCTAATGCCAATACGATTATTGTGTATGATGCGGATCGCCTTGGCTTATCACAGCTCTATCAAATGCGTGGTCGTGTAGGACGTTCACGTCGTAGAGCATATGCATATTTCTTATATCGTCCTGATAAAATGCTCAGTGAAACAGCGGAAAAACGGTTAAAAGCGATTGAAGAATTTACTGAATTAGGCGCTGGATTTAAGTTGGCTATGCGCGACCTTGAGATTCGTGGGGCAGGCAGTTTATTAGGGTCACAACAGCATGGTAATATTGCGTCAGTAGGGTTTGCCTTATATTGCTCTATGCTAGAAGAAGCGATTGCTAAAGCACAAAATAAGACTGTCGTTAAGACGGTAGAACTCGATCCTATTATTGATTTAGGAATTGATGCGTTTATTGATGAGGCCTATATTAAGGACACAGCCCGTAAAATTACCATTTATCAACGATTATTGCAGATTCGCAAGTTAGAAGATTTTGATGAATTTACGGATGAATTAATTGATCGTTTTGGTACGCCAACAGCTCCTGTAGAGCGCTTATTAAAATTGGCGCGTATTAAAGAACGTGCGAGAGCGTTAGGCATTAAGAGTATGGTCATTAGAGATAATTTGCTCACCATTCATTGGGGAGATATTTCACGCATGGCCGGTTGGCATCCTGGTTTGCCAAATGGGGCAATTTGGGCCCATGTAAAAATGTCAAACGATGTACTTCGTTACACCTTAGGCACTAGCGATGGGGTGTTAGCTAAGACAGAACTATTATTGGGTGAATTAGAAAAACGAGACCCTAGTTTATTGCCAGAAGGTGCTTAAGGAGGGACCAATGAACCGATTTTTGAAGGGCGCTATGATTCTTACGCTAGCGGGCATTATAGTTAAAATTATTGGCGCCTTTAGTAAAGTCTTATTAGCGCGCATTTTAGGGGGCGAAGGGATTGGCCTATATCAGATGGCATATCCGATTTATCAGATTATTGTTAGTCTTGCCACGGCCGGATTGCCGGTGGCCATTTCTATTATGATTGCTGATAAATTAGCCCATCAAGATATTAGCGGGGCCTCTAAGATTTTTAGAGTATCGGCTACTGTATTATTTGCTCTGGGGGCCTTTTTTAGTGTCGCTTTATTTCTAGCTGTTCCTTGGTTAGTTAGGTCAGAGTGGCTTACTGATCCACGGAGTAGTTATGCATTAATGGCCTTAGCACCGGCTATCGTAGTAGTTACTATTTTGAGCTGTTTACGAGGTTATTTCCAAGGGTTTCAAGATATGTTGCCTACAGGGGCCTCGCAAGTTATGGAACAGTCCTTACGTGTGGCCTGTATGGTTGGTTTTGCTTTATTCTTGCTTCCCTATGGATTACCTATGGCGGCAGCTGGTGCTACTTTAGCTACATTTCCAGGTGTAGTTGGTGGCGTATTAGTATTAATCTATTTTTATCATCGCCAACGCCGTTTACGTGCCGAATTACGAGCTAAGCAAGCACCGGAAAGTATCGTTGAATCCTCAGGGCAGATTATGAAACGGCTATTAGTTCTTGCCATTCCTGTATCAATGGCAAATATTATGATGCCCATTGTATCGGGGATTGATTTAGGGGTTGTGCCACAGCGTTTGATTGATGCGGGCTATTCCATTCGTGAAGCGACGACCTTATTTGGGTATTTGACGGGTATGGCGACGTCATTAGTTAATTTGCCAATTATTTTAACAACTTCATTAGCTGCTAGTTTAGTACCCGCTATTTCAGAAGCATACACAAAGCGTGATATGTTAGAGATTCAAAATCGAAGTCATGTAGCGTTAAAAATTACTGCGCTAATTACAGTGCCTGCTTTTGTAGGCTTGTGTGTCCTAGCAACGCCTATTTCTGAATTATTGTATGCAACGCCTCATGCAGGCGGTCCCATCGCGGTTATGAGTCTTAGTATTTTCTTGCTGGGCGTACAGCAAGTAAGTACAGGGATTTTACAAGGGCTAGGGCATACGGCAATTCCTATGATTAATTTGTTTATTAGTACATTGATTAAAATTCCTCTCAGCTGGTATTTGACAGCATTACCTGAATGGGGGATCAATGGAGCTGCTTGGTCTACTAATATTGACTTTGGGTTAGCGGCCTTATTAAATATGATTTTTGTACGTAAATATATTCAGTATCAAGTGCCTTGGGTAGAACTTGGTAAAATAGCATTTGCTGCTTTTGCTATGGGTGGTGCGACAGTTATTACCTATGCTTTTTTAAGCTCTATAGTAGGCGGTAATTTATCTGTTGTGGGGGCTATTATAATCGCTGTTATTGTATATGGTGCAGGATTATTAATTAGTAAAGCAGTAAAAGATGAAGAGTGGCAAGCGATGCCATTTATTGGTAAGCGATTACAAAAGCGTACAGGTAATAATAATAAGTAAGGAGGTGGCAGAATTTATATGTCGTTAGCAGAAATAAGTCATGTGATAGAACAATTGGGCATAGAAAGTAAGGCCGGTGTTTTTTTAATAGAATCCTCTCAGCTAGAATATGTTCCATTTGATTTGGCAGGGGCTTTAGTGATAACCGGTATTAAAAAAGATAAAACGAGCTTAGAGCGCATTTTAGAGGGTTTAAATTTAAGATTTGAAGCACACACAAGCTTTCAGTTAGTTGGTATACGTGAAACGAACCAACTCATTGGGCCTAAACATATAAAATTATGTCAGCTACTATCCATTGGCCGGACGTATCTTGCAGAGGAAAGTGAAAAAGGAGACACTGCTGTTCGATGGTTGTTAATTAAGGGGGCTACAGATGTGGTTGAGGCTTCTAATCATCATGATGTGTCTAATTTTACATTACAACCGTTAATTGATGTAGTAGCCGCTTTGCGGGCCCCTAATGGCTGTCCGTGGGATCGCTTACAGACACATAGCACCCTTCGTCGTTATTTATTAGAAGAAGTCTATGAAGTATTGGAGGCCATTGATAATAAGGACATAGTGAATTTGCGTGAAGAATTAGGTGATGTATTGTTACAGATAGTATTTCATGCACGTTTAGCTGAAGAACAAGGGTTATTTTCCGTGCAAGATATTATTGATGATATTAGTGCTAAAATGATTCGTCGTCATCCTCATGTATTTACGCAAGCGAATGCACAAGAAGTAGCGACGACGCAGCTAAATTGGGAGGCCTTAAAGGCGCAAGAACCGGGGCATCAGCAAAAAACTGTATTGGCTGGTGTTTCTAAAGGATTACCGGCTTTATTAGGGGCTCAAAAATTACAGGAAAAGGCTGCCAAGGTAGGTTTTGACTGGGATTCTGAGCCACCAGTGTGGGCAAAATTTGAAGAGGAAATAGCCGAATTTAAGGAAGCAATTGCACAGGGGGACTATGAAAATGCAGAATTAGAGGGGGGAGACGTGCTTTTTTCCTTGATTAATCTTCTAAGATGGTATAAAATAGGCGGTGAAAATGCACTAAACCGCACCAATAATAAGTTCCGTCGTCGTTTTGCTTATGTGGAACGTTGTGTAAAAGACAGCGGCCGTTCATGGGCAGATTTTTCACTAGACGAGTTGGACTCATTTTGGGACTCGGCTAAGGTGTCTGAACAAAAACATTCATTGAAATGATTGGCAAAGCGTGATATACTCTTACAAGTCATTACAGATGAATGGGATACATTCTATTTTTTAAGGAGGTTCTGTCATGAATAAAACAGAATTAATCGCAAGCGTTGCTCAGAAAGCCGAATTAACTAAAAAGGATGCTGAAAAAGCAGTTAAAGCTGTGTTCGACACAGTAGCTGAAGAATTAGCAAAAGGCGAAAAAGTACAAGTTATTGGTTTCGGTACTTTTGAAGTTCGCGAACGTTCCGCTCGTGAAGGCCGCAACCCACAAACTGGTAAAGCTATTACAATTGCAGCTTCTAAATCCCCTGCATTCAAAGCTGGTAAACAGTTAAAAGAATTAGTTAATGTAACAACTAAAGTTAAACCTCGCAAAAAATAATTTTGTTAGGATGTTAAGAGAGACCGCACTGTGTGCCTTAGGGTATAGACGGCTACGGCCGTCGCTACTAAGGTGGCAGGGGGGTCTCTTTTTTTATGCAAAATAAGCTCGCTCCTGCTTGTTAATTTGTAAAATGTGATATAATAAAACAACAGGGAAGGAGACCAGCATGAGCAAGAAGGAACGTATACTCATAGTATCGGCTTCCATTGGTACGGGCCATACCCAAGCGGCGCGAGCCATTGAGGAATACTGGGTTGCACAAAACCCAGAAGCGATTATTACCCATGTAGATTTTTTAGATACTAATAGTTTTTCTTTTGATAATTTATTGAAAGAAACATATATAAAAATGATTGATGTATTTCCTATGTTGTACGATGTGATTTATCGATTGTCACAGGGAGATAAGAAAGGCAGTGCTGCTCAGACTGCATTAGCTTGGATGCTAAAACGGCGGATGTTGAAGTTAATTAATCGAGAGAAGCCGGATGTGGTGATATTTACTCATCCATTTCCTTGTGGAGCAGCTTGTATTTTAAAGCGACAGAATTTAATTGATGTACCATTAGTGGCTGTCATTACTGATTTTCAGGTACATCAATTTTGGATATATAAACAGATTGATGCCTATTTTGTTGGTACCGCAAGTATGGTGAATGAATTGTGTGAAGCGGGGATTCCCGCCCATAAAATTACGATTACAGGCATACCAGTGCGTCGAAGCTTTTTTGAACATCGTTTAACAACCTATAAGCCTACTTATCCAGTGCGGGTATTGATTATGGGTGGTGGCTTAGGGTTAGGCTGCTTAGAGACGGCATTACAGCGCTTAGATGAGGTATCGGGCATTGATGAACTGATTGTTATTACCGGACGTAATGCCGATCTTTACGAAGGTTTGATGACCCTGAGTCATTCGATGCGTACCCCCACAACGGTGTATGGATATACCTTAGAAGTGGCTAAGCTTATGCAAGAAGCTACCTTATTGGTAACTAAGCCCGGTGGGTTGACTTGTATGGAAGGTGTTACCGTAGGGGTACCTATGGTATTCTTTAGTGCGATTCCAGGGCAAGAAGAAGGTAATGCGGCCTTTTTTGAGCAACAAGGATATGCGCGATGGGCTCGTGATATTCACAATTTAGAGGATGTTGTGGCTGTACTTTTAAATAATCCTGAGCGATTAGAACAAATGTCAGCCCAAGAGCAACGTTGGCAAATTGATGGGGCGGCGAATATTGTAACGTCTACTAAGAAATTATTAGGCTATAGTATAGGTTAAGATTTACTAATTAATTGTAGTGATAAAATTAACATTGTCTTAAAAAAGTCTCTTGCTAAGAGTTAGAAATTTTTGTACAATGTACTCAACATCCCATAGGGGGATTTGGGGTTATGCATTAAAGGAGGATTCGTATGGACGGCGACGCGCTGGAATCGTTTTATGAAAATTTAGGGTTTGAGTTGGTAGAAATTGATGATCGGGAAACTTTATTTTATCAAATTGATGATAATGGTGACTATGCGACGATTACGGATGAGGACGGTAATGTACCACGTTCGTTAGAAGAACCAATTATCTTTACCCTTTATGATGAAAATGATTCGTTTCAGTGGAGTGTGACAGTAGAAGATTCTGAATACTTTGGTGAATTATTTACTCGCGTAGAAGATACGGATGAATTACTTTCTAACTTGAAAGATATTCGACAAGAAAATATGGCTCGTTATGATGACAGCCTAGATTAAAAGGAACAAAAATTAGCTACTAAGATTATGTCGTATAGATAATCTAAAGTAGCTAATTTTTTTTGATACTCTCTTTTGGTAAGTTTTTAAGCTTTATTGTATAATAATCATAGTTTAGTAGCCTAGTAGGCGAAGCAGTAACTAAATGTATAGTGGAATAAATATTTACAGGTAGGCTGTAGAAGTAACTATAGAATCAAGATAATGTGGGAAAGGATTATCCTATTTATGAATGTATTAACCTTACAAGATGTTAGTCAATCCTATGGGACACGACGTTTATTTGAAGGGGCCAATATGACCTTTACGGATACTAAACGCATTGGTCTTATTGGCGTTAATGGGACTGGTAAATCAACGTTTATGCGGCTGTTAGCGGGATTAATGGAGCCTGAAAAAGGCACAATTTTGCGCAATGGTAAAGCTTCTATCTATTATTTAGCGCAAGCGCCTGAATTTGATGAAGAAGCGTCTTTATTAGAAAATATTTTCTTAGCACATCACCCCGTGTTACGTTTAGTGCGTGAATATGAACGTGTGGATCAACAGGCGCCAGGTAGTGATGAGCATTTAAGGCTTCTGAACCGTATGGAAACGGAAGGTGGTTGGCAGGTAGAACAGCAAGCGAGGACAATTTTAACTAAATTAGGATTTGATGATTTGACAAAACCTGTTAAATATCTATCAGGTGGTCAACGACGACGGTTAGCATTAGGGCAAGCCTTATTGTATCCTAGTGATTTACTGCTTCTTGATGAACCGACGAATCATTTAGATGAAGCAAGTATTGAATGGTTAGAGAAATACTTATTGGCTCGTAAAGGCGGGCTAGTTATCAGTACGCATGACCGCTATTTTTTAGATGCGTTAAGTGATGAGATTTTAGAATTATCAGATCGTCATTTTTATAGTTATGAAGGAACGTATGAAACATTTCTTACTTTAAAGGCTGAGCGAGAAGAACGAGAAGCGGCAACCGCCGAGAAACGGCGTCAATTTTTAAAGCGCGAATTAGCTTGGGTACGGCGGGGTGCACAGGCTCGATCTACCAAACAAAAAGCACGCTTACAGCGATATGAAACACTTAAAGCGCAAGATGTGGCACGACGAGCCGATACATTAGATCCTATTGCGTTAAAAAGTCGGCTTGGTAAAACTATTTTTGATATTGAGCATTTATCATTTGAATTAGGGGGCAAAACCTTAGTCAATGATTTTACCTATCATGTAGTTCGGCATGATCGCATTGGTATTGTAGGACCTAATGGGATTGGTAAATCGACGTTTATGCGCCTATTAGATGGGACATATGAACCACAAGCAGGAACAGTAGGGCGTGGTGAAACAGTTCGTATTGCTCATTTTACGCAAGAATTACCACCTTTTGATGAAGATCAACGCGTGTTAGATTATATTCGTGAGGATCATCGTTATATGGTATTAGCGGATGGGAGTACTTTGAGTGCGGGGCAAATCTTGGAGCGGTTTTTATTTACACCAGAGCTTCACGGAGTGCCAATTCGCAAATTATCAGGTGGTGAAAAGCGACGCCTTTATTTGCTTAAATTACTGATGAGTGCACCGAATGTATTATTGTTAGATGAACCTACTAATGATTTAGACATTCCAACTTTAGAAGTATTAGAAGACTTTTTAGATTCTTTTAGTGGCGTGGTGATTACGGTTTGCCATGATCGTTATTTTCTGGATCGTGTAGTTGATAAATTATTTGTATTTAAAGGGCAGGGGACTATTGAGTTAGTTCATGGGGCGTATTCAGAATATCGAGAACAGGTAGAAGCAGAAGAAAGTTTGCTTACTGATAATAAAGTGGCGGAACCGGCTAAGGCTCATAAAAATCATGAGTCTATTAAAGAACAGTCTATTGGCCATACTAGTGAGATACTTACAAATGAAAGTGAGCCAGGCGGAGCAAGTAACGACACCTCAGCTAAAAATATTATTTCAAAACCACTGACAAAGGCCGAACAGGCTGAATTAGATGAGTTAGAATTGAAAATTGCTGAGTTAGAAGGATTATTAAAAGCGTATGATGCTATGCTTAATCAAACGGGGGAAGATTATGAAGCCATAGAAAATACGATGGCGGAACGATCAAAAGTAGCGGATGAGTTAGAGGTAAAAACAATGCGATGGCTAGAATTGGCAGAGCGTTAACTTGATAAAAGAAATTATTTATCATAATGAATTTTGTATCTATAAGTAGAAAAATCAAGATTTTTGAATTATGTATGCAATAAATGTAAAAATTCTGTAAAAGTTTAAGGTATACATGAATTAGAATATTGAATTTTGTCGCTTGAATAGTATATACTATAAACAGAGAAGAATAGGTAGTTTTTTTGCATGGCAGTGTTACGCATTTCCCAAGGGAGGAACGTTATGAAAAGTAACAAGTGGGGCGGCAAACGCGCGGGCGCAGGTCGCAAAAAATCTTTATTCGACCGTAAAGGTCGTACTTTCCGTTTAACGGATGCAGAATTTTTAGAAGTGAAGCCTTTGATTGACGCAATTCGTAAACGTACTGAAGCAGCTGCTTTAGCGTCTAAAGCGAAATAAGTCAATTGAGGACTGGGGAGAGTCCCGGTATTGTTTACTTCATCGTTAAGCCATTTGATGTAAGGTGAAGCATATTTGCTTAAATTGACATAACAATGATGTAGATAGGTATAAGGAAATCGGCAATCGATATATTCGATTGCCGATTTTTCTGATATTCTGATATAATGTGAGTAGATTGCTGTAAGTAATAATAACTCTCAGCAATATTAACATAAAAGACAATGGGTCTTATCATATGGTTTACATAAAAAGTTTGTTTTAAGAGGAGTTTTGAGATGAAAGATACAGTTAATACAGATATTTTAAAGTGTACAGATACGATTGTAAAAGCGGATGCTCGTCATACCTTTGATTCGGTAGCGGCTGCTTTGGGGGCTGATGTGCATAATCCTTTAGTTGTAGTTGGTACAGAAGATCGGATGGCTCATGTGGGTGAGATTGTAAAACGTGAATGTTTGACGATTGCCCCTAATTTAGTAATTTTAGAAAAGTCGGGGCAAGAATTAGTAGAAGCGTATACCGATAGTGTAACTTATGGTTATGTAGCGGACTTCATGGAAACATTTGTTAAAATTGATATGTTATTAGTGAGTGAATTTGATTATGTAGTACGTGAAGCGGATGAATTGTCTCAGCGTGCCTTAAAACGTTTATTTGAAGCGTTAATTCGTAATCAACGACAAGTTGTATTTACCATGACAAAAGAACCAAAAACGTATGAAGAACTAGCTTTACCAGAATTATATGAGATTGTAAATAGTGGCGCTTTAGTAATTGTAAAGTAAATAGAAGCGCGTCGCTAAGTATAAAATAGCAAAAGGGATATACCGAGTGTATAAGCAAAACATCGACTTATTATGTATAAGTTCGTTTTACTTAGCTACGCAAGGTATATCCCTTTTTGAGTGAGGTTGTATAAAACGTGAGGTTAATAAGGGTATAAGGTTGTGTAAAATGCTAAATAGAGGTTGTGAGGTTAATTCATAACGTCATGGAGTTGTTTAGCTTTTCTATGAAAGGCGAGAATGGGTAATAAGCCAAACAGTAAACCTATGAAGATACATAATAGAGTTAGTTGGATAGAGGCTAACGAAATGCTAGCGGGCATAATTATGGCTGAACTTGCGTTGAGCCAGTGAGCAATTCCAAGGTAAGCACTAAATCCAAGTAACCATCCAAGGATAGCGCCTAGACCGATGACATAGGCAGTCTGTTGGCCTAGAATACTATATAGTTGTTTTTGACTGGCCCCTAAGGCTTTTAAAATCGCGTAATCACGAAGTCGATTTAGGGTGGCCAGATAGGCTGTTACGAGAACTACTAACATGGCTAAGGCAATTAGTAAATAGCCGATAGGTTGCCATAGTTTTTCACCACGTCCCATTAAGTTAAAAAGTTGGGTAATGACTTGGGCAGGGAAAACGAGTTGTGCATCTTTACGGTTGACATAGAGACTAGCTAAAGTATAAGCTTGACCAAAACCAACGGGCTCAATCATAATGGCCGTCACATCGCCTTTGGCACTAAGTCCTTTTGTAGGATCCGTTTCTTTTATAGGCGTTTTATTAGCATGGCCATGCGTGTGTAAGTCCCAAATACTCTCAATGGAGGTTAGGATCGCTTGATTATAGGGGCCATTCGTATTAGCTAAAAGACCGACTACCGTGAAAGGTTGATTTTCGTGTGCTTTGCCTTTAGCTAATGTGCCATGGGTAGAATAAAAGGTATCACCGACTTTAAGGCCCGTGTGTTGAGCTACATCTTGGCCAATAACGGCTTCAAATGGTTTGGTAAACGGCTTTCCTTCGGCAAGGCGTAACCATTCAGGTTGATTACTACTAGGCCGTATAGTAAAAATTTCAGGCTCTGTACCAACGAGTCGGTAACCTTGCATACTATCACCAAAGGCTAAAGGAATAGCTTGTTTTACTAATTTTGTTTTATTACGTAATTGGTCGACTTCGGTATATGGTATATTGGCTAAGGGTTTATCTTGTAAAAAGACTGTATTTAGCACAAATTGTTGACTGCTACCGGGTGAACCAACTAGGAGAGTGAAGGGTTCAGTCGCGGCAATGAGTCCCCGCTGAAGGCCACTCCCTAATGAAACGACTAGCACGCTTAATGCAACGGCGAGTGCCATGACAATGAGGAGTAGCGTGGTCGTCAATGGTTTAGACCAAAGTTGTTGCCAGGCTATTTTATGAATCATGGGTACCTCGTTTCATTAAGTGTAATCGATTGGAAAATTGGCGTATTACAGTTTCTTCATGACTAGTAATGAGAAGGGTAGCTTGTAGTGATTCACTATATTGTTTGAGTAAATCTATGACAAGTTGACTATTGGCTTCGTCGAGACTAGCTGTCGGTTCATCGGCTAAGAGGAGACGCGGTTTTTTAATAAGCGCTCTAGCAATAGCAACACGTTGTTGTTCACCTTTGCTCAATTGGGTCGGCTTTTTGTGGCGCAAATGGGCAATACCCATTTTAGTGGTAAGCTCATTCATTTCTTGCACCATTTCTTTGTGCGTAAACCGATTGGCAAAGAAGGCACCACTTAGGATGTTGTCCTCAGCTGTCAAAAAATTAAGCAGATTAAAGTCTTGAAATATGTATCCTACATCGTTACCGCGCCATACATCAAGTTCTTTAGACGTGGCTTCATTGAGTAACAACTCATTAACTTGAAGTCGGCCTTTGGTGGGCTGTAAGAGACCTGCTATACATTGTAATAGCGTTGATTTGCCACTGCCACTGACACCGGTAATACACCATTGGCTACCAGTAGGGGCTGAAAAGTTAGGTAACTCTAAAGCGGTTACGGTTGTTTCGCCGTCTGGGAATTGGTGTATTAGATTTTCAATATGAATCATCTTAGTAGACCTCAGATCCTAAGAGTCGCACAAGGCTAACAAAGCCAGTTTCACCATCTACATAACTTCCTACATCAAGCTGGCCAGTGACTGTAATATCTTGGTCATAAGGAAGTGCAGTGACTGCATCATCTAAATATACGACTACAATATCACTAGGCCAATCTGCATCCGTAGAACAGAAGGGGCATATAGACATAGGTGTTTCGGTAAGGACAAAAAAGTTGATACTTGGTTTCAATGGGGGCGCCATATAGCCTTGCATGGTAACTGTTTGTCCATTTAATGATAAAAGACTGTCTGATAAGATTAACCCTTCTGAAGTGGCGCCTGCATACATGTCACCAAAACTAAGCCAATTAGCGAAGGCTGTATGAGGAACAGCTACGATAAAAAGTTGTAAGGTGAAACCGAGTATGAAAGGACGAAGCCATTGTTTTAATTGCATCATGTTCCTAGTCACATCCTTGATTATTAGTTACTTATTTTTTAATTACATCTTTATTGCCATCAATGCCAAGGGCACGGAGAATACCAAAGAATACTTCTGTATTATCCATTACGCCATTGAAGTATTCTGAACCAGGACCTTGAGCCATAAGGACAACATCATCAGCTGAGTGAACTTCACTTGTTTCACCAGTCGTTGTTGGCAAGGACCCTTCGACTAAGCGAGCGCCTTGTGGTGCTCGTTTTGGATTGGCAATGACTTTACCATCTTTACCAGCCGTTGCTGGATCATGAGGTTCTGTTTGGAAACGATAATTTTCATAATGATCTGGTGAGTTTGCATATTGAACGGCTAAGGTTACATCGGCATCTGGGTTATCTGGGAAACCATCGCGATTGGCATCGATAAAGGTAGGCCAACCAGCATCACCATATACACGAACGGCTTCGCGACCCACTTTACCGTCTTGTTCGCTATAAGTACCAGTGATGCTGATACCATGTGCGTGGTCTGCTACGACGATAATTAAGGTATTGTCACCATGGGCTTTAGAATAGTCTTGTGCATATTTAATAGCTTGGTCAAACTCGATAGTATCATAGGCCGAACGTTGCCAATCCATAGTATGGAGTTGTTTGTCAATAGAACCAGCTTCGGACATAAGGAAGAAACCATTAGGATTTTTTTCGAGAACTTCAATGGCTTTCTTAGTCATATCGACTAGACCTGGTTGGTCATTGAAACTCTTAAGAACCGATGGATTTTCAGGCAAGAACGCACGATCCATATATACATTCATAGTGTTTAATGTGAAAAGACCAAGCAGTGGTTTATCAGCTGTTGTTTTGGCAAGGTCAGTTTTATTACCAGCAAATTGATAGCCCTTATTTTTAAATTCTTGGATAACATTTACATTATCTTTGCGTTTAGAACCAGGTGTGCTTAATGGTAAGAAGAATTGAGAACCGCCACCGAGAATAACAGCTGGTGGTTTTGCACGGTTTAAGAAGTCCGTTGCAATGAAGTTTTGTTCACCACGACGACGAGTGTGTGCCGTTACAGCAGCTGGGGTAGCATCGGTTACAGCAGCTGTAGTTACCATGCCGTAGGACATATCTTTGCTACGTGAAATTAGTTCAGATATATTTTCTACTTTTGGATCATCCAGTGGGTCTGGGGTACTATTTTCATAGACGCCCATGGCATTTACTACGGATTTGTTGCCTGTATTATAGGCGGACGCACTGTTGGCAGAGTCCGTAACGAGGGAATCATAACCAGAGGTAGTTACAAGCGCCATATGAGGCATTTTTTCCATGGCTAATACGTCATTAAATTTACCATCAGAGAGGCCTTTAGAAAGGATACGGGCTACTTCTTTGGCTTGCATGCTCATACCGTCGCCCACAAATAGAATTACATTTTTAGCTTTCTTTTGGGCTTTTTCATTAACAACGTTATAATTAGCGGATTGTTTCAAGGTACCTTGGCTCGTTGCGGCCACCACATTAACATGCTTTTCACCTACCTCTTTAAACGCCACATCATTAATTCGGTATGAAATATGAGTGCTGTGTTGCGTAATGGTAGGTTCCTGTTTGAATACTTTACTGGCATCTTCACCATTGATAGTCACGGCTACTTGTTGAGTGCTACTTGGCAATTCGATTTCAAAGTCAAAGCGTTGACCTTGCCAGAATTTAGCCTGATTAATCGGTAATACCTTAATGTCCTTACTTGTGACAGCCGTTGCTGGTAAGTTTGCTTGGGCACTCAAGGTTACCGCTGGGGCAGGCGTGTTAGCTTGGGCTGTGGGCGTGTTAATACCAAAGGCTAAAGCACCTGCTAAAGCAAAAAATACCATTTTACGTAAATGCTGCGTTCCGTTCATGAAAATACCTCCTAATGTATCAAAAAATAATGAACTTCTGCTGCTCTTATCCTAACAAAGCCATTATAAAAGATACAGAAAAAAGGCAGTAAATTATTTGTAAAGGAAATGTAATATAGCCTATAAAGTCAATTACCATATGGCTTAGAGAGCTAGCCGATAGTCGAGGAATTTACAATTTTTATAAGTTTTATATGGCTGAATATAATCTTGACAAATTCTATATAATATTGTTTAATTCTTATAAATGATAAAAAGTTATTTTTGTTATGCTTTTTATGAATTTTTTGTATTTATATGTGAATCACATAGAAAGGAGTCCTATGAAAGCCCCCATGTTATTAAAACCAATAGAAACGTCAGCAGCATCGTTAGCTATTGGGAAGAAGAAGAGTAGTATTGCTAGTTTACAACTTTTAATATTAGGATTTTTAGCTGGGGCCTTTATTGCATTGGCCGCACAAGCCTCCACTATGGGAGCTTTTAACTTACTCGCTGATCCCGGGTGGTATGGTCTTGGACGCTTGGTTTCTGGTCTTATTTTTGCCAGTGGTCTTGTTTTTGTCATATTAACTGGAGCTGAGTTGTTTACAGGCAATGTATTGATCGCTAGTGCGTGGCTGTGTGGACAAGTATCAGCAGGTGCTATGATTCGAAATGCTATTTTTGTTTATATTGGTAATTTTATAGGCTCTATTTTTGTGGCTTGGCTACTCAGTTTATCTGGTTTATGGCATGGTGGCGCCGATATGGCGGGCGCTATGACGATAAAAATAGCGTTGGGAAAAGTAGGATTAAGTTTTACAGAAGCTATCGTGTTAGGTATTTTGTGTAATTGGTTAGTCTGTTTAGCTGTTTGGATGAGTTTTGGCACAACGTCAACTTCAGGCAAGGTATTGTGCATTTATCTACCAATTTTAATGTTTATTGTATCTGGTTTTGAACACTGTGTAGCCAATATGTATTATATTCCAGCAGGTCTTATGGCACTTAATGATCCAGCCTATGTACAACAAGTTATGGCAGCGTGGCATATAGGCGAAGAGGCCCTTCAACAGTTAACCTGGCAAACATTTCTTATCAATAATTTAATACCAGTTACTATCGGTAATATGGTAGGGGGGATTGTATTTGTAGGTATGGCTCTACTTTATGGGCATGGGAAACCAAGTAATGAATTAATCGAACAAGTAAAAGAAGAGGTTTTAAAATAAGAAATCCTGTAGGTAACTCTTTTCATTATCGAAAAAATTCGGTATACTAGTAACAAAGAGAGATAAGATGTCAGAATTTTTAAAAAGATTACGGACTGTATTTGTTTCCGCGTATTAGAAATGGAGTTATTGATGGAATATACTAATATCTTGTATTCAGTAGAAAACAAAATTGCAACAATTACTTTTAATCGTCCAGAAGTGCAAAATGGCTTTAATATTCCTATGTGTAATGAGATTTTAGATGCTATTGAGCAAACTGAAGCGAATCCAGAAGCACGGGTGCTTTTAATTAATGCTGTGGGCAAAGTTTTTTCCGTTGGTGGCGACTTATCTGAAATGAAACGTGCAGTGGAAGAAGATGATCAACAATCTTTGGTTGCCATTGCAGAACTAGTGATGCAGATTTCGTTTGCTATGAAGAAAATGTCTAAACCTGTAGTAATGAGTACTGATGGTGCGGTAGCAGGGGCTGCATTTAATATGGTATTGGCAGCTGATATGTGCATAGCTTCTACAAATAGTCGTTTTATTCAGGCTTTTGTTAATGTAGGTCTTGCACCTGATGCAGGTGGCATGTTCTTATTGACGCGTGCTATTGGTATGAATCGGGCTATGCATTTGGCTATGACTGGTGAAGCAGTAACTGCTGAAAAGGCAAAAGAGTATGGGTTTGTGTATAAAGTGTGTGAACCAGAGTTATTAGTAAAAACAACGGATCGACTTTGTACGCGTTTGGCTAAGGGACCTGAACTTTCTTATAAGGCTATGAAAGAGCAAATGTGGGCCGCTTTCTTTAGTGGTTGGGATGAATATGCTAAATTAGAAGTAGAATTGCAAACATACTTAGGTTTTTCTGAAGATTTTAAGGAAGGCGTACGTGCATTCTCTGAACGACGGAGACCAAATTTCCAAGGGAAGTAAGGGATATATCTGTTATTAAACAAATAAATAAAGCCCACCTTAGCTGTGTGAGTCACCGGTCGAGTCAAGCTCGGATGGTGACTCACACAGCTAAGGTGGGCTTTTTCTATTTAATATTGTTTGATAAGCAGATATATGAATGAGGAGAGAGGCAAGCTCGGATGGTCGTTACACATATACTGAGGGTTCTTCTATGTTGAGTCATATAGTTTTATTTATTTGCCAGAACTGGTAGGTGCGTTTGAAGCGGTTATTATTTCACTATGCGTGAATGTTATACTGCTATGGATAGCTTCTATTGTACTTTTTTATTGTAACAACGTATACTCATCACATAAGGTGACAAATGTGATATAAGTTATCAGTTAGTAGAGTAAATATAGGAGTGAATGATATGGCAATTAATAATAATAAAGAGTCTGTAATATTGAACAATGGTGTAGAAATGCCGATTTTAGGTTTTGGTGTATATCAGATACCTGCTGAAGAAACAAAGCAGGCTGTACTGGCTGCTTTAAAAGCCGGCTATCGTCATATTGATACTGCGCAGGCATATTTTAATGAAGCGGAAGTAGGCGAAGCCATTGCTGAATCTGGGATTCCTCGTGAAGAGATTTTTTTGACAACTAAAGTTTGGATTGATCATTATGGCTATGAAAAAACCAAAGCTTCTATTGCTGAGTCGCTTAAAAAATTAAAGACAGATTATGTTGATTTATTCTTATTGCATCAACCATTTAGTGATTATTATGGGGCGTACCGTGCTTTAGAAGATGCTTATAAAGAGGGAAAAGTGCGTGCTATTGGGGTAAGTAATTTTTATCCTGATCGTTTGAGTGATATTGCCGCTTTTACTGAAATTAAGCCTCAAGTTAATCAGGTAGAAACACATCCTCTTAATCAACAGATTGAAGCTCAAGAAAATATGATTAAAAATGATGTGCAAATTGAATCTTGGGCTACCTTTGCGGAAGGCCGTGGTGATATTTTTAATAATCCTGTTCTTATCGATATTGCTAAAAAATATGGCAAATCAACAGCACAGGTTATGGTGCGTTGGCAGGTACAACGTGGTATTGTTTGCTTAACTAAGAGTGTGAAACCAGAACGTATGGCAGAAAATATTAATGTGTGGGATTTTGAATTATCGACTGATGATATGGCTCGAATTCAATCGCTAGATACGAAAGAAAGTTTGTTTTTCAGTCATCAAGATCCAGCTACGGTTGATTTCTTTATTAGCTTAGTTAAGGATCGCCGTAATCGTTAAGGATGTGATTTTACGAATCGAAGTGATATGAAATATGGTATGGGTGATTGTAGTATCTATTATTGTTTGTTTGGGGCTAGCGTGGAGTAAACATTCGCCTGAGGTGTCACTAAAAATAGATGAGCCATTGATAAAAAAGATATAAATAGAAAAAGAGTGTAACTAGTATATGTAACAAACGTCAGAGTTTGACTTGTCGAGAGCGAATATACTAGTTACACTCTTTTAAATTCTATTGTAGTGTTGCCCTATTTAAGGGTTTCTCTATTTCTACTTAGCGATCTCCATTAAAAATGGAGTTTTTAACGATTACATAATCTACTTTACGGATAGCGGTTAAGTTATTGCCACCAGCATAAGAAATAGAGGATTGCAAATCTTGTTCCATTTCAGTTAAGGTATCAAATAAGCTGCCTTTAGAAGGGATGTACATTTTTTTACCTTCTACGTTTTTCTTTTCGCCTTTTTGAGATTCAGAAGCACTACCGAAGTATTCTTTAAATGGTTTGCCATCAATTTCCACTTCTTTACCTGGAGATTCTGTGTGACCTGCAAAGAGGGAGCCAATCATAACGAATGTAGCACCGAAGCGAATGGATTTAGCAATGTCGCCATGATCGCGAATGCCGCCGTCAGCAATTACTGGTTTAGTAGCGGCTTTGGAGCACCAACGAACAGCGGAAAGCTGCCAACCACCAGTACCAAAACCAGTTTTTAATTTAGTAATACATACTTTACCTGGTCCAATACCCACTTTAGTAGCATCAGCACCAGCATTTTCAAGTTCACGAACAGCTTCTGGGGTACCTACGTTACCAGCAATAACAAAGCTGTTTGGCAATTGTTTTTTTATGTGTTGAATCATTTCAATGACAGAGTTAGAATGACCGTGGGCAATGTCAATTGTAATGTATTCAGGTGATAAACCAGCCGCTTTAATTTCATCTACGAACTTAAATTCGTCTTTTTTTACACCAATACTAATGGAGGCATATAAGCCTTTTTCATTCATGCGTTTGATAAAATCAAGGCGAGTATGTGGTGCAAAACGGTGCATAATATAGAAATAATTATTGGCTGCTAATTTTTCAGCTAATTCTTCATCAATAATAGTCTGCATGTTAGCAGGCACAACTGGTAAACGGAATGTACGGTTACCAAGTTTTACAGTCGTATCGCATTCACTGCGGCTATTTACAATGCATTTATTAGGAATTAATTGAATGTCTTCATAATCAAAGATGTTTGTTGTGTTAATCATGGAAGGCCTCCTTGTAATAACATAATAATCCATTAGACATTATAAAGGAAAGGTCATGCTTTGGCAAGTCTTTTGCGAACATTATTTATACTATCTTTGAAAACGTTCTGATTTGCCTTTTGGGAAGGGAAAGAAGTATAATTAATTTGTATTGGCAGGTATTGGGTAAACATACGCTTAAGGAGAGGCTAATACTTAACATTTAGTTGTTTTTTGAGTATAGGGGCTAAGCCCAAAGGAGAAGATATGGAACAGAAACAACGGACCCGTATGTTAGTAGAAGCAGGACTCTCCATTGCAATCGCATATGTACTGCATTTTGTTGTATTATTTCAAATGCCTCAAGGCGGATCAGTGAATGCCGCTAACTTGGTACCGCTCATTATTTTCGCATTGCGTTGGGGCGGTAAATGGGGGCTGATTACTTGTATGGCCTATGGACTTATTGAGTTTTTATTAGGCTTTAAATTTTCTCTTCATTTCTTAAGTATTTTATTAGACTATATTTTGGGGTATGGTGCTATTGGTGTGGCTGGCTTTTTCCGTAATAGTCGCAGTGGTGCTATTGGGGGCGTATTGGCTGGATGTTCCTTGCGGTGGCTTTGTTCTGTCGTTTCAGGGGCGGTTGTGTTTGCGGCGTATGCACCAGCGGGTCAAAATCCATGGCTATATTCGATGATTTATAATGCGAGTTATATGATTCCAGAATTAGTTATTAACTTAATGGTTATTGTTTTATTTTATACGCGCATTACGAAGGGATTACAAAGAAGGTGATACTATGAAACGACTTGTTTTAGAGCGCACGGATGGACATCATGCGTATAAGCGAGGCGTTTTAATTTTAACAGGTGGTAAAAGTTCGCGAATGGGGCAAAATAAAGCCAACCTAGCTTGGGGGCATGGTACTTTTTTGACAACGCTCCTTGAAAAAACAAGAGCTGTCGATCCTATAGATATTGTTATTTCAACCAATGAATCGATTGATTTAAGTTTATTGCCAGGTCAATTATATGCATCTCATCCACTGAGTGATCGACAAGGTCATGTGGCACTTAACCAAACAGAAGTTGCCAACATTCAACCAGACAGCACTATGCGCTATCAATGGGAAATAGTGAATGAGCCTACTCTTACTATGTATGTGGTGCCCGATCAAGGAGAAAGTCGGGGACCACTTAGTGGCTTGCTAGCTGGTTTATCTGTAGGGCGTAGTGAAGTGTATTTAGCTGTTTCAATTGATATGCCGTTTTTTAATCACTTTTCATTTGGTAGTACTTGTAATATGCTGCAGCAGCTAGGCAAGACACCTACTGATTGTGTAGTACCCACTATGGCAGGGCAGTTAGAGCCGTTGGCTGCTTTATATAGTCGGCGTTGTGTAGAACCTATTAAAGAATTGTTAGCTCAAGGTATATTTCAAGTACGCGCCTTATTTGACAGAGTAAACACAGAATTTATAGCAGTGGATACTCATGCGTTAGATTATAAAAATATAAATACGCCCTTAGATTATAAATTAGCGAAGTCGTTAGCTCTGAATAAGGAGCGTAAAGTGCCTATGATATTTGTTGTGGCAGAACAGTCTAAGACAGGTAAGACTTTAGTGGCTACAAAGTTAATACAACTATTTACCGCATTAGGCTATGAGGTTGGCTATGCGAAAAGTGATGGACATGGGTTTACTATGGACCGAGAAGGCAGTGATACATGGTTAGCTTCACAGGCAGGAGCTAAAGCGATTGCCATTAGTGGGCCTACTCAGTATGCTATGCTAGTTTCGCATAATGAAAAGAAGGATATTATATCATTAGCGGAGAACTTATTAGTAGACTTGGTCATTGTTGAAACACGAAGTCGCGGTATGCTACCTAGTATTGAGGTATTACCTAGCCATACAGCAGGTTCGAGGCAAGAGGCATTAATAGAAACATCAGTGATTAATGAGGCTATGGTTATAGCCGATGTTAAAGAAGGCGCGACTCAATCTGAAGATTCAGAGCGAGCGCATTTTTCGTTACATCAACTAGAAACCTTAGCTGGGTGGTTAAAGCAACAGATTTTACCAGAACGCTGATGTAATATAGGCAATATAGGTATTGGGTCATACGAGAAGGTATTTATTGTATTCAAGTGAATGAGAGGGTACCCTATGCAACGTAACTTTGAGAAAATTGTTACAGTTTGTCCGTATTGTGGTTCGGGATGTCAAATTGAGTTTACAGTTGATAAGGAAGCAAATCGTATCATTGAAGCGAAAGGCGCGCCTGGTCGAACTAATGAAGGTAGGCTTTGTTTAAAAGGATTTTATGGTTGGGACTATTTGAATGATCCACAGATTTTAACACGTCGTATTACATCACCTATGATTCGTAAAGGGGGCAAAGGGAGCCCTTTAGAGCCTGTTAGTTGGGAAGAAGCTATTCAGTATACGGCCGAACGATTACAGGCTATTATCAAAGAATATGGTCCTGATGCCGTGATGGGAGCTGGTTCAGCTCGTGGGCCTGGTAATGAAGCGGGCTATATGACACAGAAATTTATGAGAGCCGTTGTGGGCACGAATAATGTGGATCATTGTGCTCGAATCTGTCATGCCGCTTCAGTAGCTGGTTTGAAGCAAACAATTGGTGAAGGGGCTATGTCGTTAAGTGTGCCTGAAATTGAAGATGCAGAAGTCATCTTAAATATTGGGTATAATGGGGCTACGTCACATCCTATCGTGGCGCGTCGCATTGTTAAAGCTAAAGCGAAAGGCGCCAAGATTATTTGTGCGGATCCACAGATTTCTGAAACGGCGCGCATTGCAGACATTCATCTGCAACAAAAAGGTGGTACCAATCTTTTACTCTTAAATGCATTAGCGTATACAATTGTAGACGAAGGTTTGGTGGACGAAGACTTCATTAAGAATCATGTAAATGGCTATGAAGAGTTTGCTCCAAAGCTTGCTAAGTACGCACCAGAAGCGGTAGCGTCTAAAGTGGGCGTTTCAGCCCAACAAATTCGGGAAGCGGCTCGTTTATATGCTTCTTCCAAGCATTCTGTTATTCTATGGGGCATGGGCATTACTCAGTTTTCACAAGGGGTTGATTGCGTAGCAGCTTGTTCCAACTTAGCAATGTTAACTGGTAACTATGGTCATTATGCGACTGGTGTAGGCCCTGTACGTGGTCAAAATAATGTACAAGGGACTTGTGATATGGGCCTTTTACCTAATGAATATCCAGGTTATCAAGATGTGACGCAGGCAGATATTCGTAAAAAATTTGAGACTGCCTGGGGTGTAGAATTATCGCCGACAGTAGGTTTAAAATTAACTCAAGTTCCTGAAAAGGTACTGGAAGAAGCAGATCCTAAGAAACAAATTCATGCATACTATATTATTGGTGAGGATCCAGCGCAATCAGATCCACATTTAGAGGAACTTCGTGAAGCGTTACAAAAAATAGACTTTATTATTGTGCAAGATATTTTTATGAATCGCACATCTGAATATGCTGATGTAATATTGCCTGCGACTGCTTGGGGCGAACATGATGCAATTTATACTTGCTGTGATAGAGGGTTCCAGCGTGTTCGTAAAGTGATTGAGCCACCGGCCGGCGTTAAAACTGACTGGGAAATTCTCTGCCTTTTGGCAACGGCCATGGGATATCCAATGCATTATAATAATACACAGGAAATTTGGGATGAAATGCGTTCGTTAGCACCTAAATTTGCTGGTGCTACTTATGAAAAAATTGAAGCTCTTGGTAGTGTACAATGGCCTTGCTATGAGGAAAGCATGGATGACAAAGGGACTATGTATTTGCATAAAGATGGGCAATTTGCTACGGCCGATGGACGTGGTAATTTGGTATTCAATGAATATCAGCCGGTAAAAGAAGAAGTAGATGATGAATATCCGCTATCCTTCTGCACCGTTCGTGAAGTTGGCCATTATTCTGCTCGTACGATGACGGGGAATTGTCGAATGCTTCGTCAATTAGAAGATGAACCTGGTTGGATTGCTATGAATCCTAAGGATTGTGAATCCTTAGGTATTGAACAGGGGGATTTAGTTCGTGTACGTTCTCGTCGTGGCAGTTTAATAACTCGTTGTTTACCAACAGAACGGGCTAAAGAAGGCGCTACTTATATGACCTATCAATGGTGGATTGGTGCTTGTAATGAATTGACTAATGGAGTCCTTGATCCGAAGAGTAAAACGCCAGAATATAAATATTGCGCTTGTCGTGTAGAAAAGTTAGATAATCAAGCGGAAGCAGAAGAATATGTGAAGTCACAATATGCTCTCATTCGAGCAAAAATGGGTATAGAAAAGGCAGGTGCCGGCGCATGAATCGTTTTGTAAAAGGAAATCCTTTACTTTGTATTGGTTGTCGTACGTGTATGGTGGCTTGTGTAGTAGCACATCGTGGTAATGGTATTTTTACTACCGATCCAGATAGTGAAGATTTTTTTCCACGCATTCATGTGGTAAAAACTAAGACTAAAACTATGACGGTACAATGTCATCATTGTGAAAATGCGCCCTGTGTTACTGTTTGTCCAGTAGGTGCTCTTGAAAAAGGAAGCAATAGCATTGTACTTCACGAAGAACGTTGTATTGGTTGTCAACAATGTACAATGGCTTGTCCATTTGGGGCGATTCAAATGAAACGAGTGTCAGAATCACAAGGAGCAAGGGTTGTTGCTAATAAATGTGATCTTTGTGTCCATACTGAGGAAGGGGCCCCTGCCTGTGTTTCACATTGCCCAACAGAAGCGTTAACTTATTATGTGGAAGATAGTATTACTGATATTGCTAATCAGAAAAACCTCCAAACTGCGAGAAAAGCATGGGCTGCAAAGGAGGGACAAGTATGAATCAATTTGTATTTTGCGATGTAAGTCTATGTATTGGTTGTGGTATGTGTGAACGACAGTGCATTATGGCACATCATGGATTAGCTATGACAGACGTTAAGTTAGATAATCCCTTACAACGAGCTCGTTGTAAGGCCTATCGTCAACCAGAACTTAAAGTAGCCGTTCATTGCCGACATTGCGAAAATGCACCTTGTATGGCGGCTTGTCCAGTAAAGGCCATTTCTAAACGCAATGACAATATGATTTTTGTAGACGAAGATATGTGTATTGGTTGTCGTGAATGTGTATTGGCGTGTCCTTTTGGTGCTGTTCGTATGGCTCCTTTGGAGGATGGACGGACAGTAGCAACAAAATGTGACCTATGCATTGATACAGAAAAGGGGACCCCAGCCTGTATTACAGGGTGCCCTAAAAAAGCACTGACTTTGGTGACTGATGAGACGATGAAAGATCTGTTAACGCATAAGCGGGAAACATTTGCGTAAATACTAATGAATAGTTATTTTTAAGCTAAGAATAAATGAGAGTATAGTAGTTTGAGACAATGGAGCAGAAATATATTATGGATGCAATTACAGTAGAAGCAAGTCAACAACAATGGCATACGGAACTAGTAAAGCGAGCAAAGCAGTCCGTTGAAGCTATACCACTGTCTCAAGCGTTAGGTCGTGTATTAGCCGAGGACTTAACCGCTCAAAGTGATATGCCACCATTTAGAAAATCACCTTATGATGGTTTTGTCATTCCGTATCAATCACAAGTAAATCGGTTTAAAGTGATTGGTTTGATTGGGGCTGGCGAAGTTTTTGACGGGCCAGTAGCTCAGGGGGAAGCCGTTCGGATTATGACGGGGGCTCCGATTCCTGATGATTGTGATACCATGATTATGCAGGAACGCTGTGATTTTGATGGCGAATATATTACGGTTCGTGGTGAAATTAAGCAAGGTGATAATATTGTGCCACAAGGGGAAGAGTGCAGTACCGGTGAAGTAGTTATAAAAGCAGGTACTGTGTTGGATTCAGGTGTAATTGCAGTCGCTGTTGGTTTAGGGTATGCTACGGTACCTGTATATACGACGTTAAAAATTCTTGTACTGACCTCAGGCCGTGAGATTATACCGGTAGGTGAACCATTAACGGCGGGTAAAATTTATAATTCTAATTTGTTTATGTTAACGAATCTATTAGCAGAGCATGGATTTCAGGATATAATGACTTATCATGTAAGTGATGCACCAGAGTTATTAGACCGTGAAATTGCTAAAGTTCAAGAGTTAAGTCAGCAGGCTGATATTATTATTAGTACTGGTGGTGTTTCCGTAGGCTTATTTGATTCTATGCCGGCCATTTATAAAGCAATCGGGGCACATACCCTGTATAACCGCGTATTAATGCGTCCTGGTGCCGCTTCATATGGTGGGCTTATCACGCGCAAGTCTGGTGAGTATACACTTTGTTTTGGTTTATCAGGGAATCCGACGGCGGCCTATAACGGTTTTCATTTGTTAGTATTGCCCATATTACGTTTTTGTCAAGGTTATGCTAATACCGAATTAATGAGCGTAACATTGCCATTAGGAGCGGCTATTCATAAAAAAAATCCGTTTGATCGTTATGTACAAGGTGTTATTACCTATACGGCACAAGGTGCTGTATTTATACCAAATCGAGTGTTTACTTCCAGTGCTTTACTGGGGTTAGCTCAGGCCAATGGATTAGCCAAATTAGAACAGGGAAAACATAGCTATGAAATTGGCGATAGAATACCTGTATTGCTACTTAAAAATCATAATTAGTTGTTACTTAAAAATCATGATTAAGAGTCAATCTAATTAAAGGTTGAATTTATTGATAATTATAAAAAGCCCTATTACAGAGACCTTCCATGATGGGTGGAAGGCCTGTAATAGGGCTTTTGCCTATAAATCAAGGATACGTTCGCTGTGTGTTAGGCATTTAAAGGAATCAGGGCGCAATACATTACATAACGTAATGTTGTATTTTTCAGCTAGAACAATACCCAAGGCGGTTGGCATAGCACGCGAACACATGACAGGAACCCCAATACGATGGACTTTTTTTATGACTGATTGTGGTACACGCCCACTAAAAATTAGGATTTTGTCAGAAGTATCTATATTTTGAGTAACAATGATGCCTAATAATCGATCGAGCACATTATGGCGGCCTACGTCTTCTGCATAAGCGATGACTTTACCATCTTGTACTAAGGCGCCTTCGTGAACTCCGTGAGAGGTGTGATGTGCTTTAGTAATGGAATCCAACAAACCCCCATAGCTACAAATTTCATCAGCAGTTACTGTAAATGTATTGTTTTTTGCAGGTCGTGAGGTTGGTAGGGCATCATGAAAGTATTGAATATCGTGAGTTAAAGTAACATCAATGCGGTGCGTTTCACTATTCATAAAAATAGTCGCAATATCGGTTGCTTGTTCTATATGACCTTCCATAAGACAATAACCGATAATTAAATCGCGAAAATCATGGGGGGAGGCTATTAATGTAGAAATTAGACGGTTTTCTATATATAGCTTATAGGCGACTTCTTGAGAAATATGGAGCTGCTCTTTAGTAGAACCTTTGTCTTTGTGATAGGCTAAACATTCGTAGTGATTGGTAGCAGATAGTGAATACATAGAAAACCTCCTTAGGTAAAACGTATTTATTTATCATAAAAATGTATATAAATACTATTGTCTACTAAAAATATAGGTTAATACGATTAATCTAATAGTACCATGTGAAGTCAGTGTAGACAATTGTTAATTAGGCATACTTGAAAAATTGATATGGCCTTTAGGTTGACTAATCTAAATTTATAGATATATAATAATTCAGTAACGCTATTTTTATAGCTTGGAATTTTAGTACGTATATATACGTGATTATGTGTTGCTAGGCATCGACCTAACGTTAGAAAAAGGAAGTGAAATATGCAAATTCTAAAAAAATTAAGTCTCGCATCATGGATTATCATTGGCTTAGTGGCTGGGGTTATCGTTGGTGGTGTAGCACCTGAAGTGGGGAAAGCTATGAAACCATTAGGTGATGTATTTATTCGAATGATTAAAATGATTGTAGTGCCACTTATTTTTAGCTCCTTAGTTATGGGGATTGCCGGTACAGGTGACTTTAAAAAATTAGGTCGTTTAGGCGGTAAGGCGATTCTTTGGTTTGAATTTGCCACAACTTTAGCGTTGATCGTAGGTCTATTTGCCGTTAACGTTATGGAGCCTGGTGTAGGGGTTGCACTTACTCAAAATGGTGCTTCTGAAGTAGTCACTAAAGTAGCGTCGGCTCATGGTGTTGATCATGTTGAAATGCTGGTTAATATTGTGCCAACTAATATTGTGGATGCGATGGGGCGCGGCGATATGTTGCAAATCATTTTCTTTAGTTGCTTGTTTGCTATTGCAGCGGCGAGTACAGGAAAAGATGGTCGTCAAATCATTGATTTGTCTAAAGATTTAGCCCATATTATGTTTAAAGTAACACATTATATTATGTATGTGTCGCCAGTAGGTATTTTTGGTGCTATTGCATATACGGTAGGTGAATTTGGTCTAGGCATGTTGTTACCACTTTTGAAACTTGTTTTGTGTCTCTATGTAGCGTTGATATTATTCTTAGTTATTGCTATTTCTATTGCTTCATTCTTGACAAAAACGAACTTATTCCCTCTTTTAAAAGTGCTAAAAGAGCCATTGGTATTAGCGTTCTCTACTGCAGCTAGTGAAGCGGCCTTGCCGATTGCTATGGAAAAGCTAGAACGGGCTGGTTTGCCAAAACATATTGTAAGTTTTGTATTGCCTTTAGGTTATACGTTTAATTTAGATGGTTCTACTTTATATAGTGCCTTAGCAGTGGTATTTATTTCACAAGTATATGGCATTCCATTTCCTTTAGAATTGCAATTATTAATGTTAATTACATTAATGTTATCCACTAAGGGGATTGCAGCCGTACCAGGAGCATCTTTAATAGTGATTGCTGGTACAGCCGCTGCCTTTGGTTTACCTGTAGAAGGGATTGCGATTATTTTAGGCGTTGACCGAATCTTAGATATGGCTCGTACCTTCTGTAATGTGACTGGGAACTGTGTAGCGGCTGCTGTTGTAGCACGCTGGGAAAATGAAATTTCACCAGAAGAATTAACAAGAAGGATGAAAGAACCCTTTACCGAAGAAGAGATTGAAGCTTTAGAATTTGAAGCTAAATAATTGATACATTTAAAGGACGTTTCTAACATGTTACTTATGCATGTTAGGAGCGTTTTTTATTGACTTATACAAATCTACAGATGTATAATAGTGCAGGAATAAAAAATTGAATTTTTATTAACTGAGGGAATACTCTACTATTTGTATATATGTTTACAGTTTTTGGTTGTTAAAGATTGTGTTTCATAATTAAATAGAAGGCGATAATGTCTTATTTTATAGGGTGAAATAGCATGTTTTCCTTATAAAGTAAGACCTTTTTATTTAAATTATTTATAATAGAATTCAATTTAATATATTAGAGAAAAGACTGGTATGGATTTATATATATGTAATATATTTGGTATATATATATATATATATGTATGTATATGTATATGTATATTCAATACGTCTACGGGAGACGTTTAATATAGAGTGTTTTTATCTGTGATTAACTGTTGAGGAAAGAAGAGGGCATGTATGAACAGTTTGAGAAAGATGAGTTTAGCAACATGGATTATGATTGGTTTACTGGCTGGGATTGCTGTAGGAGCTATAGCACCTGATATAGGTAAAGCCTTAAAACCTTTAGGTGATATTTTCATCCGTATGATTAAAATGATTGTAGTGCCTTTGATTTTCAGTTGTTTAGTCATGGGAATCGCTGGTACTGGTGATTTTAAGAAATTAGGAAAATTAGGTGGTAAATCGATTATCTGGTTTGAATTTGCCACTACCTTAGCTTTGATAGTAGGATTAGTAGCAGTTAATGTATTACAACCAAGGGCGGGCGTTGATTTATCGTCCGGTGGCAATAATGAAGCCGTTACAAAGGCGGCTAGTAGTAAAGGGTTGGATCATGTGGCTATGTTAGTCAACATCGTGCCAACAAATATTATTGATGCCATGGGGCGCGGTGATATGTTACAAATTATATTTTTTAGTTGTCTATTTGCTATTGCCTGCGCGAGTGTTGGCCATGAAGGGAAACAGATTATTGATTTAGCCCGCGATTTGGCCCATGTTATGTTTAAAGTTACTCATTATGTGATGTATATTTCGCCAATCGGTATATTTGGTGCTATTGCTTATACAGTAGGAACCTTTGGCATTACTATGCTTTTACCGCTAGTAAAATTAATTCTTTGCCTATATGTAGCTATTGTCGTTTTTCTATTACTTGTTTTGTCAGTGGGTTCCCTGTTAATAAAAACTAATTTATTTCCTTTAATTAAAGTATTGAAAGAGCCATTGGTACTAGCTTTTTCGACGGCAGCTAGTGAAGCGGCCTTGCCAATTGCAATGGAAAAGCTTGAAAAACTGGGGCTACCAAAACGAATTGTCAGTTTTGTATTACCTTTAGGTTATACATTTAATTTAGATGGTTCAACGTTATATAGTTGTGTGGCTGTTGTATTTTTAGCGCAAGTTTATGATATTAATTTTCCAATTGAAATGCAGTTACTTATGTTATTAACGTTAATGTTATCGACTAAAGGGATTGCTGGTGTGCCAGGGGCTTCCTTGATAGTAATTGCTGGGACGGCGGCTGCTTTTGGTTTACCCGTAGAAGGCATTGCTATTTTATTAGGCATAGATCGTGTGCTTGATATGGCACGTACATTTTGTAATGTAACAGGGAATTGCATTGCGGCCGCTGTTGTTTCACGGTGGGAAAAAGAAGTATCTGCTGACGAATTAGAACATAATTATGAACGCTCTATATTGAGTGAAGAAAATTTATAGCATATGTATAGCATAACAAAACCCCTAAGTGTGGAGACTTAGGGGTTTTGCCATTTTGTAAAGAAGATGAAGTTTGTATAGAGTATCCTAAAAGGATATTTCAACATAGAGAACTGTAACAGCAGCATCCTCAAGGAATAAAGGAACCGTTTCCGTGCAATCGGACAGATAATATAATGTATCCGGTTGTATTTGGAGGTTACCTATTCGAGCCTTGGCAGAGGGTACAAAAGGTAAATTGGGAACATAGATAAATCTATGTTCATGAGGATTAAGTTGAGAAGAAGAAGTTAACACAGAATAGTTAACCTTCATTCCTTGTTGGACCATAACATTAAAGTCAGTTGCTTTCCCCTTTGAAAAGGTGTGATAAGCACCATCGAAGTAGGCTACTTCGTACGGTTTTAAATGATATGTGTCTGCTGTTTCTTTAAAAGATAGGTATAATTGATTCGTTAGCGGAGTAATTAGACGGGTGTACCCTGGAAGTAAGGTGAATTCAGATGATTCTACATCCACCGTAGCTGAGCTTATCCGAATAGTAAAATCTCTTTTTTTATAAGAGCTTTGTGGTGGATAAATAAAAAACTCTGTTGTGGAGCCACCAGACCAGGTAGAAGTAGTCGCTTGGTGACGAGCAATCGCTGTAATTTCCATAAAACCTCCGTTTTAGGTACTTCATCTATTCGCTACATACACTATAAGTCAGCTACGTCTAAAAAGTGTCAAAAATCAAAAATTTTTTAAAAAGTTGAAAATTTGATGTTTTTTTGGTTATAGTTGATGTATATTGGACGTATAGAATTTCATGTTTTGTTTTAAAAATCATGATATAAACGTATTCATTTTAGAATGGAGGCAATCGTATGGCTAAGTTAGTTGAATTTGTTCCAAATTTTAGTGAAGGTCGCGATAAGGCAAAGGTTGAGAAAATCGTTGATGAAGCACGTAAAATTAAAGATTTAAAGATTCTTGACTATTCAAGTGATGCAGATCATAATCGCTCTGTAGTAACCTTGATTGGTTCACCTGAAGCTGTTACTGAAGCGGCTATTAATATGGCCAAAGTCGCCATTGAGTTGATTGATATGCGTACACATGAAGGGGCTCACCCTCGGTTTGGAGCGGTTGATGTTGTGCCATTTACGCCAATTTCTGAAGTGACTATGGAAGAATGTGTAGAGATTGCTAATAAAGTTGGGAAAGCTTATGGTGAAATGGGGATTCCTGTATATCTTTATGAAGATGCGTGCACTAAAGAAGATCGTCGCAATTTAGCCTCCGTTCGTAAAGGCCAGTATGAAGGATTCTTTGAAAAAATTAAAGATGAAAACTGGAAACCTGATTATGGTCCAAGTGAAATGAATGAAAAGTCTGGTTGTTCCGCAGTAGGGGCTCGCGTGTCCTTGGTAGCCTTTAATGTTAATTTAAATACTAGCGATCTTGCTGTAGCCGATGCGATTGCTAAGAAAATTCGTCATATTGGTGGTGGTTTGCGCTATGTAAAAGCTATGGGCGTTATGTTAGAAGAACGTAACCAAGTACAAGTATCAATGAACTTGGTAAATTATCAAAAATCGTCTGTATATCAAGCTTTTGAAATGATTAAGATGGAAGCTAAGCGGTATGGTGTATCCATTGTAGGCAGTGAAATTATAGGTACTGTACCAATGGCTGCCTTGATGATGGCTGCTGAATATTATTTACAAGTAGAAAACTTTGATATTAACCAAATTTTAGAAAAACAATTACTAGACTAATTAGAAAGCAATTTGATTATAGTAGCATAATTAGGGGACTGATTTAATGCGTGAGCGCCAGCTTAGGGCCGAATACAGCGCTTAGTTGCATAATTATTATGTACAATAGGAGTTGAAAAAAGTACATATTTAGTGTAAATTAAAAAGTATAAAGTTATTTTTCAAACGTATATCAGCCCTACAGGAGGTGCATTCATGTTCAGTGATATTGAGATTGCCCAAGCCAATCAGATGGAACCAATTACGGCCATTGCTGAAAAATGTGGTATTTTACCAGAAGAATTAGAACAATATGGCCATTATAAAGCAAAAGTATCGCTAGACGTTTTAAAACGTTTAAAAGATAAACCAGATGGCAAATTAGTATTAGTAACAGCGATTACCCCAACGCCAGCAGGGGAAGGTAAATCGACAACGAGCATTGGTTTGACGCAAGCGTTAAATAAAATTGGTAAAAAAGCGATTGTTGCCTTACGTGAACCATCGTTAGGGCCCGTGTTTGGAATTAAAGGTGGCGCCGCTGGTGGTGGCTATGCGCAAGTTGTGCCAATGGACGATATTAATTTACATTTCACAGGGGATATGCATGCTATTACAGCTGCTAATAATCTATTATCAGCTATGATTGATAATCATGTCCATCAAGGAAATGACCTTAATATTGATGTGCGTCAGATTACATGGAAACGTGTGCTCGATATGAATGATCGTGCGTTGCGTAATGTAGTTGTGGGGATGGGCGGTAAAGTATGTGGCTTCCCGCGTGAAGATCATTTTATGATTACAGTAGCTTCTGAAATCATGGCTGCTCTTTGTTTAGCAACGAGCATTGAAGATTTAAAAGAACGCTTTGGCCGTATTGTAATTGGTTGTAATTATGCAGGCGAACCTGTGTATGTTCACCAGTTAGGCTGTGAAGGGGCTATGGCTATGCTTATGAAAGATGCCATTAAGCCTAATATTGTACAGACCTTAGAACATACGCCAGCTTTAGTGCATGGTGGCCCATTTGCCAATATAGCCCATGGTTGTAACTCTATTTTAGCTACCAAAATGGCACTTAAATTAGGCGATATTGTTATTACGGAAGCTGGTTTCGGTGCTGATTTAGGTGCTGAAAAATTCCTCGATATCAAATGTCCATACGGGGATATTTTCCCACAGGCTGTTATTATTGTTGCCACAATTCGTGCATTAAAAATGCACGGTGGCGTTAAGAAAACCGACTTAGGCGAAGAAAATGTAGAAGCTGTTAATGCTGGTTTTGTAAATTTGGCTAAACAAGTTGAAAACATGCGTGCTTACGGTTTACCAGTATTGGTAGCTATTAATAAATTCTCCTCAGATACGCCAGCTGAAATTGAAAAATTATTACAGAAATGTGATAGTTATGGTGTGGATGTAACACTCAATGAATGTTGGGAAAAAGGTGGCGATGGTGGTATTGACATGGCTAAACAAGTAGCGGCTATGGTGGAAGGTACCAACATTAAACCGGTTACTATGTATGATAAAGAAGACTCTATTCCTGAAAAATTAACCAAGATTGTACAAAAAATCTATGGTGGCACAGGTGTAGAATTTACAGCCAATGCTAAGAAACAGATTAAGCAATTAGAAGACTGGGGCCTTGATAAATTGCCAGTATGTATTGCGAAAACACAGTATTCTTTGAGTGATGATCCTGCTTTATTAGGGGCACCAAAAGATTTTACTATTAATGTGCAAGACGTACGTGTAGCTAATGGTGCGGGTTTTATCGTTTGTCAAACTAGCAATATCATGGTAATGCCGGGTCTTCCTAAGAAGCCAGCTGCTTTAAATATGGATATTGATGCGGATGGTAAAATCTCTGGTTTATTCTAATAGGTCTAAGTCATAGATAATGATTTGATAATAGGTAACGGCCTATGAAGGCCATATATGAATAATAAGTGGATATAATACTTATATAGGAGGCACAATGGAATTAAAAGCATTATCCGTAGAAGGCTTTATTAATGAAACTGGTTCTAGTTCACCAGCACCTGGTGGTGGTAGTATTGCGGCTCTCAATGGGGCTGCTGGTGCTGCTTTAATTGAAATGGTAGCATCGCTGACAATTGGGAAAGAAAAATATGCAGCTGTTGAAGCAGAAATGAAAGAAATTCAGTCAAAAGCTCATGAAATGAAAGCTCAATTCTTAGCTTATATAGATGAAGATAGTGCTGCATTTAATAAAATTATGGCGGCGTTTAAATTGCCAAAAGATACAGAGGAAGATAAAAAAGCTCGTTCGGCAGCTATTCAAGAAGCAACTAAAGGTGCAGCCTTAGTTCCCTTTAAAATTGGGGAATTGGCTAATGCTTTACTACCATTAGCAGCGACCGTTATTGAAAAAGGTAACCAAAATGCGATTACTGATGGCGCTGTTGCAACTATGAATGCTCGTACATCTGTACATGGTGCGTTTCTAAATGTAAAAATCAATTTAGGTAGCATTAAAGATGAAGCTTTTGTAGCTGATTTGAATGCTAAAATGGAAGCCATTGAAAATAGCGTTGACGAAAAAGAACAAGCTTTATTGAATAAAGTAAATTTATAATAGTTCGATATGTAGGATATTAAAAACAGAGCAGTAGAATACAGACTGCTCTGTTTTTTTAGAATAAAGTGTGTCGTAAGCATTAAAATCTAGTGATTTATAATTTAATAGGAATTGGACACTGCTTGATAAATATAATACACTTATTATGCGTAAATGTAATTTTTATTATTACTATATTAGGTGTACAATGATAGTAATGACATGGGAAGGTCGTATTTTACATATCGATGTAACGAGAGGGAGTAACTAATAGGCATTGATTTTGATAGGGATATATTGAAATCAAGTAGGTATTTAGTTTTTTAAAGGAGTGAGTTCTCTTGTATAAGATTGTACGCAAAGAAATTTTACATGCCAATATGTATCAGTATGACATTTTAGCTCCACGATTGGCAGAGTCTGCCTTACCAGGCCAATTTGTTATTGTTAAACATGGTGAATATGGTGAACGGGTGCCATTAACGATTACTGACTATGATCGTGAAGCAGGTACTGTAAGTATCGTATTTCAGACCTTAGGTGATTCAACACAAAAATTGGCTAAATTAGAAGAAGGTGATTTGCTGTCTGATTTTGTAGGGCCTTTAGGGAATCCTACTGACTTGGCTGAACTTTCTGATGAAGAATTGAAAGAAAAAAAGATTTTATTTCTTTGTGGTGGCGTAGGGACGGCACCTGTATATCCACAAGTAAAATATTTAAAATCTCGTGGTTGTGAAGCTGATGTTATTATTGGTGCACGTAATAAAGACTTAATTATCTATGAAGATCATATGCGTTCTGTAGCAGGTAATTTATATTTAGCAACGGATGATGGTTCTACCGGTTTTCATGGCAATGTAGTCGCCTGCATGAAAGATTTAATTGCTCAAGGTAAAGAATATAATCATATTGTAGCCATTGGGCCGATGATTATGATGAAATTTGCTACCTTGGCAGCTAAAGAATTAGGGATTCCTATTGTTGTTTCTTTGAATTCCATTATGGTTGATGGTACAGGGATGTGTGGCGCTTGTCGTGTGACGATTGGCGATGAAGTGAAATTTACTTGTGTTGATGGTCCAGAATTTGATGGCTACTTAGTCGATTTTGACAATGCAATGCAACGTCAAACTATGTATAAAACAGAAGAAGGGCGTAAGTTAATTCGCGAAATGGATAAAGCTCATCCTAATCCAGATTGTACCTGCAAAGCGGAAGAGAGTGTTGAAACTACAGAATTAACAGATAAAACGAAACGAATCCCTGTACGGGAACAAGATCCAGCTATACGGGCGACCAATTTTGAAGAAGTGTGTTATGGGTATAGCAAAACAGAAGCTATGTTAGAAGCACAGCGTTGTTTAGATTGTAAAGTACCTCGATGCGTACAGGCTTGTCCAGTACATATTAACATTCCTGGGTTTATACAGGCTTTAAAACATGGCAATATCGAAGAAGCTGGCCGTATTATTGCTCAGCAAAGTGCCTTGCCTGCTATTTGTGGACGTGTATGTCCGCAAGAAGAACAATGTGAAGGAGCTTGTGTAATGGGAATCCGCAATGAAGCGGTAGCCATTGGTAAACTAGAACGTTTTGTGGCTGACACGAATCTTCAAAATGGGGTTGTATTTGGTGAAAAAGAACCAGCTAAGGGCATTAAAGTGGCTGTAATTGGTTCAGGTCCTGCTGGCCTTAGCTGTGCTGGTGATTTAGCAAAGAAAGGGTATGACGTTACTGTTTTTGAATCCCTTCATAAATTAGGTGGCGTATTAGCCTATGGTATTCCTGAGTTCCGTTTACCAAAAGATCGTATTGTAAATAAAGAAGTAGAAAATATTAAAAATTTAGGTGTTAAGTTTGAAACTGATGTTATTATTGGTCGTACTGTGACGATCGATGAATTGATGGACAAAGAAAACTTTAAAGCTGTATTTATTGGTTCTGGTGCAGGCTTGCCTAAATTTATGCATATTCCAGGTGAATCTTCGAATGGTGTATTATCGGCCAATGAATTTTTGACTCGTGCTAATCTTATGAAGTCCTATGATGATAGTTACGATACACCAATTGCAATTGGCAAAGTGTGTGTAACCGTTGGGGCTGGTAACGTGGCGATGGATGCTGCTCGTACAGCGTTACGTTTAGGTTCTGAATCGAAGATTGTATATCGTCGTAGTGAAGAAGAAATTCCAGCTCGAGCAGAGGAAGTACATCATGCTAAAGAAGAAGGGGTTGAGTTTAATCTTTTAACCAATCCAATTGAAATTTTACATGATGATAAAGGTTGGGTTACTGGTGTGAAATGCATTAAGATGGAATTGGGGGAACCAGATGCTTCTGGTCGCCGTCGTCCACAAGAGATTGCAGGCTCCGAATTTGTTATCCCTTGTGATACGGTTATTATGTCCTTAGGGACAAATCCAAATCCATTGATTCGGTCCACTACAAAAGGTCTTGAAACACAATCTTGGGGCGGTATTATTGCCGAAGAACATACGGGGGCTACGTCCCGTCCTGGCGTATTTGCTGGTGGTGATGCCGTAACAGGTGCGGCTACTGTAATTTTAGCTATGGGTGCAGGTAAGCAGGCGGCTACGGCAATTGATGAGTATTTAAGTAAATAGATTTTCATTAGCTATATGTAAGTATCTGGAAGTGGGGTACAAAGCTTAATAAAATGATAGCAAAGAGAGTTATCGATTTGAAAACTAACATTCAGTTCAATGTTGGTTTCAGAATTGATAACTCTTTTTGTTAATTTAGTGAGTTTGTCGTAAATAGTTTATTCATTGTGTCTAAGAGTATGATCGGTAACGATATTTCTTATAAATTAGTGATGTTAAAATTCAAGATAAATCGAATAGTGTTAGACGTTTTTCAGATGAGTTATGTATACAATAAGCTTAATCAGTATAGTCGATACAATGTATGCGTGCATATTGTAGTCATTTCAAAAAGGGGTGGACCTATGAATAACAAAATTGTACAAGACGCTATGACCATTAAATTAGATTTTTCCAAAGGCTTACCGCCAAAGAAAACCTTCCAAGAAGGAATCAGACGAGCACCTGATCGTGGTTTCCGCTTGACCCCAGAACAGACGGAAGTGGCATTAAAGAATGCGCTTCGTTATATTCCTGAAGAATATCATGATGAATTAATTCCTGAGTTCTTAGAAGAATTGACTACACGTGGGCGTATTTACGGCTACCGTTTCCGTCCAGAAGGTCGTTTATATGGCAAACCAATTGATGAATATAAAGGTAATTGTGTAGAAGGTAAAGCATTTCAAGTTATGATTGATAATAACTTAGATTTTGAAGTTGCTTTATATCCTTATGAACTAGTTACTTACGGTGAAACGGGTAGTGTTTGCCATGACTGGATGCAGTATTTATTGATTAAACGCTATTTAGAAGAAGTTACACAAGATCAGACTTTAGTTGTAGCATCTGGTCATCCTGTAGGTTTATTCCGTTCTAAACCAGAAGCACCTCGTGTAATTATTACCAATGGCATGATGGTTGGCTTATTTGATAATCTTAAAGATTGGGAAATCGCCGAAGAAATGGGCGTTGCTAACTATGGTCAAATGACAGCCGGTGGTTGGATGTATATTGGTCCACAAGGGATTGTGCATGGTACCTTCAATACAATTTTAAATGCAGGGCGCATGAAACTTGGCATTCCCGTTGATGGTGATCTAAGTGGTAAATTATTTGTAACCTCTGGTCTTGGTGGCATGAGTGGGGCTCAAGGTAAAGCGGCTGAAATTGCGAACTGTGTAGCGATTATTGCAGAAGTTGATTACTCACGTATTAAAACTCGGTTAGATCAGGGTTGGATTTCAGGTGTATCTGATTCCTTACCTGAAATTATAAAAATGGCACAAGAGTCTATGGTCGCTAAAGAAGGTAAAGCTTATGCGTACCATGGCAATATTGTTGATTTGTTAGAATATATTGCCAATAATGATGTACATGTTGATTTAATTTCTGATCAGACATCGTGTCATAACGTATATGATGGTGGTTATTGTCCACAAGGGATTTCCTTTGAAGAACGGACTCGTTTGTTGGCTGAAGATCCAGCTAAATTCCGTAGCTTAGTAAATGATACCTTAAAAGCGCATTTTGCAGCATTAAAACGATTAACGGGTAAAGGCATTTATTTCTTTGATTATGGTAACTCCTTTATGAAAGCTGTTTATGATGCTGGTGTTAAAGAAATTTCTAAAAATGGTATTGATGATAAAGATGGCTTTATTTGGCCAAGCTATGTAGAAGATATTATGGGGCCACATCTTTTTGACTATGGTTATGGCCCATTCCGTTGGGTATGCTTGAGTGGTAAACCAGAGGATTTACATAAAACAGACCAAGCAGCTATGGAGTGTATTGAAGTAGATCGTCGCTACCAAGATCGGGACAATTATAATTGGATTCGTGATGCAGAAGAAAATAAAATGGTTGTTGGTACACAGGCTCGTATTTTATACCAAGATGAAGTGGGTCGTGTGCGGATTGCCCTTCGTTTCAACGAATTAGTTCGGTTAGGTGAAATTGGTCCTGTTATGCTTGGCCGTGACCATCATGATGTGTCAGGCACAGATTCCCCATTCCGTGAAACATCGAATATTAAAGATGGATCGAATGTAATGGCTGATATGGCTATTCAAACCTATGCTGGTAATGCCGCTCGTGGTATGAGTTTAATCGCGCTTCATAATGGTGGTGGTACTGGTATTGGTAAAGCCATCAATGGCGGTTTTGGTCTTGTACTTGATGGGAGTTATCGTGTAGATGAAATTATTCGCTCCGCCATGTCTTGGGACGTAATTGGTGGTGTAGCTCGTCGTTCTTGGGCACGCAATGAACATGCTATGGAAACGGCAGTAGAATTTAATAAAACACGTGCTGGCGTAGGGCATATTACAATCCCATATGTAGCTGATGATGCTAAAGTAAAAGCAGCAGTAGCTAAAGTATATCCTACCGCTAAAGTGATTAAAGACTAAGCTTACATTGTTTACTGATTAATTTGTTATGATTGGCTCGCAACTGTCATAACAACTCGCAAAAGTAACAATTAAGTGATACACTAAAAATGTTAGCTCTATAAAGCTAACGTTCTACTTAGTCATTAATACTCGGTAGATACCGTTAGTCATATATAAATACAGCTCGGTAGGATTTAGACGCGGTAGCAAAATTATATACTAAGTAGTTTCACATAATGGCAACCACTGTTGGGTCTGATTAACCTAGCAGTGGTTACTGTTCCCTTTGTAGAAAATAATAGGAGACATATATGGCAGAACAATTATTAATAAAAAATGCAGCACAAGTAGTAACGCCACTCGGGCAGACAGCTCTTAAAGGCGCGGCTATGAAAGAGGTTCGGATTTATGAAAATACATCGATATTGATTGAAGATGGACGAATTAAAGCCATTGGTAATGATTCGAGCTGGGAAACTGAGGTGCCAGTAGAGCAACAAATAGATGCTACAGGTAAAACGGTGTTACCAGGTTTTGTAGATTCTCATACTCATTTTGTATTTGGTGGCTATCGAGCTGATGAATTTTTATGGCGTATGGAAGGTATGACGTACATGGAAATCATGGAGCGTGGTGGTGGCATTAATAATACGATGAAAGCTACGCGTAATGCTTCAGCTGAGGAGTTAATAGATCATAGCCTAGATATTTTACATAAGATGCTGGCTTTCGGGATTACAACCGTAGAAGGTAAAAGCGGTTATGGTATGGACCATGATACAGAAATTCGCCAGTTAGAAGTGATGAAAGAACTAGAAAAACGTCAGCCTGTGGAAATTGTACGCACTTTCTTAGGGGCCCATTCCATTCCGCCAGAATATAAAGGTCGGAATCAAGAGTTTTTACAATTTTTGGTTGATGAAGTTATGCCAGAAGTAAAACAGCAAGAGTTAGCACAATTCTGTGATATTTTCTGTGAAAAAGGTGTATTCTCTATTGAAGAAAGCCGTAAATTCTTGCAACAAGCTAAAGATATGGGCTTTGATTTAAAAATTCATGCTGATGAAATTGTAACCTTAGGTGGTGCTGAATTAGGTGCTGAACTTGGTTGTCATTCGGCCGACCATTTGTTACATGCTTCTGATGAGGGGATTAAGGCGTTAGCCAATAGCAATACAGTAGCCACCTTGTTGCCAACAACAGCTTTTTGCTTGAAAGAGCCATTTGCACCAGCTCGTAAGATGATTGATGCTGGTTGTGCTGTAGCATTAGCCACTGACTTTAATCCAGGTAGTGGTTTTACTAATTCTGTACCACTTATGATTGCCCTTGGGGTTATTTATATGGGCATGACGGCCGAAGAAGCGATTACAGCATTGACTCTCAATGGCGCTGCCGCTGTAGGTCGAGCTGATCAAATTGGTTCTATTGAAGAAGGTAAACAAGCGGATATTGTGATTCTTCAATATCCATCGTATAAATTCTTACCGTACCATACGGGCGTAAATATTGTGGAAACGGTAATTAAAAAAGGGAAAGTAGTGCATCAAGCGTAGGGCTGATGTAAAAACTGAATAGATATTGTTATAGTGCCAAAGGCGATTTGCTTTTGGCACTATTTATTTTCTTAAAATTAATTTGATTTTAAATTTAAATGATGGGCTTTACTCATACTGACGGTGTGAGTTTACATCATTGGTGTTATTTAGCAGGAGTTACTATTTTTTTCGAGAAATCTTCGTTAGCAGTGGTTTTAGTAGACCAATTTGTAATTTTATAAGAGTTAGACAATCAAATGAGAGTGTGAATTACTTTAAAAGATAGTAGGGAGAGGGGATTGTTTTTAATGTTTCAGGTAGAGTTTGAATTGGATGAGATCATTCGTGAGGCTATGGAATCTAAAGCTAGTGATATTCATTTTGATGCGGTGAAAGGCGGTATTTTAATTCGTTTTCGTATTGATGGGGTATTGGAACTTTATCGGACTATGGTTGGTCGTGAAGCCGAGCAGATTATGAATCGTATTAAAATTTTAAGTGGCCTTGATATTAGTGAAAAACGATTACCTCAAGATGGCCGCTGGTGTTGGCAAGATGTATCAGAAAACGCGCCTTCTGATAATCACTTTAGTAAACAGTTGAATGAGACTTTGGAAAATTTTGGAGATATGATTACTCATTCTGAGTCATCAAAAGTTAAGGAAGTGCTGCTTAGGGTGTCTTCATTACCTGCCATTTATGGGGAAACTATTGTATGTCGTATTGTAGGAAATGAGAATTGCTACAAAAGTTTAACTGAATTAGGTATGACGGAAGAGGTACGTCAATCGGTTGAAGCGATTTTACGACGGCCTTATGGTCTGTTTTTGATCTCTGGTCCAACAGGTTCGGGCAAAACAAGCACTTTATATGCGTTACTTAGATTATTGAATACAAAGGCTGAAAATGTTATTTCTCTAGAAAACCCAGTGGAAGCAGATATTCCTGGGGCCATTCAAGTGCAAATTAATCCAAAGGCTGGCTTGACTTTTCCGCGTGCTTTGCGGGCTGTGTTAAGACAAGATCCAGATACTATCATGGTTGGAGAGATTCGAGATAGGGAAACAGCAGAATTAGCGGTACAGGCAGCCTTAACGGGGCATCGCGTATTGGCTACTATTCATACGAATACAGCCCTTGGGGTGCGGGAACGCTTGTTAGATATGGGGATTGAAGACTATTTACTAAAAGCGACGTTACTTGGTGCCCTAGCGCAACGTTTGGTTAGACGAGTAACCTCGACAGGGGCTCATGGTCGATTGGCTTTATATGAATTATGGGCTATACCGGCTAAGGTGAGTCATTGGGATAGTGTAGAGTTAGCAAGTTATGTAAATCCTACTTTACAAACATCGGCTGCTATGGCCGTACAACAAGGTTTAACGACTAAGCAGGCGATTCTTCAAAGTGGTATTTGTCTAGACACTACCTAGATAGTTATTAAATATTATTTTGAATGAAGGGACAAGTTAATGAAGTTAAGTGAATTGTTACAACAGGCTATAGTGCAAGGGGCAACGGATGTTCATTTAGAAGCAGGCAAACAACCTTATTTTAGACTAGGTCATGATTTGCAAATAGGTTCTGATATGACTATGACAGAGAATGTATTTGATGAAATTCAGTTAGCTTGTGAGTGGGGAGAGTTAAAGGCTGAGGAAATTTCAAGTCGCAGTGATAACAAGATCATCCAGTTAACAGACAACGATATATCAGATAAACAGCTAACAATAGAGCAAATGATAGAGCAAACGCATAGCTTACATAGAAATGGATTGACTTTAAATAAAGTGGCGGATACAAGAGGAGTATATCAACCAAAATCTAAAGATAGTGCTTTTACGTTTCAAAATGTACGTGTTCGGGTGCATTTGTATAAAGCGCAACAGAGTATGTGTGGTACATTGCGCATTTTATATAATCAATCATTGGCAATGCCAACGGGTGAAGCTGGTAAATTATTACATCATATTGTGAAATTACAAGAAGGATTGGTATTAGTTAGTGGGCCTACAGGCTCTGGAAAAAGTTTTACACTCGCCTCTTGTTTAGAATGTATTAATAAAGAAGCGCATAAGCATATTATTACACTTGAGGATCCCATTGAATTTACGTTTCAAAATAAGGGGAGTTTAATTCATCAACGGCAGTTAGGTCAAGATATGGATTCCATGGCAGCGGGGGTGCGTGATGCACTTCGCGAAGATCCAGATGTGATTATGATTGGGGAATTGCGTGATCGTGAAACGTTAGAAGCCGCCTTACATGCGGCTGAAACGGGTCATTTGGTGTTTGCTACGCTTCATACACAACGTGCTGTTATGGCGATTAATCGTATGATATCTGTGTTTCCAGCCGAACAACAAGAAGAAGTGAGGGCCCAATTATCTCAGGTTTTGAGAGCTGTTTTATGTCAGCGATTAGTTCGTATAGAGACGAAATTTATTGTAGTACGAGATATTTTATTAAATACGCCTGCCGTAGCCAATTTAATTAGGCAACGGAAAGAACCTCAAATTGTTTCTATACAGGAAACACAGCCACCTATGCAGACAATGGAGATGGCTGTGGCAATGCTTGAAAAAGAATGGGGGCCACGGGCGGAATTGAAGGAGGTATTAGAGCAAAGTTATGAAATGTTATAGTTATCGCGCCTTCGATGCAAAGGGGGTGATACAAGAAGATACCATGTGGGCAGAAGCTAGTGAAGAAGTGGTTCAAAAATTACAGCATAAAGGACTTCAAGTATTGTCATTGCGTATTGCTAAAGCGGTAAAACAAGGTGGAAAAAAATGGGCTTATAAGGATATTGTAGAATTTTCTTATCGTATGGCATTATTGCTAGAAGCTGGTATTTCAATACGCCGAGTAATGCAATTTCTAAGCAATAAACCAACAAAACGAATTCCATATATAGCAATTAATGAAGCGGTGCAACGTGGGCATGTATTGTCAACCGTATTAGAACAATTGGGGTTTCCTGCTATTGGTTGTGCTTTATTACAAGCTGGTGAGGCAGCAGGTACTTTAGGCAATAGTTTTATACAAATTAAAGGTTATTACGAGAAACAAATGGCTTGGCAACGACAACTTAGTGGAGCAGCGGCCTATCCTTTGTTTTTGCTCATTTTGATGCTTTTATTTATGGCCGTAGCGGTAGGCTTTATTTTACCAGCTTTTAAAAAAGTCTTTATATCTATGCAAGTACCATTACCTTGGTTAACTAAACTGTTATTTCGTTTTGGCGATTTTATCACACTTCATATAGGTCTTTGTGTTGGTTTACTAGTCAGTGTGGGGGGCGGTTTCTGGTGGCTATGGCACCAACCTAATTTTCGTTTTACTATGTTGCGAAAGCTTTGGCAAGTGGGACGTGGTCATGAATGGTTTGATTGTTTTTACTTAGCACGAATTACTAAAGTGTGGGCTATTTTACTCGATAGTGGTTTAACAATTACAGACATGTTGGCTTTAACAGGGTCTCTTTGGAGTAACCCGTATGCGGAACAGTTGCAAAGTAAAGTGAGTGAAGAATTGGCACGTGGTCGTACCTTTGGTGAGGCTTTACAAGAAGTAAAGTTAGGAAGCGAGTTTTTATGGGAATTAGTCACGATTGGTGAAGAAACTGGGGATATGGTAGCTATGTTAAATCATGGAGCTGTATATTATGAACAATTGACGAATCGTTATATGCGTAAGCTACAACAATTGTTAGAGCCTATTATGGTATCTCTTATGGGGATAGGGGTAGCTGTTTTAGTAATCGCTGTTATGTTACCAATGTTTAATGCAGTAACGGCGATTCAGAATGTGTAAATAAATATTGAGTTAAGAAAGGATTGTTAGTTATGGGAATGATATCTATGAATTCTATTACAGAACGTGTGAAACAATGGTTGATGACATATCGTAAAGCCATGCAGGCAAAGCATAAAAAGCAAGGCGGTTTTACATTGGTGGAATTAATGGTTGTGGTAGCCATTATTGCTATTTTAGCAGCCGTTGCAATGCCACAATTTTTATCCGCTGGTGATAAAGCGCGAGATGCTAAAATCAAGGCAGATACGCAAACGATTGCCAATGCAGCGCAGCTTTATATGGTGGATAAAGCAACCGATCAAGTTCCATCAGTAGATGATTTATATAAAGCAGGCTATTTATCTGAATCTGTAAAAACACCTAAAGGTGGTGAATACACAGTAACCTCTGAAAGTAATGGGGGCGGTGCAGGCAGTCATATTGTAGTAACCGCTTCAGATAGTCCTAGTGAAACTAATTAAGCTGTTTCGTAAGTGAAGTGTGAAGTTGATGTAAGTTTGTTATGTAATTAATTGGCTAGAAGGAACGTTGTGGTTAGTATATGTGGTTACAGTATAGTCTTGGTAGTATCGGTGGTTTGTTAGCAGGTCTTGGTAGCTTTTATCTCTTAGATGAACTTGTTATAGAACGAGAACGGCGTTTTGATAAGTTTTATATGCTTTGTGTAGGTATGGGCTTATTAGTGGGATTAAGTGGTGCTTATCTTATGAAATCGCTAAGTATGTTATTTTTAACCATTATCTTCGGGAGTACTCTTTTTATAGGCGCTACCATCGATAAGCAGTATCTGATTCTTCCTGATGAGGGTGCTATTTTATTGCTTATAAGTGGGTTAAGTCGAATATGGTTATTAAATATTTCATGGCAATTTGTACTGATGGGTGTCAGCTTGGTCTGGTTGGGAGGTTCTTTTCTACAGAAAGTGACAAATGGTGGACTGGGTCTTGGTGATATAAAATGGTGTAGTGTTTTTGCCTGTTGGTTATCGCTAGAAGCACTTTGGTATACTATTGTGCTAGCTTTTGTTGGTGGTACCTGCTGGCTTCTTCTATATTGGCTGGTGACTAAACGAACTTTACATATACTACCCTTTGGTCCTTTCTTATGCATCGCTGCTTGGATTATGTATTTGTGGGAACAAGGAGGTGGCTTAATATCAATTTGAATAAAAGGGATAGATGGTGGCTAAAAGAATTGCATGAGGTACAAATAAATCAAAAAGGTTTTTTATTAGCTGAGGCTTTAATTTATATAACATTATTTGGATTGTTAGTTAGTATGGCTCATATGGCTATATCAGCAAATTTGAGTGAAACTAGACGATTTGATGAAGTGAGTCGACAATTTTACTATACGCTGAAGCGGACTCAGTTTATTTCTTTTAATGGTAGTACAGGCCCTATTGTAAGTCCTATTAACACAATGTATGTTACGCCCGACGGGTATAGTAATAATTTATATGGTGAATTATGGGGGACGCAATATATACGATTACCCAGTACTATGAAGCTTGTTAATAATTCTAGAGCACAGCAAGAGGTGTATTTAGGTAGTTATGATGGACAAAATGGTGTATTTAGTTATGAAATTTATGATTATCCATTACGCATATATCGCAAATTTATTTTTTCACAACAAACACCACGGATTCGCTGGGTAGAAGGGAGTTTTTAGCCGATGGTAATAAAACAGTATATCTTAGGTAAAGGTAAATGTTATCATAGCCAAGGATATCTGTATGTAGAAGCTTTGGGCGGGACGTTAATTACAGTTTTATTCATCTTGACTATTACTGCTTTAATCGGTTCATTGGTGTTGCAATGGCGTAAAGCTAGAATACAGCAAGAATTGATTCAAGTTGCGATTACAGCTATGGAGGAAGGCAAATATAAATATCAACATACAGGACAGTTAGGTGAAGTGCCCATGGTAAAAGAACCTTATAAGTTGGTACAAACAATCCATGCTACAATAGCTCATGATATGGCAGTAAAGGAATTAGAGGTCATTGGTTATTATGAACAACAAGAAATACTTCGCTTCAAGACGTATGTGTGGGAAGGAATACCGAATCAGGTCGATATTTCTAAATAATAAGCAGGCCAATGGGTTTTTGTTAGCTGAGTTACTCATAAGTTCTACCATTATTTGTATTGTGTTGCTTGCGTTATTGAGTCTTATAGGGACGTCAGTAAAGTGGTGGCAACAATGGCAAATTAGTAATGAAGTGTATTTAGAGGCTACGACGACTCGTTTAACAATTGCTAATTATACAAAACAAAGCCCCAAGAAAATGACTGTAGGGCAAACAGGGACCTATCTTTTACAAGATGGGTTTCGGCAATATGGTATTACCGGTGGTGAAGCTAGTCGAATTTTAAGTGATGGTCAGGCGCAAGCAATTTCAGCTACTTCATTGAGTCCACGATGGGGTGATCTTATTGTAGCTCCTATTCGAGGCACAACACCGTTTTCACAGTTGGGGGCAACAGGGCCGATTCATATGCAGTGGCGCACTTATGTAGATGGACGAGCTAATACAATTAATGGTAGCACTTATGAGCAATTGACTGATGTGACAATTTATCCAAATACTTTATACTTTGGGTATTCAAAGGATGGAAAGAATATATAAAAATGAATACAAGTGAAAAGGGTTAACGGTATGAAATGGCTACGCAATGATTTACATATGTATGAACGAGGTTTTTTTACATATATAGCGTTAATTTTAGGAACTATTTTATTGTTATTTTGGAGTGCTATTGGTGAAACGATGCATACGATAGTAGGGATGACGCATGATGAAGTGGCCTTAACGACTATGAACTATTATGCAGAAGGCATTATTGGTTGTTTATTGCGAACGTATAGTGAAAAAGGGGATTTTATGCCGACAGGACGTGAAGTCACTTATGAACAGACAGAGCAGGGAATAGTGACATATATTTTGACACGACCGACTGCATTTAATGAAAAAGGGGATTTTAGGGTGACATATCGTAATAGGATCACCGGGCAACAAGTGCGTTATTATGTGGTATTCAAAGAGTCAGATGAGGCAAGGTTAAGTGACTTTTGGCAAGATACGAATGGAAGTAAGTCGAGCGTAGGTAGAAAAAAGATAACTGTAGAACGAGTTTCTCGGATTCAGTAGATATAGAAGGGGTATATATAGAGTTATGAAATCAGAATTTATGGGTATTGCTATAGGACCGACACAAATAGTAGCTATACAAATGGAAAAAACGAAAGCAGGCGTTAGCGTTACTGATAGTATTATAGTTGAGCGACAAAATTCTTTGTTTGAAGATTGCAAACATTTAATTCAAACGTATTCGTTAGAAGGAAAAACTATGGGGATTACAGCATTGGGGGAGAAACAGGATAAAATAATGATTTTGCCGCGCTTATCGCGTATTGAAGTGGCTGAAATGTTGCGTTGGACCGTGCCAGAATTTGTTACTTGGCCTGAAGATTCGTATTATTATGATTTTGTATTGGCTGATATGCCGTCAGACGCGATAGATACAGAAAATCAAGAATTATTATATGTGGTGGCTCTTAAAAAAGAGCATATCACTGAGTTAGCAACGGGGGTTTTAAAAGGTGGCGGTAATTTAAAGATTATAGACTGTGCACCAGCTCCATTAACATACCGTTTTGTGGAAAAAAATGGCGCTGTTATTGGTATTGTCTATCAAGAAAGCGTTGAATTTACTGGTTGGTATAATGGACTTTGCTTGACTAATCATAAAGTACCTAACGATTTATCAGTTATTATGGCTACTTTAGAAGACATAGAAACTGAATTATTTAGTTATGGTCTATTAGGTATTGCAGGAGTTTATATATATGACGATGTTTCATGTATAGCTAACAATTTACAGTGGGAGAGTATATATGGCCGATATGGTCGATTAACACCGATTCCTTTTGAGGAAAACACGGATCATAATACTTGTGGTAAAGAACAGATTAAAGATACTTCAAATTCTTTGCTTTGGGATATGGCTTTAGGTCTTGCTTATCGTGGTGTTATGAGAAATAAGTAATAATACATTATTCTGATTATGGTGGAGTGCGAGAATTGTATGGAAATCTTGATGTAATAGGAAAGGTGTTAACAATTATAATGAATTTTATGACTTGGTCCATGCGCTTAGAATATGTATGTAAATTACATACATGTTGGGTAATCAGTGGGATGTTGGTATTACTATTAGTGCCAATTACTTGTTGGGGGTTAGCAGCGTATTGGTATGTAGATAATTATGAAATGGAACGAACTATCCAAGAATTAGTTGAAGTTGGACAGTCTAATCATGAAGCAGTAGCACGTTATACAGACCAGCTTAAAATTTTAATGACTAAGGATACAAGTCATACCGTGGTCAATAGTATGTTAGTACATATGGTAGATTGCGCTAATTCGCATTTGGTGTTAGATACGATTATCTTTACTGAAACAGGATTTACAATTACTGGGATGAGTACAACACCAGAAGTTGCATTGGCGTATAGTCAAAAGTTAAAGAGTGTGTTAAAGGGAGTTACAATTAATGAAAAGCAGGGAATTGATGCAACTCGTAAAGTACATACATTTCAGCTTTCGGGACGCTATGGCAAGAGTGACGCTTCCAAGAAAACTGATAATAAGATTAATAAGTAGCTATTGTATTATTACTGTATTAGGTGCTGGTGTAGCTTTGTGGTTACATACTGAGAAGGATGGATTATTAGCCAAACAAGCGCAGCAACAGTTGCAAAATGAAGGAGAGTCTGTTGTAGTTGCAAGTCCTTCATATGAATTAATTATGTCAATGGATAGCAACACTTTAAAAGAAAGTCATTTAAAAGATCGGCTTATGCAAATGATTAGTGGCAAAGCGTTAACAATTGTAGCTATGGAAGAGGAAGAGACAAAACAGGGTTCACAGTTGAATGTAGAAGTAAGTGGAACGTTACAAGATTATTTTACTTTTACAGAAGAATTATCTGAAGCCTATCCAAAGTTTGTGATTGAGCCACAGCAGCTGAAAAAAGACAATGGTCAATTACATATTTTATTCTCTATTAAGGGTTGATAATAAAAATGACCGCTTACGTATGTAGGCGGTTTTTTTATAGTTATCGAATACTATTGATAATTTCAGTAACCAAAATCTCCGAAATAAGACTTCGTTGTACTTGATACAAAGTGACTTTATTTTGTATTTTAAAAAATAATGTAGTAGAATAGAGTCAAAGTAATATCATAGGGGACTATGAGAATAAAAATTAGGCGGGATTACGTGATGAAGCGAAATATAATATTAATTGGCACTATGGGGAGCGGCAAAAGTCACTTAGGACGCAATCTAGCAGAAGCGAAGGGTTGGCAATTTGTGGATACTGATCGGTTATTAGAACGTCGTTATAATTTACCTATTGCTGATATTTATGAGAAATTAGGCGAAAAAATGTTCCGCCATGCGGAGCGAGAAATATTAAAAAAAGTGTGCATGTATCATGAATCAGTTATTTCGGTAGGTGGTAATTTCCCTTTAGATGTGCGTACGGTGCGTTATTTACAACGATATGCGTATATTATTGGCATTCGAGCTGCAGAATATCGTATTGTTAAACGAGTAAACCGACGGATTGGTAAACGGCCGACTATGGATTATTCGGATGTAGCTGGTTTTGTGGAGACTATGATGCAGCGTTGGAAGCCTGTATATAAGAAGTGCGATTGTGTCATTGATACAACGTATGGACGTACAGAAAATTTAATTGAAATTATTCATGACATATTGACACGGGAGGGTGTAATGTTTAAGAAACGGCGCCCTTATACGGGGGTAAAGCAACATGAAAAAAATAGCAATACTGACGAGCGGCGGTGATGCGCCAGGCATGAATGCTGCGGTTCGTGCGTTAGTGCGTAAAGGTATTTATGAAGGCTATGAAGTATATGGTATTAGTCGTGGGTATGAAGGTCTGTTAAAGGGGGATTTTCAGCGCCTTGACCGACGTGATGTAGGGGGGATCGTCAATAAAGGGGGCACGATGTTAAAAACAGCCCGATGTGTAGAATTTGCTGAAGTATCAGAACAAGAAAAAGCGGCCCAAATATTGCGGACACATGAAATTGATGCGCTAGTGGTTATTGGTGGTGATGGCTCTATGGCAGGGGCGATGGCCTTGTCTAAGCAAGGGATTCCTACGATTACCATTCCTGGAACAATTGATAATGATATGTGCGGTACAGAATATACGATTGGTTTTGATACGGCACTTAATACGGTTGTTGATGCGGTTAGTAAGATTCGTGATACAACAACGGCTCATGATCGAGTGGCGATTGTTGAAGTTATGGGGCGTCATGCAGGCCATTTGGCGGTGCGTGCGGGGCTTGCTTGTGGTGCTGAATTGGTATTGATTCCTGAAAAGCCGATGGATTTAGATACAGTATGCCAACATTTGCGAGATTCTCATGCAGCTGGTAAAACAAATAGTATTATTATGGTCGCAGAAGGGGCTTATCATAGTTTTGAAGTGTATGCGTATATCAATAAAACCTTACAAATTTCACCAAGTGTAACTGTGTTGGGGTATTTGCAGCGAGGGGGTTCACCAACGGCGCGTGATGCGAGTATGGCTGCTTTGATGAGTGAACGAGCGATTGATGCGTTAAAAGCGGGGACGTATAATTGTTTAATTGGTCTTACTGGTGCTTGTATAGAAGCAATTCCTTATGAAGACGCATTGCAACGCCGATATCCAATTAGTGATGAAGAATATGAACTTATTGCTGTATTAGCTCGATAAGTAAGATGATATAACTTGTTAGTTTTAGACATAACTTATTTGTCTAATTTGAAAATATAATCAATATTGATTCATGAAGACCTCATAGATAAAACCTATAATTGCTGTAGGACTACATAGAGGTATAGCCTTCTTCATTTTAGCTTGAGGAGGGCTTTACTTAGCTTATAGGATTATCCGTTAATATATATTTATTATTCTAGGTTTTATTGTGTACACGAAAAATTGTGCATTAAGTGATATATATTAAGCTAGATATTGAGAATTAATTTTATTTTTAGAAGTGAAGGAGTTTATGAGATGTGGCGGACACGAAAGTTTTGGGGGATACTTATTGCAGTCATTGTAATAGTTCTAGGCGGTTTTTATTGGTTTAAGTCAAAAGATAGTAGTGAAGTAACCTCTTATACTACAGGCAAAGTAGAGCGAGGTAATATTTCTTCAGTGATTACCTCTACTGGTACAATCAATCCTAAGAATTATGTAGACATTTCGACTAACGTTGCTGGTACGTTGGAAAGTGTTTCAGTTAAAGAGAATGACCATGTAACACAAGGTCAAGTGATTGCCACTATTGATGCTCGTCAATTACAAGCGACTGCCGATGATGCAAGAGCTACTTTAGAGAATACTTCTGCAGATTTAGAACGATATCGTACACTTGTAAATCAAGGTGCAATTGCACAACAATCGTATGATACGGCGTTGATGAATTATCAGAAAGCACAAGCTGCGTATGATCGTGCCATCGCTAATTTATCAGATACTACGATTACATCTCCTATGGATGGTACAGTTATTGGTACACCGTTAAAAGCTGGTCAGACTATCAGCACTGGTATTTCAACGCAGATGATTATTGCTACAGTAGCAGATTTAAGTGATCTTGAGATTTATTTGACAGTAGATGAAACGGATATTGGTAGTGTGAAAAGAGGGGCTCGTGTAGACTTTACTGTGGATGCTCATCCGGGTAAAACCTTTACAGGGTATGTGAGTGATATAGCACTAGGGACTAAAGGTAACATGGGGACTACTTCTAGTAGTGTTGTGTATTACACTGTTAAAGTGGCCATTTCTGAAACAGATGCTAGTAACTTCTTTCCTACAATGACGGCACGTGCTACGATTTATGGGGATGAAAGAAGCAATGTATTAGTTGTACCATTGGCAGCTGTTCGTACAGATAAAGTAGGCGAATATGTATATGTAATTCGTAATGGTAAACCAGAGCGTACGAGTGTGACAACGGGCATTACGGGTGAAACGACGATTGAAATTACTAAAGGCCTTGACGAAGGTGATGAAATTGTAGTTAGTGGTGATGTAGGTTCCTCTTCAACTAAAAAGGCAAGCACTGGCGGCCATATGTTCTAGGAGGGATATAGATGAAAGAAGCAGTCATTTCATTAGAAGGCATTACAAAAACATATGTTAATGGTAAGCTAGTTGTTCCCGTATTACATGGCATCGATCTTAATATTTATGAGGGCGAATTTACGTCGATTATGGGGCCTTCTGGGTCTGGTAAATCCACTTTTATGAATATTTTAGGTTGTTTAGATAGACCGACGTCTGGTTCTTATAGACTCGATGGTGAAGAAGTTGCTACTTTGAGCGATGACGAATTGGCATTTGTTCGCAATAAGCGGATTGGTTTTGTATTTCAAAGTTTTAACTTATTACCCAAATTAACAGCACAAGATAATGTAGCATTGCCTATGGTATATGCTGGTGTAGCCAAGAAAGAGCGAAATGCAAGGGCGGCTGAACTTTTATCAGCGCTTGGTTTGGGTGAACGGCTTGATCATTTGCCCGCTGAATTATCTGGGGGGCAACGACAGCGTGTTGCGATTGCACGTGCGTTAGCTAATGATCCATCAATTATTATGGCGGATGAACCGACAGGAAATTTAGATTCTAAGTCTAGTGTAGATGTTATGGATATTTTTACGAATCTATATAAAGAGGGGCGTACGATTATTCTCGTTACCCATGAACCTGATATAGCAACGTATGCTAGCCGTAATATTGTACTTCGCGATGGTAATATTGTGGAAGATACAGTCAATCCTAATATGGCAGGCTTAACGCGTAAAGGAGGTGCTGCCCATGTATAAAGAAGGGTTTCTCATGGCCTGGGCCTCCTTAGTCGCCAATAAGATGCGTTCTTTATTAACGATGTTAGGGATTATTATTGGGGTAGCGGCAGTTATTGCGCTCGTTTCAATTGGGTACGGGGTGCGCAGCCAAATTCAAGATTCTATTTCTAGTTTAGGTAGTAATTTACTTATGGTATATCCCGGTGCACCTCGAACACCAGGTGTGCGACCTACAGCAGATTCGCAGAAAACAATTAAGATGGAAGATTTTACTACCATTTCACATTTAAGTGATATTGATATGGCGTCGCCTGTATCATCAGGTTCTTCTTATATTGTGATTTATACGAATAAGAACTGGACAACTTCGGTAACTGGTGTTAATTCTGATTTTCAGTATATTAATAACTGGACTGTTAAATCGGGTCGTTTCATTACCGCATCTCAAGTTGATCGTCGCGAAAGAGTGGCAGTTATTGGTAATACCGTAGCGACTAATCTATTTGGGAGCGAAGATCCTGTTGGTAAAGATATTCGTATTAAAAATAACCCCTATAAAGTTATCGGTGTCTTAGACTCTAAAGGCTCAGGCAGTTTTGGTAATGACCAAGATGATGTTATATATATTCCGTATACTACCGGCATGGAACGTTTACAAGGGGTTGACTATTTGCGGATGATTTATATTAAAGCAAAAGATGGGGCTGACCTTGATCGATTACAATCGGATGTGGAAAATATTTTACGAGTTCGCCATAATGTTAAAAATCCAGAGTTAGATGATTTTAATGTACGGAATATGGCGACTGTTATGGAAACAGTGGAACAGACTACAGCAACGATGACTCTATTCTTAGGTTCTGTGGCGGCTATTTCTTTATTAGTCGGTGGTATTGGGATTATGAATATCATGCTCGTGTCTGTTACTGAACGTACTCGTGAAATTGGGGTTCGTAAGGCCTTAGGCGCTACATACCGCGTTATTGTTATGCAGTTCCTTATTGAAGCCGTTGTCATTAGTTTAGTTGGTGGTGCTATTGGGATTGTAGTGGGCATTGGTTCCTCGCAGTTAATTAGTGCCTTAACTGGTATGCAAACGGTTGTATCTATGGGGCCTATTTTATTATCCTTTGGTTTCTCCATGGCCATTGGTCTTGTCTTTGGGTTATATCCAGCACGTAAAGCAGCTAAGTTGAATCCAATTGACGCGTTACACTATGAATAGGTATAATGATTATATAGTTTAACTAACGTGATTGTTTATAATTTTAGTTTTGGTTAATACTAGGTAATCGCATAAGCGTAGTTGCAATTTGTGGCTACGCTTATTTTTTGAAGATTAGTTGGCTAATACATAATAGAGGAAAGGATATTTCTATGAGTAAGAAACAGGAAATGCGCACATTAGTTGATTTTTTTGATCATATGTGTCATGACCATACTTTTGACTGGTCACAATATGTGCGCGTTACTGGTGGTGATCCAGGGCATTTAGAAATGACTTTTTTTAGTGATGCTGTCAAGCACGGCAACTTTATTGGTAATATTCATGGTGGCGTGTATATGAGTTTTGCTGATACGGTTATGGGTGTAGCTTGTTTTACCTTAGGTAAACGTGTCGTAACTTTGGAAATGAAGGGCAATTTTGTTAAAGGCGTAAAAGCTGGTCAACGTTTGCGGGCTGTGGCGAATGTAGAACACAATGGGAACCATACGATGGTAACTACAGGCCGAATTTATAATGATATGGGTGAGTTGGTCTATATGAGTACAGGTACATTTTATGTGATTGATGGCTTTGAATTACCTGATTTACCTTGGCGTTTATAAGGTGTTTGCTATTTTATTTGAAGCAGGTAGAAACGTTAAAAGGTTGTACCAGGTATCAGAATTGCCTTTGACAGAAGCCGTAAGACTTGGTATACTTAGGCTTAGATTAATTAAGACAATATGGCAATGACAAAATTGGCGCCACATGAGTATTTTTCAGAGAGTGAAGCATTGGTGGGAGTTTCATAAATAGCTTGTGGAGAGCATTTCCTTTTGGAGCCATGGATTGAACTAACAGTAGATTCATCGTGTGACCGCGTTAAGGTTTTAGAGTACTAATTAGGGTGGTACCGCGAATATATACCTTCGCCCCTTGCTGGGGGTGAAGGTTTTTTTATTGTGTAGGAGGTCGTAACAAATGGAAGAATTGTTAAAAGCCTTAAAAGCGGAAGCAGAAGCGCGTATTAAAAGTGCTGATGCGTTAAACGCTTTACAAGAGGCGCGCGTTAAGTATTTAGGTAAAAAAGGGGAAGTAACGGCATTATTAAAAGGGCTCGGTAAATTATCTCCAGAAGAACGCCCACGTATGGGGGCACTTGTAAATACAGTGCGTGGAGAATTAGAAGGCTTGATTAGTGATGTGCAAGCTAGCTTAGAAGCTAAAGTTATGGACGCTAAATTAAAAGCTGAAAAAGTTGACATTACTTTGCCTGGTCGTGTGACGCGTAAAGGTCACGTGCATCCATTAACTGCTGTAAATGATCAAATTGAACAATTCTTTATGAAGATGGGGTATACGGTAGCTGAAGGACCTGAAATTGAAAGTGATCACTTTAATTTTGAATGCTTAAATTTACCAGCTGATCATCCAGCTCGTGATATGCAAGATTCATTCTATATTACGAATTCCGTATTATTGCGTACGCACACATCGCCAGTGCAGGCACGTACGCTACAAAGTCAAGAACCAAACAGTCCTGTGCGTATGATTGCACCAGGTAAAGTATATCGTTGGGATTATGATGCGACACATTCTCCTGTGTTCCATCAAGTAGAAGGGCTTGTAGTTGATAAGGGGATTACGTTTGCTGATTTAAAAGGTACTTTAGAAATTTTCTTGCGTCACATGTTTGGCGAAGAGACTAAAGTGCGTTTCCGCACAAGCTTCTTCCCATTTACAGAACCAAGTGCAGAAGTCGATATTTCTTGTTGCATGTGCGGTGGCGAAGGGTGCCGTGTATGCTCGCATACTGGCTGGCTTGAAATCTTAGGCTGTGGTATGGTACATCCACGCGTATTAGAGATGAATGGCTATGACCCTAATGAAGTGCAAGGTTTTGCCTTCGGTATGGGTGTGGAACGTATTGCTATGCTACTATACGGCATTGGTGATTTACGTTTATTCTATGAAAATGATATGCGTTTCTTGAAGCAGTTCTAGGAGGTAAGACAATGAAAGCTAGTTTAACATGGATGAAGGACTATGTTCCTGTAGACACAACGAAACCGGCTCAGGAACTAGCCGATGTATTAACGCAAGCAGGGATTCCTGTAGAAGATGTTATCAATATGGATCCTGGGTTGAAAAAGATTTATACAGGTAAAATTGTAGAAATTACAAAACATCCTGATGCTGATAAATTGCAAGTGTGCCAAGTGGCTTGTATTGACGATAAAACAGGCGAAGAAATTACTAAGCAAATCGTTACGGCCGCTACGAATGTAGCTGTGGGTCAAATCGTACCTGTAGCGTATCATAAATCCCGTTTAGCTGATGGGACAGAGATTAAAAAAGGCAAACTTCGTGGGGAAGCTTCGGAAGGGATGTTTTGCTCTGTAGCTGAATTAGGGGTGCCAAAAGACATGGTAATTCCTGGTGAAGCAGAAGGTATTTATATTTTACCGGAAGGCACGCCTATTGGTATGGATATTCGCGATGCTTTAATGCTTAATGATACGGTATATGAGTTTGAGTTGACCCCAAATCGAGCCGATTGTTTCTCTATGGTAGGGCTTAGCCGTGAATTTGCAGTACTCACTAATCAACAAAATACAGAACCTACTGTAACCGTTGAGGAAAAGGGCAATACGATTGAAGGCTGTGTAGATATTCAAATTGAGGACAGCGAACTTTGTCAGCGTTTCATGGCTCGTCTAGTGACTAATGTAAAAGTGGGCCCATCACCTTTGTGGCTACAGAATCGTTTACGCAATGGTGGTATTCGACCAATTAACAATGTGGTGGACGTGACTAATTATGTTATGTTGGAATTGGGCCAACCAATGCATGCGTATGACTATGATAAGGTGGTAGGTCATCAGTTGACAGCTCGACCTGCTAAGGCTGGTGAAACGATTACGACCCTTGATGGCACTGATAGAGAATTAACAGAAGGCATGCTTGTGATTGCAGATGTTAATGGCCCTGTGGGAGTAGCTGGTGTGATGGGTGGTTTAGATAGTGAAGTTACAGATCAAACCACATCTATCATTTTAGAGGCCGCTGTATTTAAAGGGGCATCCATTCGTCGTACGGCTCGTGCTCTTGGTATGCGTAGCGAAGCGTCTGGTCGCTTTGAACGTGGGATTAATGCAGAATATACACCAGTTGCATTAGATCGTGCAGCTCAATTATTGCAAGAATTAGATAGTGAAGTAGTACTTGCTAAAGGCGTAGTGGATGTCTACCCTGTACCGGCAACTACAGGTACAGTTTCTTTTACGGTTGATGCAATTAATGCATATCTTGGTACTCACATTGAAGCTAGCCGTATGAAAGAAATTTTAACCACATTGTCTTTTACTTGGGAAGAAGCTAATGGTGTAGTAACCGCAGGCGTGCCATCTTGGCGCGGTGATGTAACGGTTATGCCTGATATTGCTGAAGAAGTAGCTCGTATTTATGGCTATGATAACATTCCTAATCGTACACCTTGGGCCAACCTTAACAGTGGCACTATGAGTGAAAAGAAATTGTTATTTAAAGCCATTCGTAATAGTCTAGTTGATCGTGGTCTTAGTGAAGTCATCACGTTTAGTTTCATGCATCCTGATAGTTTGAAAAAATTAATGCTTCCTGAAACGGATAGTCGCTATCAAGCTGTGCCAATTATGAATCCAATTACCGAGGATTTTCCTGTTATGCGTACCACATTAATTCCAAGCATTTTGGATGTAGCGGCTCGTAATATTGCTCAGAAAAATCATGATCTTTGGATTTTTGAAAGTGGCGCTGTATATCAACCTAAGAGCTTGCCAATTACAGAATTACCAACTGAAAATTATCGGGTAACGGGCCTCATGATGGGTAAAACTAATGAAGTGCAATGGGAAGAGGCACAACGTGATACTGATTTCTATGATGTAAAAGGGGTGCTTGAACGGATGTTGGCGGATAGCCGTTTTGAAGCAACTATTGAACGTTCTACAGAACCTTATTTACACCCTGGTGTAAGTGCGCAATATGTTGTGGGTGGTACAGTGATTGCTACCTTTGGGGAGTTGCATCCACAAGTTATGAAAGCTTATGATTTACCTGGTAAGGCGTATATTTTTGATATTGATGTAAGCGCTGTTCTTAACCTACCACAGGGGCAGTTACAGTATAAAGAAATTAGTAAATTCCCTGGTACCAGTCGTGACCTTGCTATTGTGGCACCAAAAGAAATTACCTCTCAAGACATTATTCGCCTTATTTATCAACACGGTGGTGAACATTTGGAACGGGCGTTCATTTTTGACGTGTATGAAGGGGAACATATTGAAGCGGGACATCGTAGCTTAGCGTACAATTTATCCTTCCGCAGTAATGAAGGAACCTTGACGGATGAAGACATTCAACCAAATATTGACGAAATTATTGCAGCATTGGATGAAATTGGTTGTAAATTACGATAAGCTATAACAAGTTATATTAAAATGTAGCTAGGGATAGTAAAATGATAAACCTAACGTAGGAAGTATGTGAATACTTTAGCGTTAGGTTTATTTTTTGTTGAAAGTATTGGATGTGATATAATTCTATTGTATATATAGTGTAATTACCCTTAAGGAGGGTTTATGGAATTATTAGCACCGGCAGGTACGTCGGAAAATTTTTTAGCTGCTTTAGAAGCTGGCGCGGATGCTATTTATTTAGGTGGCAAAGTATTTAATGCTAGAGCTAATGCAGCTAATTTTGATATAGAAGAATTAGAAGAGGCGGTACGATTAGCTCATTTGTTAAATGTGTCTGTATTTGTAACCGTTAATATTTTAGTTGGAGATACAGAGTTATCTGATTTAAAAACCTATTTACAAGAATTAGAACGGATTCATGTGGATGCGATTATTGTGCAAGATTTAGCCGTAGCTGAATTAGCTAAAAAAGTAGCACCTAAGCTTCATTTACATGCTAGTACGCAATTGACGGCTACTAATTTGGGAACAGTCCGTTTCTTAGAGCGCATGGGTTTTACTCGTGTTGTATTGGCTCGTGAAATGAGTTTGGCGGAGATTGAGCATATTTGTAAGGAAGCAAAGGCTGAAATAGAAGTTTTTGTTCATGGCGCGCTGTGTGTGTGTTATTCTGGTCAATGTTTGATGAGTAGTTTCATTGGTGGGCGTAGTGGCAATCGGGGCGCTTGCGCTCAACCATGTCGTTTGCCTTACGAGTTATTGGATGGTAAGGGACAAGCTGTTAATGGCGCTGATGAAGCGTATATTATGAGTCCTAAGGATTTGAATTATAGTGAACACATGAGTGAGCTCATGGCCGCAGGTGTGGCTTCTTTTAAAGTAGAAGGGCGTATGAAAAAGGCGTCTTATGTGCGAGAAGTCATTGGCTCTTATCGAACGATTATTGATCGAGCGGGGCAATCAACGAAGAAAGAGCAAGCTCGTTTAAAAGAAGGCTTTAATCGCGGTTTTTCAACAGCGTATTTGGAAAATCGATCGAGTCGTGAGATGATTACGGCTGTAGCGCCAGGTAATCGTGGTAAACGCATTGGTCCAAGTGGTGAAGGGCCTAAAAAGACGGTGTGGCAAAATTTACAAGATTTTGGACGGAAATATGAAGTTCATGCTTACTTAGATGGTGTGGAAGGCGAGGCACCACAGTTGACACTTCTCTTAGAGGATGGTAAAACAGTAACAGTTAGTGCTGATTATGTAGTGCAACGAGCAAAAAAAGTGCCAACGAGTCGTGAAAAAGTAACAGAACAATTGGGGCGTTTAGGTACAACTGTATTTAGTTTGGCCTCTGTGTATATACCAGAGGAACCTTTTATGTGGCCGAGTAGTGTGTTAAATCAGATGCGCCGTGATGGGATTGCTCAATTAGAAGAATTGTTGTTAGCACAGCATGAAACAGAAATGACTACCACTTTACAGCGTGTAGAATCGGCTATTCAGCAAGAGTTTCACAATCGACCAAGTTACACTGTTATGACACAAGCAGAGGTAGCTACTAATTTACCGAGCACTAAGAGTGTGAAGCCGCTAGTAGCAGTGCAACTTGATGAAGAATGGCAAATTGAAACCGCCTTACAGGCTGGCGCACAGAAGATTGTGTTTGGTGGTGATCGATTACAACGGACTCCGTATGATTTAGGCGTATATGCACGGGTGGTGGCTCTTTGTAAGGCACATCAGGTACCGTGTGTATTAGTAACGCCACGTGTTGTGCGTGATAGTGAAGTAGCTAGTTATATGCCAACTTTACAGGCCATGATAGAGGCTAAGCCAGATGCGATTAGCATTCATTTCTTAGGCGTTTTAGAATGGTTACAAGAGTTGGGCTATACGGGGCCTATTGAAGGGGATAGCAGTTTACAACTTTTTAATACAGAAGCAGTCCAGCAAATGGCTCAGCTTGGTTTGCGAAGTGTAGTGCTTTCACAAGAGGCGACGCTGAAACAGATTAGCCGTATTATAAAACAGACAACAGTTCCTGTTGAATGTGTAGTCCATGGCTTGACAGAATTAATGATTTCAGAATATTGTGTAATCAGTAGTTTTGCTGGAATTGGTAAAAAAGAAGGCTGTCCAGCACCTTGTTTAAAGGATTCATATGCGTTAAAAGATCGTTTAGGCGAACAATTTCCATTGCGGACAGATCCGTATTGTCGCATGCACATTATGAATAGTCGCATGCTTGATATGCGTGCCTATATACCTGATTTAGTAAAACGAAATATTGCTATATTGCGTATTGATGGTCGTCAACAGTCAAAAACTTGGCTACAAGAAACTATACAGGCTTATGTAGGTATTTTACAAGGGACATCACCAGTTCCACCAAAAAATGAAGATATACCAGTGACACGAGGTCATTACTTTAAAGGAATTTTTTAGTATGGCTTAGAGATTGTATTAAGTGATATCCAATATAGGAGGGATAGATATATTTATGAACAGTGAAAAACTGTTAGATTTTGATGTAATTCGGGAACGGTTAGCCGAGGTGTGTTCATCACGCATTGCTAAAGAATTAGCCAGTGAGCTTACCCCCCTAACTGACCCGATTGCTATAAAAACGGCATTAGATGAAACGGTAGAGGCTGTTAATTCTATGCAGATGGAAATTGAACAACCTATTGGCGGCACGCGAGATATTCGTGAGGCTTGTTCTAAGAGTCGTAAAGAAATTATTTTAACGCATGATGAGTTGTGGGATATTTATACGACCTTAAGTGCGTATAAACGGATGTATAGTTTCTTTCACAGTAAATACACATCGTATCCATTGCTTTCTTTGTGGATTCAAGATATGCCTCGGCATGACGGGTTGGAACGTAAATTTGAGCGTGTATTTGATAAAAAGGGGAATCTTATGGATTCAGCATCCCCTAAGTTACAGCATTTGCGTTCTACAATTGTACGGACTAAAGACCGGATTAAATCTGATATTCAGGCGATTATTCATGATCCGGATAATCAGAAATATTTTCAGGAAGCCTTGGTTACGCAACGTAATAATCGATATGTAATCCCTGTAAAACAAGAATATCGGTATGCCTTTGAAGGCTTAATTCATGATAGATCGGCAACGGGCGCTACGCTTTACATTGAACCAATGCGTCTAGTTAACTTAAATAATGATCTACAAGAAGCTATGCTAGCGGAAGAAGAAGAAGTGCGCCGTATTTATAAGGATTTATCGTTAGCTGTACGCAAGGATAGCAATACCTTAATGGATGCGTGCGAGCGAGTATCTCATGTGGAATTTGTGTATGGTAAAGCAGCTCTTGCGATTGCAATGAAAGCAACACCTGCTATTATTAGTGGTGCTCGTGAAGTGAAACTCATGAATGCACGCCATCCTTTAATTCCTGCTAATGTAGTGGTGCCAACAACGATTACATTAGGTACTACCTATCGTATTTTACTCATTACAGGTTCTAATACTGGTGGTAAAACAGTGGCTATGAAGACATTAGGTTTGTTAAGTTTGATGCATCAAGCAGGTCTTCATATCCCAGCTGATACAGGTTCGGTATTACCGATTTTCAATAATATTTACGCAGATATTGGTGATGAACAGAGTATTGAGGCGAGTCTTAGTACTTTTTCTGCGCACATGACACAAGTAGTGCGGATTTTAAAAGTAGCAGGTGCTAAAGATTTAGTGCTTCTTGATGAATTAGGGTCAGGCACGGATCCAGAAGAAGGGAGTGCCTTAGCAGTTGCTCTACTCGAATATTTCCGCAAACGGGGTCCTCTTATGATGGTGAGCACCCATTATAATGAATTGAAACGATATGCCTATAATACCGAAGGCATTGAAAATGGTCATGTAGAATTTGATGAACGGACTTTACGACCAACCTATCGTCTTCATATTGGTGTGGCTGGTAGTAGTCATGCCCTAAGCATTGCCGCTCGATTAGGGGTACCACGTGAGGTTATTGACTATGCAAAACAACACCGAGAAGGCTCTGATCATCGTGATATGGAAGAAGTATTGAGTGATCTTAATGAACAACTTCGAAAGAATCAAGCGAAGGAGCGCGCCCTTAAGAAAGAATTAGATGAAGCTCGGCGTATGCGTACGCAAGCAGACCGTGAAAAGAAACAACTTAACGAGCGGCGTAAGCAGATTCTAAGTAAAGCGCAAGCTGAAGCGCAGCAGTTAAAGCAGGCTATTCGTGTAGAAGGGGAGCAGATTATTAAAGAATTAAAATCACAGTTCTCTGAAACGAATAAAACAAAGCGACAAGAGGCGATTACACAAGCGCGTAAAAATATTTCAGGCGTACAGGTGCCTGAATTAGAGCAAGAAACACGAACACCAGTGAATGTGAACGAATTACGGACAGGACAAACAGTGTTTGTGACCTCCCTAAATGCAGTAGGCACTGTTGAAGCTATTCAAGGAAAGCGAATTCAAGTCTCTGTAAATGGGCTCTCTGCTAATGTAAAAGTGGCTGATTTAGCGTTAGCTAGCCGCGAAGAAATGAATAATTTACGACGTAAACAAGAAGCAGTACAACCTAAGTCACGGAAACGGGCGGGTGGATCGGCCGTAGAGCGACAAAAGCATGCTACTACTGAACTTAATGTTATCGGTCAAACTGTAGATGAAGCCAATCAAAATGTAGGTCATTTTATAGATCAGGCCTTGATGGCTGGTATTTCGCCAGTTCGTATTGTTCATGGTAAAGGAACCGGTGCTTTACGAGCAGGGATTCATCAGTATTTAAAGACATTACCGCATATTAGTCGCTATGAAATTGCTGGTTATGATGAAGGCGGTGCGGGCGCTACTTTGGTATATTTAAAATAAAGATAATCAAAGGAAAGAGATGAACTTTAGGCGGTTTATTTCTATGTCGTAAGATGATACCATATGTGGCATAGGTATGATATAATAAGCTATATGACTTATTATTCGTAATGAGAGGTGTCGTATGAGTTTACAACGCTCGTCCCAAAGAGGGCGACAAGTTAAAAGTAGAACAACCTCGGTTAAAACACCGAAGAAGAAGTCACCAATCCGTCGCTTCCTATGGATTGTGGGCATTTTATTGTTTTTAATTATTGCAGGAGCTGGTTGTGGCTTTATTGGGGCCACTATGTCAGATTTACCAGAAGTTTCTAATGTAAAGCCAGCGGCGTCTTCACAGATTTATGACGTACATGGTAATTTGATTACAACTGTACATGCTACGGAAAATCGATTGCCAGTTAAGTTGTCGCAGGTACCAAAGAACTTACAAAACGCATTTATTGCAACCGAAGATGTGCGGTTCTATAGCCACCATGGGATTGACCCTATTGGTATTTTGCGGGCTATTTGGGTAAATATTGCACATGATGGTGTGGCTGAAGGGGGCAGTACGATTACGCAACAGTTAGCGCGTAATGCCTTTTTAACACAAGATCGTACCCTTAAACGTAAAATTATGGAAGCTATGTTAGCTTTGCGCATAGAACAGTACTATACTAAACAAGAAATTTTAGAAATGTATTTAAATCAAATTTACTTTGGTCAAGGTGCGTATGGTGTACAAGCAGCGGCCCATGTATATTTTGGTAAAAATGTTCAAGATTTAGATTTAGCACAATGTGCTATGTTGGCAGGTTTGCCACAAAGTCCTAACTACTATTCGCCATTGACGAATTTAAAAGCGGGTAAAGCACGACAGGCTACGGTTTTGAATCAGATGGCAAAATATGAGTATATAGATCAAGCAACAGCTGATCAGTCTAAGGAAGCAGACTTAGGTCTTAGAGAAAAAGCTGATGTGGCTCATAGTGATAATAGTGCATCTTATTTCATTGATTATGTTATTTCAGAAATTGCTGAAAAATATGGTGATGATGCTATTTATAAAGATGGGTTGAAAGTTTATACTACTATTGATATGAAGGCACAGGAAGCTGCTATTAAAGCAATGCATAATTTACCTGACTTCTATACGGATTCTAATGGTTTACAACAACCTCAGGGTGCGTTAGTGGCTATTAACCCTCATAATGGTTACATTGTGGCTATGGTAGGTGGTCGAGGTGATGATTCCTTTAATCGTGCCGTATTAGCAGAGCGTCAGCCAGGGTCAGCCTTTAAACCGTTTGTTTATTTAGCGGCGATTCAAGATGGTATGACACCAGGATCTACCATGGAAGATAAAAAGATTGATTTTAATGGTTGGAGTCCTAAAAACTATGAAGGCACTTATTCTGGCACTATGACATTGCGGTATGCATTACAACATTCTGTTAATACAATTGCAGTACAATTAGCTGATAAAGTAGGGATGAATAAGGTTATCAATTTGGCATCAGAATTGGGTATTTCTACCTTAGTTAAAGATGGTGACAATAATGACTACAACTTAGCCGTTGCGTTAGGTGGTTTAACACAAGGGGTTAAACCAATTGATATGGCTGTTGCCTATGGCACTTTGGCTAATGGTGGTATAAAAGTAAAACCAGTGGCTATTACTAAGATTGTTGATCGCAATGGGCAGGTAGTGGAAGAAAATAGCACGGAAGAAAAACGTGTCGTTGATGCTAAAGATGCATATGTTATTACTAATATGCTAGAGTCTGTAATGTCGGGTGGTACTGGTGGCGGTGCCTCTATTGGACGACCAGCAGCAGGTAAGACAGGGACAACAGATGAATCTAAAGATGCTTGGTTTGTTGGCTACACACCTGATTTAGTGGCCGCAGTTTGGATGGGCGATGATTATGGCGTGGAAACGTTGAATGAAATTACAGGTGGTACTGTACCGGCTGTTATTTGGCGTGATTTTATGTCTGAAGCATTAACGGCTATGGATATTCCGGCTAGTGACTTTAATGTGCCGCCGGGAGCAGCTGCTATAGCTAATCAAGGCTATGCGCCACCACCTAAGAAGGAAGAACCAAAAGACAAAGATAAAGACAAAGTTAAAAAAGACGATAAAGATGGTAAGGATGAGGCTATCAGTGAGGATAGTTCAGGAGATGATGAGGCTAAAGAAGAACCGGCTAAATCGCCTGCTAAAAAATCATCAAAAGAAAGTAAGGGCGAGTAGCTACTTTGGCTATAATTAAACCTGGCAGTTATAGAGGAGGAAGATTGATGAAAACATTGGAAGAACAATTACGTCTTATTAAACATGGCGTGGAGAATTTACTTCCAGAAGAAGATTTTAAGAAAAAGTTGGCAAAATCAATTGCTGAAAATAAACCGCTAAAGATTAAATTGGGCCTTGATCCAACGGCACCAGATATTCATTTAGGACATACGGTGGTGTTGCGTAAATTAAAAACGTTTCAGGATTTAGGACATCAGATTATTATCTTGATTGGCGATTTCACAGCTCGTATTGGCGATCCTACTGGTAAAAGTGTAACGCGTCCTCCTCTTGATGAAGCAGCAGTAGCTCATAATGCTAAAACGTATAAAGAACAGATTTTTAAAGTGCTTGATGAGTCAAAAACAAAAGTTGTATATAACAGCGAATGGCTTAGTAAATTATCGTTTGAAGATGTGTTGAAACTATCGGCTAAATATACAGTGGCTCGTATGCTAGAACGTGATGATTTTCAGAAACGTTATACAGAAGGGCGCCCGATTGGGGTTCATGAATTTATGTATCCTTTGATGCAAGGTTATGATTCTGTAGCGTTAGAAGCGGATATTGAATTTGGTGGTACTGATCAGACCTTTAACTTATTAATGGGACGTCATTTGCAAGAAGAATATGGCCAAGCGCCACAGACGATTATTACAATGCCAATTTTGGAAGGTCTTGATGGTGTTCAGAAGATGAGTAAATCTTTGGGGAACTATATTGGGATTAGTGAAGCCCCTACTGAAATGTATGGCAAGGCTATGTCAATTCCTGATGAGCTTATGATGCGTTATTTCATGCTTGTTACGGATATGTCTATTGAAGAACAAGAAGAATTAGGGAAAGCCTTAGAAGCTGGCACAGCTCATCCACGAGATACAAAGATGAAGTTGGCTCATACTATTGTTCGTTTGTACCATGGGGAAGCGGCAGCTGATGAAGCACAAGAACAGTTCATTCGTGTGTTCCAGAAACATGATTTGCCTTCTGATATTCCTGAATATGCTATTGCTAAGCCAGCAGAATCGGTATATGTACCACAATTATTAACGGATGCAGGGTTAACAGCTAGTAATAGTGAAGCTCGCCGTTCGATTAAAGCGGGTGCCTTTAAGATTAATGGCGAAAAATGTAGTGATGAAAATATTGAACTCGCTGAAGATATGGTACTTCAAGTTGGTAAACGTAAATTTATTAAAATTAAGTTTAACTAACAAGTAGGATAGAATTATAATTATATTGTAGTTTTATTGTAATTAAATGTGTTGCACTATTTAATAGTTTAAATATGCTGCACTATATAGAAAACAAAAGAAGAGTTGATAGCTATCAACTCTTCTTTTTCATATAATTAGAGTATTAATCGTCTATGAGATGCAAAAATTGATTGACATTCTATTAAATGTGTTGTACTATTTACCTATATTGATGTATTTCTTTTCTTCAGGAGGTTTCATATAATGAATCGTGAAAATGCATATGTACTTTGGTTTGATGAATTAAAGCGTGAAGATGTAGCCTTAGTAGGCGGTAAATCTTCTTCGTTAGGGGAAATGACTTCCTCCACAAATGTACCTGTACCATACGGTTTTGCTACAACTGCTCATGGTTATCGGTTCTTTATGGAACGCACTGGGTTAGAAGACAAAATTAAAGCAGAACTTGATAAATTGGACGATGTAGAAAATTCAGCCTTACTTCGTGAAATCTGTGCTAATATTCGTAAATTGATTTGCGATGCAGAAATGCCACAGGAATTAGCAGAAGCCATTGAAAAAGCGTATGCTGAATTAGGTGAAAAAGTTAAAGAAGAAAATCCATTTGTAGCTGTTCGTTCTAGTGCTACTGCTGAAGATTTACCTGATGCAAGTTTTGCCGGTCAGCAAGATACATATTTAAATGTTCGTGGAGCCGATGTCATCATCCAAAAAGTTAAAGAATGTTATGCCTCTACTTTTACAGATCGTGCCACATATTATCGTGTAAAACAAGGCTTTGATCACATGACTGTAGCTTTGAGTGCGGCTATTCAGATGATGGTATTCTCTAAAGCAGCTGGCGTTATGTTTACGGTTGACCTTGTGACTGGTAATGATGAAAGCATTTTAATTGAAGGCTCTTGGGGTCTTGGTGAATATGTAGTACAAGGGACGGTTACACCAGATAACTTCACCGTTAATAAAAAAGAGATGAAAATCGAAAATCGTATGATTAACGATAAAAATATTGCCCTTGTTCGTAATCCTGATGGCGATTGTGCAGAAATTGTAATTCCAGAAGAAAAAGCCAAAACACAAGTTATTACGGATGAACAAGTCCTTGAATTAGCCACTTATGCTAAAGCCATTGAAAAGCATTATGGTTGCTATATGGATATGGAATGGGGCGTTGACGAACGAGATAATAAGATTTGGATTCTTCAAGCACGCCCTGAAACGGTTTGGTCTCGTAAAAATAAAGAAGAAAAACCGGCTACTGAAGCGGTACAGACAACTACATCTCGTGATATTGTAGTCAAAGGGTTACCAGCGAGTCCTGGTAAAGCAGCTGGCAAAGCACATGTCATTTTAGATCCAGCTGATATTGATAGTTTCAAAGAAGGGGAAATTCTTGTTACGACAATGACTGCACCAGACTGGGTGCCAGCTATGAAAAAAGCAAAAGCTATCGTTACTGATGCAGGTGGTATGACTTGCCATGCTTCTATCGTTAGTCGTGAATTAGGGATTCCTTGTATTGTAGGGACTAAGAGTCGTAGTGAAGAAGCTACAAACCGTATTGCTGATGGGCAGATGATTACAGTTGATGCGACTAATGGTATTGTATATGACGGCATTTTAGAAGATGCAGTAAAACCTAAAGAAGAAGCAACTAGTCAAGTAGTCAGTGAATATATTCCAGTTACCGGCACTAAAGTGTATATGAACCTTGGCGATCCTGATTTGGCTGAAAAATATGGTGTATTACCATGTGATGGTATTGGCTTAATGCGTGAAGAATTTATTTGGACCACGTTCATTCATGAACATCCATTGCATTTAATTGAAACGGGTCGTAGCCAATTTGCTATTGATACATTAGCAGAAGGCATGCGTAAAGTATGTCAGGCGTTGGCACCTCGTCAAGTTGTACTTCGTTTAAGTGATTTTAAATCTAGCGAATATCGTGATTTAAATGGTGGTGACAAACACGAACCACATGAATCTAGTGCGTTACTTGGCTGGCGTGGGGCATCTCGTTACTATGACCCTAAATACGCACCGGCTTTCCAATTAGAATTAGCAGCTATTCGTAAAGTGCGTGAAGAATATGGTTTCAAAAATTTACAAGTTATGATTCCGTTCTGTCGTACAGTAAAAGAAGCGGCAGAAGTGACGCGCATTATGGCTGAAAATGGCTTGGCTCGTAGTGCTGACTTCAAGATTTGGCTTATGGCTGAAATTCCTGCTAATATTATTTTGGCAGATCAATTTAATCAATATGTTGATGGTTATTCCATCGGATCCAATGACTTGACGATGTTAATTCTTGGTTGTGACCGTGATAATGAAACGGTACAACATATTTATGATGAACGTAATTTAGCTATTCGTCGTGCTATTCATCATTTAATTGAAGTAGCACATCGCGATGGTAAAACGGTATCCATTTGTGGTCAAGCACCGAGCGTATATCCAGATTTCTGTGAATTCTTAGTACGCAGTGGTATTGATTCTATCTCTGTTAATCCAGATGCTGTAAAAGCTACGAAGAAAATGGTGGCTCAGTTAGAACAACGTATTATGCTTGACGCTGTGACTGGTCGCGGTCGCACTCTTGGCAATGAATTAGAGTGGTAATACTATGTTAAAGAAACAGGAGGCTACTTAGCCTCCTGTTTTTTATAGAGAACATAATTTGACCTATCATTGCATTCAACATCAATTTGGAAAGGAGGGTACACTTTGCAATTAACAGAACGGCAAGATACAATTGTTAATATTGTAAAGGATGAAGGCCCTATTACAGGTAAAGCGATTGCTGCTAAATTATCGTTAACGCGGTCGGCTTTGCGCTCTGATTTAACGGTGCTTACTATGATGGGACTTTTGGATGCACGTCCTAAAGTAGGATATTATTATATTGGCCAACAAGGTGTCAGCCCTGTAGCGAATGAAATTCGCCAATTTACAGTTGGCCAAGTGATGGCGCAGGCTGTGGCAGTAACGGCAGACACTAATTTATACGATACTATTGTTACTATGTTTACTGAAGACGTAGGGACTGTGTTAGTTTGTGATGATGGTTTTTTATTAGGGCTGGTTTCACGAAAAGATTTATTGCGGGCGGCTATTGGCCAGAATGATCCGAAAACAATGCCTATTTCTATGATTATGACACCAGTGAGTAAAATGATTTCGTGTCATGTAGAAGATAGTGTAGTCGAAGCGGCACAGCGGATGATTGATTATGAGGTGGATTGTCTGCCTGTAGTAGAGTTACAGACAGAGGGGACTCGTCGTCGCTATAAAGTATTAGGTCGTATATCCAAAACTACAGTGACTAAATTATTTTTAGATTGTGGTGTGAAATAGATTACTTAATTTTTACGTGCATAGTAGTGAGCAAGCATTGTATAATAAATGTATATTGGGTAAATTGTCATAATTGAGGTGTGGCATGGAAGAAAATAAAATTATTTTTGCAATTTCAGATTCGTTAGGTGAAACAGCAGAATCGGTAGCAAGGGCAACAGCGAGTCAGTTTGATAAAGAGAATATAGATATTATTCGCATTCCCTATATTAGTCAAGAAACACAGATTGATGATGTCGTGAAGGAAGCGGCTCGTGGGAAGCATATTATTTGTCATACCATTGTATCGCCTACCTTACGACGTTATTTACATAATGAAGCACAAAAACAAAATGTTAAGGCTGTAGATATTATGGGACCTGTACTAGATGCGGTAGGGAGCGTAGCCGATACACGGCCTCGTTTAACGGCAGGTATGATTCACAAGTTAGACCAGGAGTACTTTAAAAAAGTAGAAGCCATTGAATTTGCTGTTAAATATGATGATGGTAAAAATCCGTCAGGCTTTGAAAAAGCAGATATTGTTATTATTGGTGTTTCACGAACGAGTAAAACGCCATTATCTATGTTTTTAGCCTATAAAAAAATAAAGGCGGCTAATTTGCCTTTAGTTCCTGAAGTGCCATTACCAGAAGAGTTATTTAAGATTCCGCCTAAAAAGGTCGTAGGTCTTATTATTGATCCTTATAAATTAAATAATATTCGTAGCGAACGTTTACGTACAATGGGGCTAGATGGCGAAGCTAATTATGCAACGGTGGCACGTATTGAAGAAGAATTGGCGTATGCAAAAGCGGTTATGCGTCGCGTTCATTGCCCAGTACTTGATGTATCCAATAAGTCAATTGAAGAAACGGCTTCTTTTGTAATGCAGATTATTGAACGGAATAAACAACAAGAACAAGGCCGCTAGGAGGCTTATATGACGATACGAGAAGAAATTGAAGCTAGAGAAGATTTGATATTATCGCCACAGGCGACTAAGAGTCGTACGGCTCGACGAGATCGTGAGGAAGCACCTGATCCTTTACGGACAGCGTTTCAACGCGATCGAGATCGCATTATACACAGCAAATGTTTTCGTCGTTTAAAGCATAAAACACAGGTATATATTGCGCCAGGAGATCACTATCGAACACGCATGACTCATACGCTAGAAGTAGGTCAAATTGGTCGTACGGTGGCGCGTGCATTACGACTTAATGAAGATTTAGTAGAAGCGATTGCTATGGGCCATGATGTGGGGCATACCCCTTTTGGTCATGTAGGAGAATATGCCTTGCGTGATTTGGTGGGGCATTTTAACCACAATGAGCAAAGTTTGCGTACGTTGGAAGTACTTGAAAAGGATGGACAAGGACTTAATTTAACGAAAGAAGTGCGGGATGGCATTCTTGGGCATACAGGGGCTCATAAACCGGTCACTATGGAAGGTCAGATTATTCGATTAGCGGATCGTATTGCGTATTTGTGCCATGATTTTGATGATGCACAACGAGCGGGCATGTTATCTATTGGGGATTTGCCCCGTTCTGTGCGCGAAGTATTGGGGACTACGCCATCACAGATGATAACTACTATGGTCATGGATATGGTGCGTGAGTCTATGGATAAAACGGAGATTTTTATGTCGGCTGAAGTGACCGATGTAATGAACGAGTTTAGACGCTTTATGTTTACGGAAGTGTATAAAGCACCGACTTTGATTCCTGACCGTAATCGGGCAGCCCATGTAGTGAAATATTTATTTTTACATTATTTAGAAAACCCTGAATTGTTACGCCATGAAGTGGTTCGTCAGGGAGGTGAGGATAGAATTATTTCACTTACAGATATTGTAGATTATGTAGCTGGTTTAACGGATCAGTATGCTATAAAACTATTTAAAGAAATATATATTCCGAGAATTTGGGACCCAGCCAATTAAAATAGGGTAATAAAAAAACTGCCATGACATTTGTCATAGCAGTTTCTTTAGAGTACATGTACCTTCTTATTTTTTACGCGCGTGTAATTTTATCGGAACGAAGGCAGCGAGTGCATACATTTACCTTTTTGGTTTCGCCGTCTACAATTGCTCGTACTCTCTGGATGTTTGGCTTCCAGGTCCTTTTCGTGCGGATGTGAGAGTGACTCACGTTCATACCGCTAGCGGTGGTTTTGCCACATACTTCGCAAAGGTTTGCCATAATTTCCACCTCCAAGCATAATTTACAACATAACATATGTATTCTATCACAAGGGGACAGAATAAAGCAAGTACATAATTAAATTCGTTGACGAATCTTATAAATTGCCGTACTATCTTTCTTAACAGTATTATTATATCATAGATTTGAAGATTAGAAATCACTTTTACAAAGCGCTAGCTGAGACCTATTGGTGTGTTTTTACAGGCTGTAGTTAGGAGGTATTGAAACGTTCATGGAAGAATCGTTATTAACTATAAAGGGTGTAGGACCTAGCCGCGTTAAACAACTAAATAAATTAGGGATTACCGATATATCCTCACTGTTGACGTATTTTCCAAGAACCTATGAAGATCGTAGTGCCACTTATTGTATAGGGGCCTTGAAACAAGGGGCTGTTGGGGCTACGGAAGGTACTGTTTTACATATACAAGAGAAGAAACCTAGGCGAGGTCTTTCTATTTTAGAAATTACCATTGGCGATACTACGGGACGGTTAAAGGTAGTTTTATTTAATCAAGGGTATAAGAAGAATTTTTATAAAGTAGGGCAACGCCTTCATGTATATGGAAAAGTGGAATTTGCTTATGGTTCCTTACAGATGAATTCACCTCATATAGAAATGCTTCGTGAAGGTCAGATGGCAGAAGCTGGCATTGTGCCTGTATACCCTTTAGTGGAAGGCGTCAGTCAATTTGTGGTCCGACAGGCGATTACTAATTGGTTTGCGTCGCATGATTCATTACCAGAATTATTACCGGCTCACGTGAGTCAAGAACAGAATTTTATGTCACGGTATGAAGCGTTTAAAGAAATGCATAGTCCTTTGACGGTAGAGCGTTATGAAATGGCGCGAAAACAGTTAGCTTATGAAGAATTATTTATTATGCAAGCGGGGTTATTATTATTAAGAGCGCGTGAGCAAGACGAAGAAGGTGTTAAAATGCAGCCTTCTGGTAATTTAGTTCACGATTTTTTAGAGCAGTTACCCTTTCAGTTGACTGGTGATCAAAGTAAAGCTTTTCAAGAAATTGCCACTGATATGGAGTCGGAGCGACCGATGCGACGGCTTTTGCAAGGGGACGTAGGGTCAGGGAAAACAGTGGTAGGAGCGTTAGCGTTAATTAAAGTTGTGGAAAATGGCTACCAAGGGGCTCTTATGGCGCCTACTGAAATTTTGGCGCAACAGCATTATGAAAGCTTACAGGAACTTATGAAGCCCTGGTTACAAGCTGTAGCTGCAGAGGCAATAGGAAAAGAAGAAACTAGTACCATACCGGCTTTGAAGATGGCTTTATTAACGGGCTCTACGAAGACCGCTGAACGGCAAGCAATTTATGAAGGCTTAGCCACTGGCGCGATTGATATTGTGATTGGTACGCATGCGCTTATACAAGAAGCGGTACAATTTAAAAAGTTAGCATTGGTTATCGTTGATGAACAGCATCGTTTTGGTGTTGAACAGCGTGCTACACTACAGCGTAAAGGCACAAATTCGCATATGTTAGTTATGACAGCAACACCGATTCCGCGAACCATGACTTTATCTATTTATGGTGATTTGGAAGTGAGTTTAATTAAAGAAATGCCACCAGGACGTAAACCGGTATTGACGTATGCTGTAAATTCTACCTATAAAGAACGGTTGTATGTATTTTTTGAAAAAGAAATGGCCGCTGGACATCAGGTGTATGTGGTGTGTCCATTAGTTGAAGAATCAGAAAAATTGGATTTAGTAGCAGCGGAACAATTATATGAAGAGTTAGCTGAGAAATATAATCGCAAATTTGGTGTAGGGCTTGTGCATGGACGTATGAGTGCTAGCGATAAAGAAGCGGTTATGGAAGATTTTTATAAAGGACGAACTAAGTTATTGGTTTCAACAACCGTTATTGAAGTTGGTGTCAATGTGCCTAATGCGACTATTATGTGCGTGGAAGGGGCGGAACGGTTTGGATTATCTCAACTGCATCAGTTGCGTGGTCGAGTCGGTCGTGGCAATACACAGTCTTATTGTATTTTAGTGAGTGATAGTCGCAGTGAGGATAGCCGGCAACGATTGCAGGTTATGACAGAAACGCAGGATGGATTTATAGTGGCAGAACAAGATTTATTACTCCGTGGGTCAGGGCAATTGTTTGGTTTAGCGCAATCCGGCTTACCAGATTTACGGCTTGCTAATATTTTAAAAGATATAGACTTATTAGTAGCTGCTCGCCAAGACGCTAAGCGTTGGTTGGGCCAAGTTGGTTTTGATAAGGGGATTTCTCAAATGAAACCAGAGTTGAAGCGTCGTTTTGGTGAGAGTTTTCAACGCATTATTTATAGTTAAAGAAACTGCCTAGTTTGGGCGTAAAAAATGATTACCATTTAGTTTTTATAATTTGAGAAAATACTCTATTTTAGCATATACAGAATAGGCCTTATGTAGTAAAATAATATGATAGAGAAGTCTAAATAGATAAAGTATTATATCTATTATAGACATACACGTATTTCGATGATGGAGGTTGAAGAGAATGCCAATTATTCATGTGGAGCTAGTTGAAGGTCGTACCTTTGAACAGAAAAAAGAATTAGGCGAAGTAATCACTAAAGCAACAGTAGACATTATTAAAGTACCTAAAGAAGCGGTAAAAGTTATTTTTACAGATATGAAAAAAGATAATTTTATGGAAGCCGGCGTAATGCGCTCTGAGAAATAAGCCCATTACTAGTTTTGGCGTAGTGACGATTAAGACGTCAATTTGTTTTCAGATTGCTAAGTAGACTGAACCAATTAAGCAAATTAAGGAGAAAGGAAGTTACCATGAGAGAAGATAAGTTTGGGTTACGTGGGTTAACATTTGATGATGTATTGTTAGTGCCAGCGGCATCAGATGTGTTGCCTAATCAAGTAGAGTTGACTACGAACCTAACTCGTGATATTAAGCTCAATATTCCAATGATTAGTTCCGGTATGGATACGGTTACCGAGTCACGTATGGCGATTGCTATGGCCCGTGAAGGTGGTATGGGTGTTATTCACAAAAATATGTCCATTGAAGAACAGGCTCATGAGGTGGATAAAGTAAAACGTTCCGAACATGGTATCATCGTTGATCCAATTTATTTAAGTCCTCAAAACTTATTGTCGGATGCAGAAGAGTTAATGCGCAAGTATGCTATTTCAGGTGTACCTATTACAGAAAATGGTAAATTAGTAGGTATTATTACTAACCGTGATATGCGTTTTGAAAATGAATTAAATCGTCCTATTGGCGAAGTAATGACAAAAGAAAATCTTGTGACAGCGCCTGTAGGAACATCGTTAGAAGATGCAAAAGCAATCTTGCGTAAACATCGAATTGAAAAATTACCATTAGTTGATGAGGCCGGTAATTTAAAAGGCTTAATTACAATTAAAGATATTGAAAAGGCTACAAAATATCCTAACTCAGCTAAAGATGCAAGTGGTCGCTTGCTTGTTGGGGCTGCCGTTGGGGTAAGCAAAGACTTGTATGACCGTATGGATGCATTAGTAGCTGCCAAAGTTGACGTAATCATTGTCGATACAGCCCATGGACATTCTGCCGGTGTATTACGTACATTAAAGGAATTAAAAGCAGCGAATCCACATATTCCAGTCATTGCAGGTAATGTGGCGACGGCAGCTGGCACGGAGGCTTTGATTGAAGCTGGTGCTGATGCGGTTAAAGTAGGGATTGGGCCTGGTTCTATTTGTACGACTCGTGTTATTGCTGGGATTGGTGTACCACAGATTACTGCTGTTTATGAATGTGCAGCAGTAGGTCATCGCTATAACATTCCAATTATTGCTGATGGTGGGATTAAATACTCTGGCGATATTGCTAAAGCGATTGCTGCTGGTGCGAATGTTGTTATGATGGGGAATATTTTAGCTGGTACTGATGAAAGTCCTGGTGAAACGGTTATTTACCAAGGTCGTAGCTACAAAGTATACCGTGGTATGGGAAGCTTAGGGGCTATGAAATTAGGGAGTAAAGATCGTTACTTCCAGACTGAAGCTAAAAAGCTTGTTCCAGAAGGCATTGAAGGCCGTGTACCTTATAAAGGTATGTTAGCTGATACTATCTTCCAAATGGTAGGTGGTCTACGAGCAAGCATGGGATATTGTGGTTGCCATAATATTCAAGAAATGATTAATGATACTCAGTTTATCCAAATTACTGCTGCTGGGCTTAAGGAAAGTCATCCACATGATGTAAGTATTACCGTGGAAGCGCCTAACTATAGCGGCTGATTATTGAGGTGTATTTGTTTTGCGTAATCAATTGAGCATTCTTAATGTGCCGGTTGATGTTATAACCATGAATGAAGCAATTCAGCGTGTACAGGATTTATATTCTGAGCCGGGGCTACATACTGTAGTCACGGTTAACGCTGAAATGGTTATGCGAGCCCGACATGATAAAGAGTTGCACGACATTTTAAAACAAGCAGATTTAGCCGTTCCAGATGGAGCGGGGGTATTATGGGCTGCCGAGCAATTAGGGCAGCACATTCCGGAACGTGTAGCTGGTTGTGATTTAGCGGTTGCTTTATTACAAAAAGCGGCACAACATAAAACGCCTGTGTATTTTTTAGGGGCTGGGCCAGGTGTAGCTGAGCAAGCCGTAAAAAATATGGAGGCTAAGGTAGGTCCATTAGAAGTAGTCGGTATCCATTCCGGCTTTTTTGATGACCAAGAGGAAAAAAATATTATTCAGGCGATTGAAGCTGGTCAAACTAAACTTGTATTAGTTGCTTTAGGCGTACCTAAACAAGAAAAGTGGATTACTGAAAAACTATCTCATTTAGATGGTGTTGTAGCCATTGGTGTAGGTGGTTCTTTTGACGTTATGGCAGGGACGGTAAAACGGGCTCCTGAGTGGATGCAACGGAATCGATTGGAATGGTTATATCGATTGTTGAATCAGCCACAGCGTCTTGGTCGTATGATGGCATTGCCTAAATTTATGTGGGCAGTGAAACAAGCAAAAAAATAGAGAGGTGGTGCGAGATGCCCACAGGGTTTATTGTTAAAGATGGGTATCCTTTCATTGGGGTAACCTTTCTGATAGCTATTTTAGTGGGATATTTTTTATCTCCGTATGTGGCGATTATACCCTTTATACTCGCTTGCTTTTTTACGTTCTTTTTTAGAAATCCCAAACGTGAAATTCCGACAGATCCTGATGTATTGGTATCACCAGCGGATGGAAAAGTTATGGAAGTAAGTGAAGTATATGAAGATTTATTCTTAAATACTGAATGTAAAAAGGTAACGATTTTCTTATCTGTTTTTGACGTGCATGTAAATCGAGCACCTATGGAAGGGAAAATTACGTTCCGACAATATACATGTGGCGGATTTTTACCAGCTTACAAGAAGACCGTAGGCTATGAAAATGAACGCCATTCCATTGGTATTGACAATGGACGCATTGAAATTTTAGTTACACAAATTGCAGGATTATTAGCCCGTCGTATTGTATCGTGGACTGATTTAGGACATACGTTGGCAAAAGGTCAACTATATGGGATGATAAAATTTGGGTCTTGTACTGAAATTTTTGTGCCTAAGTCAGTCGATATTTGTGTTAAAAAAGGCGATTATGTACGTGGTGGGGAATCAATTATTGGGAGGCTGCCAAATAATGGATAAATCAATTTTTCCAAATATGTTTACGGCTGCTAATTTATCCTTTGGCGTCGTAGGCATTACTATGGCAGCTAACGGTGAATTTACATTAGCAGCTATTTGTGTGTTGTTATCGTTATTAGCTGATGGTTGTGATGGTCGTGTAGCCCGTGCGCTTGGCGTATCAGGGCCAATGGGACGTGAATTAGACTCCTTAGCTGATGTAGTCGGCTTTGGTGTAGCACCAGCTTATATGCTCTATATGTATCAATTGAGCCATACGGGTTGGTTAGGTTATGTACCTTTATTAGCTTTTTCTGTATTAGGTGCCTTCCGATTAGCTCGTTTCAATATCATGACTGATGAAGTGCATGGATATTTCTTAGGATTACCAATACCAGCAGCGGGTTGCATGGCGGCTACTTATGTATTGTCTGGTATTCGTGTACCAGAGTGGTTGTTGATGATCCTAATGGTGATTGTAGGCTATTTGATGGTAAGCCGCGTGCATCATCCAGATTTTAAAGGTAAAGGTGCGGATCCAGTGAATACGTTAGCTTTGGCTATTGTAGCTCTATTAGGGATTATTGCGCTAGTTCTTGATTGGCATAGTTGGCCTGTGCTTATCTTTGCTTTATATGCTGTATTTGGTATTTGTAATACGATTATTAATCTTGTAAAACGGTGAGAGGTGAAGGACGTAAATGGATTATATTCTTGACCTTATCATGATTCCCTTACAGGTAATTATTGTGTTTTACACGATTTATTACTTTATTTTAGCAGTTTCGGGAATGTGGCGAAGGAAAGAAAAAAAGAATTATACGCCTAAGAACTCATTTGCCATTATTATATGTGCTCACAATGAAGAAGCCGTTGTAGGCCAGCTAGTGGAGAATTTAAAAATTTTAGATTATCCTAATGAGCTATATGATATTTTTGTAGTAGCTGATAATTGTACAGATCAAACAGCACGGATTGCTCGTGAAGCTGGTGCTATGGTTCATGAGCGTGAGAACCTTGAAGAAGTGGGTAAAGGCTATGCCATGGGATGGATGTTTAATCGCATTTATGAAATGGAACGCAAGTATGATGCCTTTGTAATTTTTGATGCCGATAATTTAGTACATCCTAATTTCTTGTTGGAAATGAATCATCACTTAGAGTTAGGCGAACCTGTAATTCAAGGATATTTAAATGCTAAAAATCCAACAGATACATGGGTAGCTGGTACATTTGCTATTGCTTTTTGGCAGGTCAATCATATGTGGCATTTAGCGAAATATAATCTAGGATTATCAACCGCGCTAGGTGGTACTGGTATGTGTATCCGCACAGATATTATTAAAAATTACGGTTGGGATTGTAATTGTTTAACGGAAGATATGGAATTTTCCATGAAGTTACTAATCCATGGTATTAAAACAACCTGGGCTCACGATGCTATTGTATATGATGAAAAACCGCTAGGTTTTATGCAATCGTGGCGTCAGCGAAAACGTTGGGCTCAAGGTCATTTTGATTGTGGTGAACGCTATATTCCTAAACTTTTCGTAGAAGGCATTAAGCAAGGTAACTTCCGTATTTTAGATGGGATTATTCAAATTAGTCAGCCATACTTTTTATTAGTATCTACATTTTATTTGATTATGACCTATATTAATGCATATGTGCCGATATATACGAATATTATTTATCAAATATTACCAGTTACTGTATGGACAATTATAGGGATAGGTCAGTATTTATTCCCCTTAATTGTATTGGCCAGCATTAAAGTGCCACCAAAAGTTTGGTTATATTATTTGGTATATCCATTATTTATGTATAGTTGGGTGCCGGTTACTTTTTTAGGCTATTTAAATCGTCACGATAAAGTATGGGCGCATACTGAACATACTCGTGGGGTTGCTTTAGGCGAAGTTAAATTGACCCGCATGGGGAACGCGGATAAAAAAATAAAAAAATAAATTGTCAATTACGGTAGTAAGTGATAATAAGAAAAGTGTCTAGTAAATAGGCACTTTTTTAATATATAATAATATGTAGTGATGTATGATATATAGTGTGATATATAGCGATATTAACTAATCTATTTGATGATTGGTAATGAAAATATAGGCTGGCTATTAGCTAAACAGAATGAATAGCCTGTTTTATGGTGAGAAGAAAGGATCTATAAACGACTATGCATATTTTATTAACAAATGATGACGGTGTATGGGCTAAGGGAATATTAGATTTGGGTGCAGAACTGGCTAAACATCATCGAGTAACAGTGATTGCACCTGAAGTTGAGCAAAGTGCTAAATCGCATGCAATTACGATTCAGATGCCTGTACGTTTACGACGTTTTTCAGAAGATAGTGACAATCCTAGACGCTTTGCAGTAACAGGGACACCGACTGATTGTATGAAATTTGCTTTGTCTCATTTTTTGAAGAATGATATGCCTGATTTAGTAATTTCTGGTGTTAATAATGGCTTTAATTTAGGCTCTGATGCTTTATATTCTGGTACTGTGAGTGCTGCTATGGAAGCTCTGTTCTATAATGTACCAGCCTTAGCTGTATCGGTAGAACGATATAGTCCGGCTCGTAGTGCTGAAATTATGCCATTTATTCGTGAGTTTGTTGAAACCGTATTTGCAAAACAACAATATCGTGGTTTGTTAAATATGAATTTTGCTAAAGAGGGGCCCGTAGGTTGGTCCAATTGCGAAATTTTAGACCAAGGGTTACAACAATACTATGATATTATTGATCCTCGTGAAGATAGAAAAGGGCGTAAATATTATTGGATTGGTGGTAAATTGGGGTTTGAACCAGAAGCAACGCCAACAGATGTAGCATCTGTAAAAAATGGTAAAATTACGGTAGTTGCCTTGACGTGGAAACAACAAGATAATGCTGGAACGGCACAAATGCGAGATATTCTTGGTGAAGTTAAAAGTAAATAAAAGCGTAAAGAAGGCTAGCTAATATGTATTATAATGAAATCTTTAATACACATATTTTTAATACTTCAAAAGCGTTAGAATATGGATTTAAAAAAGTTGGAACAAGTTATCGATTAACTAAAGAGTTAGGCCATGACACGCTAGAGGCTGAATTTGAGATAACTAATAAAAGTTTTAAAGTGACTATTTATGAGGAGCCAGAGCATATAGAATATGAATTATTTAATGTGCCAAGTAGTGAAGGCGCTTTTATTGGTAAATTAAGGGCTGATGTTGATAAACTAATCAAAGAGGTTATAGCTCATAGCTTTGATTCGTTTAATCGACGTAAAGAATTATTAACATATGTGTATGAGCAATATCAGACGATTCCCGAAGAACCATGGGATAAATTTGCTTCTTATTGCACCCTCAAAACAAATCACACTAAGAAATGGTATGGTTTATTTATGAATATTCCTTATAAATATTTAGTGAAGGATAGAGATGGTTATATTGATGTGTTAAATGTTAAAGTACTTCCTGAAACTGTTGCCGATTTAGTTGATTATGTGCATATATTTCCTGCGTATCACATGAATAAAAAACATTGGATTACCATTGTTCTTGATCAAACCGTTAATATTGAATTAGTTAAAACGCTATTACAAAATAGTTATCATTTAGTCGAGAAATAGTGTTATAGTATGCTTTTTGGGATATTTAATAAGGAAAAAGAGCCTTGCGAAGTATGCTTTAGCTTGGGGAAGTTTGACATATAACATTGTAAATTGTAGCATGGTTTTATTTGACACTTTTAATTAAAAGGAATACAATTAGGGCATATTCTGCGGTTGTGGTGGAATGGCAGACACGCTGTCTTCAGGTGGCAGTGCTTTCGAGCGTGCGGGTTCAAGTCCCGCCAACCGCACCATTGTTTTTTAGTAAAAGCATAACATATAATAGATAAAAAGAGCCGAAGCATGTTGATTGTTATCAATTTAGCTTCGGCTTTTGTGATTTATTTAGTTTAAAAATCTATATTATAGACATGTTTAAAAGCAGCAGCACATAGTAAAAACTTTTTTCATACTAACACTCCTTTTTTATAAATGGACTCTTACATTATTTTATCATATCTTTTGTATTGAATAAACCAGACACGCACTGTATACGCTACTGCTGAACAAGCCACACCACCTAAGAGGCCCATCCAAATGCCATAAGGTCCGTAGTCCATGACAAGGGTGAAGAACGCAGCAATTGGCAAGCTAAGGCCCCAATAGCAAATCAGGGCAATTAGAGAAATAATACGTACATCCTTATAGCCCCGTAGAACACCTTGTAGTGGTGTGCCAAAAGCATCAATTACGGTGAAGAAGACTGCATAGGACAAGAAGCTACTGATTAATTGAATCATATGTGGATCATTGGTATAAAAACTGGCAATTTCTAGTAAGTGAGTAAAGCTATACATACAAATAAGTCCAGCAATAATGAGGGCTAGACCACGGGCGATATAAGCATATTGCTTTGCATCTTTATAGCGTTTAGCGCCGACTTCGTAACCAACAGCAATGGTAGAGGCAATGCTTAGACTAAGTGGGAAACAATAAAATAAATTGGTAAAACTAATAGCTGCTTGGTGAGCAGCTATAATTTGTGTGCCATAATAGGCCATGATTAAGCCTACGACACTAAATAAACTCATTTCACAGAATATGGCAATACCAATGGGAATCCCTAATTTTAGCTGTTCAATAATATAGGGAAATTGGAATTTTGGCCACCAACGAAAAATACGATAAGGCTTAAAGGCTTTGTTATATAGTAAAATGAAAAAGTAAGCCAAAAAGTTATACCAAGAGCAAATGGCAGTGGCAATACCAGCACCAAGACCGCCAAGTGCAGGAAAACCAAAATGACCAAGAATTAAGCCATAGTTTAAAATCACATTTAATACAAAACTAGACATCATAATATACATAGAGTAATGGGTATAACCATGACAATCTACAGTATTGCGCAGAACACTACTTCCCATAAGCGGGACCATACCAAAGGCAATCGCAATCATATACTGGTTGGTAATCGCCCTTGTTGCTGGTTCTAGATTAATTAACGATAAAATAGGCTGCAATGTAATGATTCCAAGTACTATAAGTAATAGCCCTAACGCTATTGCAAGATATAGACCATGGGCGATAATGGTAGGAATATTTTCCTTTTTATTGGCGCCTAACAATTGAGCAATAATAGGAGAAATGCCAAGTAATATGCCCATGACACCAAAGAAAGAGGCAACCCAAATATTATAGCCTACTGAGATACCCGCAAGGTCTACAGTACTATATTGACCGGTTAATAAAATGGATACGAAAGAACCTGCAATTAGAGAAAATTGGGTAAGGATAATTGGTAATGCTAATCGAATAAATAATTGCATTTTTTCAAAAAGTTTAAAGGTTGGGTGCATAGCGCCTCCTTAGTGAAGTATTGAATATAGACAATAAAAAAATCTCCAATGAGCATCGGAGAACTGTATTTATAGGGAAAATTACATAGTTAATTATTATAACTTTATTGTAACATAGGGGAAAGATAATGAAAAGTAGAACCTATTTAGTAGAAATTTATAAAAATTTTGATTTACTGTATTAAAACTATCGACAAGACTAGTTTTTTTCGATATAATAATTTTGCTAGATTGATGAAATGCGATTAAGATATATTGAAAAATTGAAAACGGGGGTATTGAATTTGGAACTGTTTACAGCTGCAGGTTTAATGGCTATTGCAAAGATTATTGTTATTGATATTCTATTAGCCGGTGATAATGCGATTGTTATTGGTATGGCAGCCAAAAATTTACAGGATAAACATCGTAAACAAGCGATTTTCTGGGGGACTTTTGGTGCCATTGCATTGCGTTTGATTATGGCGTTCCTATTTATTGAGGCGATTAATAATATACCAGGTTTACGTTTAGTAGGCGGTATTTTATTGCTTTGGATTGGTTATAAATTAATGGCTAATTCAGAGTCATCCCATAATATTGAAGCTAAAAGTAATTTACGAGATGCTATTATTACGATTGTCATTGCCGATGGTATCATGGGGATTGATAATGTAATTGGTGTTGTCGGTGCTGCTGAAGGTCATATGGGCCTAGTATTGGCAGGGATTTTAATTACGGTGCCAATTATTATTTGGGGTAGTACTTTATTTGTGAAATTAATTGACAAATATCCAGCTATTCTATTCTTTGGTGGTGGTATTTTAGGTTGGATTGGTGGCGAAATGATCCACTCTGATAAGTATGTATTTGATTACATTGATCCAATTACCTTGCCATTTAAAATTGGATGTATTGTGCTAGTTGTTGGTGCGGCTTTAATTCAGCGAAAGTTGACGGCTAATAAATCTACACAGGAATAATGAATTAAGGAAGAGGCTCTATAGAGCCTCTTTTTTTGAAATTTATATATTGATATTTTTCGAAATAAGGTATATAATTAACTTGTAAAGATGAATAAGACAAGTTAGGACTAAAAAATCAGTTATGTATAATTTATGTAGTATTACACTGATACAGCATTGGATTACGAAAATTACAGAGGTCTTAATTGAGGAGGTTTATTATGAAAACATTAGAAGTAGCAGAAAAACGTCGTACCTATTACAATATTAACAAAGAGTTACCGGTGAAAGCAGAAGAAGTTGTGGATTTGGTGGAAAAAGCCACTGAACTAACACCTGATTCTTTTAATATGAAAAGTTCTCGCGTAGTGGTTGCACTTGGTGCGCAACATGATGCCCTATGGGATACTATTTATGATGTATTTGAAGGCAAGGTAGCTCGTGAAAAAATTGATAGCTTTAAAGCTGGCTATGGGACTATTTTATATTTTGTAGATCAACCCACTGTAGAAAGTTTGCAAGATCAGTTCCCAATGTATGCTGAACGTTTTCCTCATTGGGCGGCTCAGTCAGCTGGTATGCTTCAGATTACCATTTGGGAAGGATTACGTGAATTAGGGGTTGGTGCTTCTTTACAGCATTATAATCCAGTGATTAATGAAGCGGTACAGAAATTATTTGATTTGCCTAGCAATTGGGTGTTAGATGCTCAAATGCCATTTGGTGGTATTGTGGCAGAACCAGATGCGAAAGAAAAAGAAGATATTAGTCAACGTGTAGTGATTAAAAAATAATTGCTTAGATAGATATAATTAAGTGAATATAATTGCGTGAATATAAATAAGCGAAATGTATGTATAGAGAGTAAGTAAAAACATTGGTAAACTTACCCATGTAAAGATATAAAACATTTTACATTTTAAATTAAAGAAGCTGTAACTAAGGATGAATCCTCGGTTACAGCTTTTTTATATAATAATTATATATGATAATTCATTCTAAGATTTTACGCTAATTAAAATAAGAATATAAACAATTTATCCTTCTATAATAGCTAGGCAACCGGCGCAAGCTGGACAATCACAATACATAGCACCTTTACTTTTAATGTCTAGTCCATGAGCATGTAAGTCTTGAGCCAATTTTTCGCCAAAAATTTGAACGCCTAATTCGGAACCTGTTAAAGCAATTAAATTATCAACAGTAGTAATATCAGCTTTTGCTTCGGCCATTAATTTTTCAGTTGCAGCAGCTTCTTGTTCAGTGCCAAGTGAGTTTAACCACGCTTGTGCTACTTCTTTTAATTCTGGGCAACAAGATGGTGCTTCTATAATCGATGTAACGATAGGTTTTAGTTCTTTGCTGGTCATAATAAATATCTCCTTTTGCTTTTTAAAATATTACTATAAAATACTTAATATTCTTATAAATTATCCAATATTAATGTAGGTTTACAAATATCATTCTAAATTACTTAATATTTTTCTTAATTGTGCCTCAAAATGTAAAATTTCAGATTCTGAAAAACCATTATATGCTTTGCTTGTCATCATTTGGCTGATGATAGCTGAATCTGCCTTAGCTTGTTTACTTAAAGGTGTTAAAAATATGCGTTTACTACGTTTATCGCCATCTTTGACTCGACGTTCAACTAAATGCTGTTGTTCCATAGTTTGTAGCATTTTAGATAGCGTATTTAAAGCAAGCCCTGTATTAGTGGCTAATTCAGACATAGTAATGCCGTCGTTTTTCCAAAGTTGATATAAAATTTTGCCTTGCTCAGAGTTAAAGCTGGTAATATTATGTTCTTGCAATAAACGGTTTAGTAATCGGTTACTCAACAAATGGATCCGACCTATTAAATAACCTATTTCCCGATCCAAAAGCCACCTCCATATTAATCACATGAATAAAAACTTCTATATAGAATCTATATAAAGCTTATCATAAGGAGATGACACTGTCAATAACATCTATATAGAAGTTTTTTGCTGGATTAATCTTGATAAGTTGGTGCGTTAGCTGAACAATGGTTAGTATCTAAAGGATTAAAATAAGAAGATTTACAATAAAAATGCTTAAAAGGCATTTTTGTTTAAAAAGAATAAGTATTAGACGAGTAGTTAAAGACCGATTACAGTAGAAAGTGTAATCGGTCTTATTTTTTTAGTAGAATCTATAAAGATAATTTTATCAGTGTTGTGGGAGTATGCGGAAAGAAGGAGTCAGATGTCTGAAGAACCATTAAGACAGTCTATTTTTGAACGGGAATTAGCGGGTCAGGTTATTTCTACAAAGGATGAAGAATATTTAGCGATTCATAAGATTATTAGAAAGGCACAGACATTAACGGCTAAATTGAATACAGGGTATCATGAGATGGATGAGATACGTCATATATTCTCTGAAATAACTAATAGTGAGATTGATGAATCCTTTAGAATGAATCCACCATTTTATACAGACTATGGTCACAATATACACATCGGTAAGTCTGTATTTATAAATTTTAATTGTGTATTTATGGATCGTGGTGGCATTTTTTTAGACGATTATGCATTAATTGGTCCAGGAGTCCATTTATTAACAACAAATCATATTGAAAATCCCTTTAGTAGAGAAAGCACTCAGTCTAGACCTATTCATATAGGGAAAAGGGTATGGCTTGGTGGTAATGTAACAGTGTTGCCAGGCATTACGATTGGTGATAATTCTATCGTGGGTGCTGGCTCTGTTGTTATTCAGAATGTGCCTGCTAATGTAATTGTTGCTGGTAATCCAGCGAGAATTATTCGGTCTTTAACAAAATAAAATATAGTTGTGGACGAAATTAACCAGTTAGAAGGTACGATTGTTATTGATTCAATATAATTCTGACATTATGTCAGAATTATATTGACGATGTGTCAGTAAAAAGATATAATATAATCATCAGCTGATATAAATGAAGGAATACATTAAAGGATAATTTTACCCTAATTAAAACAATGTTTATTCCTAAGTGTGCATAAAAAGAGGTGATGATATGGCGCGATCATCTAATAAAATAGTATCGCAGCGTCCTGAGGAAATTATGGATGCTTGTGAAATATTGTATAGAACTAAGAGTTTTAATGAAGTTAATTTAAAAGACATAGGTGAAATAACAAGTATTTCACGGTCTTCTATCTATAATTATTTTAAAACCAAGGAAGAAATATTTTTAAGTTTACTTACGCGGGAATATAAAGTATGGGTAGTAGAATTGCGAGAAATTAATGAGCAACCGTCATTATTAGCCGATACATATGTAAAAAAATTAGCTAAATCGTTATCTAATCATGAGTTATTATTACGGATTCAATGTACTAATTTGTATGAAATAGAAGAACATAGTCGATTAGAGTTTTTAGTGGCATTTAAAGACGTGTTTAAAGAAGCAATGATTTGCATCGATGCTGGGTTAGCAAAATTTTTTCCGGAACTAACAGATGAAAAGCGTGCTGATTTTGGATATGCATTTTTCCCTTTTATATATGGAGTATACCCCTATGTAAATCCATCAACTAAACAAAAACTAGCTATGGACACGGCTAACATTCATTATAGGACAATTTCAGTAGAGCAAATTATTTATGCTAGTATATATCCGTTACTAGTAGGACTTCTTAAAACGTAGGTTAAGTTAATATTTTTATAACTATTGCATTGTTAATAGCAAATTAAGAACAGGCTGAAAAGCTACTGGAAGGACATCGTGCTTGGTTTAAAGAGCAGTTTGAGTCTGGACATTTTTTAGTGGTAGGGCCATATAGAGATCAAGAAGCAGCTGGTATTGTTATGGCGCAAGCGGAATCTCGAGAGGCTATAGAGGCACTGATTGCTAAAGATAGCTATTATCCAGATAAGGCGGTTTATACAATTCGTGAGTTTCAGGCTAATTTGATAGCTGATAATGTAACCTCGTTTCGAGGTAAATAATAATTTAAGAACATAATCTAGTAAAATATTAAAAATGATATAGTGAAATATAAAAATAATGTAGTAAATTTTAGATACGTTAGAAGTAGAGATACAATAAAGGAGATTATTATGAAAACAACAGTATTTGTATTCCATCCACATATGAGTGATTCTGTAGTAAATAAGGCCTTAGCAAAAGCCGCTGAAGGCGCACAAGTTGATGTTCGTTATATGTATGAAATATACCCAGATGGTAAAATTGACGTAAAAGCAGAACAAAAAATATTAGAAGCAACGGATAGAATTGTACTGCAATTTCCATTCTATTGGTATTCTTGCCCACCTTTATTGAAACAGTGGGAAGATGAAGTATTTGAACATGGCTGGGCTTATGGTTCAACAGGCACAGCTTTACATGGTAAAGAATTGATGTTAGCACTTTCTACAGGGGCAAAAGCAGAGGACTATACAAAAGGAAGTCGTTTTGATGTAACTATTGATGAATTAGTATTGCCATTTAAAGCTACTAGTCAACTAATTGGTACTACTTGGTTGAAACCATTTGTGACTTATGGTACGTTAGGTATGGAAACCGCTACATTAGAAGCGCAAACGAAAGCGTATATGGCTACTTTAAAATAAGTAGGGGGTATTGTATGAAAAAATATTGGAAAATGTTAGCTACTACATCTTTGCTATGTTTAATGATGGCTACTGGAAGTGCTAAATCTACTACAGTGGAACCAGAAGTGCCTGATAATATACCAGTATATAACTTATTTACTTTTGAAGTTGATCAGGCTGTACAACCTGCATTTTATGACAATGGTTATCAAAATTTCACAAAGTCACTGGCTAATGAATCAGGAACCTGGGCGATGAATGCGAGTACTGATAAGACAAATAGTAATCTAGTGTATGTAGCTGAAATTTATGAAAATAATAAAGCGTATGAAATTCACAAAAAATCACCACAGTATAACGCGTTTATTGATGCAGTTGGTCGACATTTGAATAGTCGTACCTTTTACGCTTTAGAGCCGGTAGCTTTGTTAACTAAAGAAGACTCGTTGGCATTAGTAAATGATACTCAGGTACTAGTTAACTTGGCTATGGTAAAAGTAAAGCCAGGCTATAACGAAGACTTTTCACGGGTGGTTGTCGATGAGATGAAGCAATCCATTGCAGATGAACCAGGGGTATTGGCTATGTATGCTGGTCAGGTGAAAGGTGATAAAAATACTTGGTATTTTTATGAAATTTATGCGAATAAGGAAGCGTATGAAAAACATAGAAATACGTGGGCATTTAAATGGTATATTTCTGAAACTAAGGATATGCTAACCGATAAATCGATTACCTCTATGGAAGCTAAGTTATTGATGCATAAGGGCGCTATCAATTACGAAGTAAACAAATAACATATACCCCCCTCTAGTATCTGGTAATGTCCTATGTTACCATAAAAGTACAATTAGTCGTATATTGTGGTTAATGAAAGGACAGGGTATATTCGTATGAAACGTTCATATAAACAGTTATTAAAGTCCATGCTGGTAGCTTCACTAGTAACAGGTAGTGTATTTACGGCATATGCACATACTAATCATGAGGCCACTAGCTATTGTTGTGAAAGTCAGGAAGACGGCTCTCAAATGATGATGGCAGGGTCTATGCACCATAAGGGGATGCCTCACAGTCAGCAGAATATGCATCAAGGCATGATGCCAATTATGCATGAAATAATGCAACCGGGAATGCCTCATCATGGCATGCGTCACGGCGTTGATGATGTTGTGAAATTTCAGACTATACAACAAGCAGCAAGGCCACTCGCAATTCCACCGCTTTTAGAAGGCACTTTGAATGAGCAAGGGCGTACAGTGTTCAATATTGTGGCTCAAGCAGGTGAGAACCAATTGAAAGATGGGGATGCAACAAAGACATATGGTTATAATGGTAATGTATTAGGCCCTGTATTATCGATGAAACAAGGCGATAAGGTATCAATTCATTTAAAAAATACATTGCCAGAAGAGACTACGTTTCATTGGCATGGCTTAGTAGTGCCTTCGGATGTAGATGGCGGCCCTCATCATCCAATTGCGGCTAATGGAGGAACTGGGCAGATTGATTTTACAGTTAACCAAGAAGCGAGTACAGCTTGGTTTCATCCTCATGCTATGGGGACAACAGCCAGTCAAGTATATAAGGGCTTAGCAGGGCTTATTCGGATTGAAGATGAGGAGCAAACTAAATTAGGTTTGCCAAATACCTATGGCGTTGATGATATTCCAGTAATTTTACAAGATCGCAACTTTACAGTCAATAATCAATGGGATTATAAAACCTCGTATGAGGCTGATGGGGTATATGGTGATACGTTATTAGTTAATGGCACTATCAATCCATATTTTAAAGTTAATGCGAAAATTATGCGCTTACGTCTTTTAAATGGGTCGAATGCACGTAATTATACATTGCAGTTAAGTGATGGCGCTAGTTTTAGACAAATAGCGAGTGATGGTGGTTTATTAGAAACGCCTGTTACGATGTCAACGCTTACCTTAGCACCTGGTGAGCGAGCTGAAGTAGTCATGGATTTTTCAAAATATGAAGGTCAATTGCCTGCTTTAGTGACAGCCGATGGCACGGTTGTATTAGCTTTTGAGCGAGGTACTATGAGTGATCGCGGCACTAATATACCACAGTGGCAACGTCATAAAAATTTAACTGTTAATCCGAATACTTTGCAAGAGTCTATGATGGCCAAGGCGGATAAAACGGTAGTTATGGCGGGCATGGCTGAAGCTGTTACCATTAATGGGCAAAAATTTTCCATGGATCGCATTGACTTAACTAGTAAATTAGGTAGTACTGAAATATGGGATATTATCAATGCTGATTCGGCCATGATGGGTATGATGCATCCGTTCCATATTCACGGTGTGCAATTTGAAGTTGTATCACGAAATGGGAAGCCAGTAGCACCTAATGAACAAGGTTTCAAAGATACCATTCAAGTAGAGCCTGGTGAAACGGTGCGCATCAAAGTACATTTCACACAACCGGGTGTATTTATGGTGCATTGTCATATTTTAGAACATGAAGAAAATGGTATGATGATACAATTGTTGGTGAAATAAGTAAATAAAAAATAAAGCTGTAACTCAATGTCTTTTTCGTTGTGGTTACAGCTTTTTCAGTTTATAGAGAGTATTTAAAATAAGCTGAGAATAGGTTGGTATATATAGGAAAAGGAGTTAATAGGGAAAGGGTTTTACTGATTTTGGAATTTCAAGGTATAATAAAAGATAAGAAACTAGTTGCTTACAACAAGTGATTGTTGTAGGAACTTATGTAATGGTAATAATAATTTAGTTATGATGTTAACAGTAGGTACTGATAGAAAGGACGAAGTGCAATGAAACAGACTGTGCCTGTCGCAAAGGGCCAAATTTATGAGATTACTATCCAAGGACTAGGAACCAGTGGTGAAGGGGTAGGTCGCTATGAAGGGTTTACTGTATTTATTCCCTTTGTTTTACCAGAAGAGCAAGTAAAAGCAAAAATTACTCTTGTAAAAAAGAATTATGCTATTGGAGAAGTGGTAGATATTTTGAAACCATCTCCTCATAGAGTAGAACCTATTTGTCCTGTGTATGGCACTTGTGGTGGTTGTCAGTTACAGCATGTATCCTATGAAGAACAACTTCATTTGAAAACGCAAAATGTGCGGGATATTATGGAGCGTATTGGTAAAACGAATCCTGCTTTAGTACAACCAGCCTTAGGGCCCAATAGTCCTTGGGGATATCGTAATAAAATGCAAATTCCAGTGGGCTTTGAAAATGACCAAGCTGCGTTAGGCTTTTATGCCCGTGGTTCTCATGCCATTGTACCTTGTACTAATTGTGCGATTCAAGATGATGGGAATAATAAAATTGCTGCTGTTTGTGAACGTCTGTTACGTGAAACGAAATTGCAACCCTATAATGAAATGACTGGTGATGGTATGATTCGTCATATTATTGGCCGTATTGGTAAAAGCGGTTGGATGGTGATTATTGTTAGCACCTCTAAAACGTTACTAAAGGCTGATTACTGGGTGAGTGAAATTCGTAAAGCCTTGCCAGAAGTAACAAGCATTGTTCTCAATCATAATCCTAAGAAAACGAATGTTATTATGGGCCGTGATTGTACCTTGCTTTGGGGTGAGGAAACCATAACGGATACGATTGATGAATTAGAATTTCGTTTATCACCACATTCTTTTTTCCAAGTCAATCCAATACAAACAACAGTATTGTATAAAAAAGCGTTAGAATTTGCTCAATTAACGGGTAAGGAAACGGTTATTGATGCTTATTGTGGGACTGGTACTATTTCACTATTTTTGGCTAAACAGGCAAAACATGTTATTGGTATTGAAATTGTGGAGCCTGCCATTGTGGATGCTAAGGCTAATGCTAAACGGAATGGGATTACGAATGCTGAATTTATTGCAGCAGATGCGGCTAAAGAAATGCCAGCTCTCGTAAAACGAGGTGTGAAGGCGGATGTAGTTGTGTTTGATCCAATCCGTGCAGGCTGTAAGGAAGAAGTTCTAAAAGCGGCCGCAACGATGGAGCCAGAGCGTATGGTTTATGTTTCTTGTAACCCTGCTTCTATGGCAAGAGATATTGTAGTCCTAAGAGAACTTGGCTATGAAGTAGAAATCGTGCAGCCAGTGGATATGTTTCCGATGACGAGTCATTGTGAGGCTGTGGCTTTGTTAAGAAAGAGTTTCACCAAGTAAGTAAATTGTGATAAGTAAGATGATATGATAAAAGCGATAGAAGAAGTAATGACTACAAAGAAGCATAAAGTTTTTGTGAAAAAATAAAGATGGTGAAATTTAATGTTTGATAAGTCTTGTTTAAAGTCGGTTATTATTGAATACAAAAAGCAGTTTGCACAGTCTCATTGGATGAAAGAAAAATATAAATGGGAAGCTGTAAAGTATTTTCAAGAAAATTGGGATATTAATGCCAAAAATTTTGTTAAAATGCTTACAAACTCACTTTCGAAAACTGGTAATTTATTAACATCGGGGAATAATTTTCCTGGGAATATGATTATTGAGTTTGCAGAAGCTTCTCCAGAAGAAGTGCGTACCCTGTTTGTAGAATTATTTGATGAAAGCGAAGATATATACACACGCATTAATAGTTTTAAGCAAAAATCAAATATATTGCTCAAAAAATACAAAGCTGATGCAGTGCAACATTATCAGCACGAGAATGCAATTAGCACTTACCTTTGGCTTCGTTATCCAGATAAATATTACATCTATAAATTTGGCGAAGTTAAGGCTGTTTCAGAGAAGCTTAAAAGTGATTACATTTTTAAAAGAGGTGCATATGAGGATAATATCCGTAATTTCTTCTCACTATATAATGAAATTTGTGAAGAATTGAAAAAGGATGAAGAACTTAAATCTATGCTTGCCTCTCAAATTACTAAGACATGTTATCCAGACTTTGAATTAAAAACATTAACAATTGATGTAGGCTTTTTTATTAGCAGATACTTGCATCATGAGAAAGATGCCCCTTTTAAGGATAACTGGGAACCAAGTGATTATACGCCGGCTTTAAGTGTTGATGATTGGGAAGAGCTGTTAAACGATGAGGGAATTTTTACAACAAGTAGCCTTGAAATAATGAAGCGAATGCTTGATTATGGTGGTAAAGCTACATGTAAACAGTTATCAAAAAAATATGGAGAGAGTACGAATTTTTATAATACAGGATCGTCTTCTCTAGCTAAACGAATAGCACAAAAGACTGGATGTCATGTACTACTTCGTGAGGATGGTAGTAGTAAGTGGTGGCCTATACTTTATATTGGAAAAGAGGCAAAAAAAGATGAGGAAGGTTCATTTGTATGGAAATTAAGGGATGAACTTGCTGAAGCATTAAAAAGAATAGATTTTAAAGATGTGGACTTATATGCTAATAACGTGTCATGTATTACTAAAGAGACATATAGTAAACAAAATTTTTTGAATGATGTCTATATGACAGAAGCAAAGTACGATCGTCTAGTAGCGGTACTAAAGCGAAAAAAGAATATTATTCTTCAAGGGGCACCAGGTGTAGGTAAAACTTTTACAGCTAATAGACTGGCGTATTCAATTATGGGTGAGATTGATGATGAGCGTATAGAATTTATACAATTTCATCAAAATTATTCATATGAGGACTTCATGATGGGCTATAGGCCAGTTGAAAATGGTTTTGAACTTAAATACGGTATTTTTTATAGATTTTGTCAAAAGGCGGCAAATCAGCCGGATAAAGACTATTTCTTTATCATTGATGAAATTAATCGTGGTAATATGAGTAAGATTTTTGGTGAACTTTTGATGTTGATTGAAGCTGATTATCGTGGAAAGGCAGTTACGCTGGCTTATAATGGTATGAGTTTCTCTATTCCTAAGAGATTACATATTATTGGTATGATGAATACGGCTGATAGAAGTTTAGCTATGATTGATTATGCGCTAAGGCGACGTTTTAGCTTTTTTACTATGGAACCTGGTTTTGATTCAGAGGGATTTACTAATTATCAAAAACGATTGTCAAATACTACATTTGATAGTTTAATTGAGAGCATTAAAGTTCTTAATCAAGAGATAGCAGAAGATAGATCTCTTGGTAGTGGTTTTTGTATTGGTCATAGTTATTTTTGCAACGAAAGTAAGTGTTCAATACAATGGATGAAAGATGTTATTGATTTTGATATTTTGCCTATGTTAAATGAGTATTGGTTTGATGAACCGGCTAAGTTGAAACGTTGGGAAAATATTTTATATGGTATCTTAAAATGACGAAACATAAAAGTATATTAATCCATAATATATATCATATGTTGTCTTATGCTTTTCAGACATTAAATCAGGAAAATTATGAGAATGTAGCCATTGAATCATTTGAAGAGATGTATGATCTTTTAGCGGCTATTCTTGCAAAAGGAATTGGCATCCAGTTAAAACAGGGACTATATAGGACATATATGAATTTAGAAGAGAATCTTCCTGTGATGCGTGGAAAGATTAATATTTTAGGAACTGTAAAGAATCGTTTGGCACATGAGCATTTATTGATGTGTAACTTTGATGAACTATCAGAAAATAATTTATTTAATAAGATTATTAAAACGACAGTTATATTGTTGTTAAAAAATAATAAAATTAAATCTGAGTATAAAGAGGATCTTAAAAAGAAAATGTTATTTTTCTCAAATATAGATGTGTTAGATCCAAAATCAATAAATTGGTCAACCATATATTTTCAGCGAAATAATCAAACATATAGAATGTTAATTAGTATTTGTCAGTTAATAATTGAAGGAATGCTTATTACAACGGATTCAGGTGATTATAGACTTGCAAAATTTGTTGATGAACAAAGTATGTGTCGTTTGTATGAGAAGTTTATTTTGGAATATTATAAGAGACATTATCCAGAAGTGAATGTAAGTGCTTCACAAATTTCTTGGGCGGTGGATGATGGGATTAGGACTATGCTTCCCGTTATGCAGAGCGATATTCATTTGCAGAAGGAAAATGTTGTTTTAATTATTGATGCTAAGTATTATAGCCATACGACGCAATCTAGGTATGATAAGCATACTTTGAATTCGAATAATTTGTACCAGATTTTTACTTATGTTAAAAATCGAGATTATGAATTTGGCGGGGAAGAACATAAGGTTTCTGGCATGTTGTTATACGCAAAGACAGAAGATAAAATACAGCCAAATAATGTTTACCAGATGCATGGCAACCAAATAAGCGTTAACACATTAGATTTGAATCTTCCCTTTAAGGAACTTTCAAATCAACTGGATAGTATTGTGAAATCTCATTTTGGTGATGTGATAAAGGTGAGCTAATCTTAAACCAATGAAAAATAAAATAGAGCTTATAACAGTAATAATTCAACTAACGACAGCGATATTATTACTGATATAAGCTGTATCACTACCACGCATTATGAGGCGGTATGCTTGTTGACACTATGTTGAGTTGCCGAGTTATATGTCGGGGAGTTGTGGCTGTGAGATAGATGTTAAAAGATTTATAAATTCCGGATGCACAAAAAGCGTCCGGAAAATTTTTTTGAAAAATTTTGATGTAACTATTGACACTACATCTATGACGTGCTACATTATACACACGAGATGAAATGATGATTATTACAACTTTACAAGGACCGATGGAATCTCGCTAATAAGAGAACTGTCAGAGATATCCTTCTATGATGTATATCAGACTATAGACCTATGGAGGGCGGAGACTTATTCCGGTTCCATGAAAATCCGAGTCTATAGTGTCCTGTAGGTAAAAACATCCAGGCCTTTTTGATGAGACGCTAAAAGATATTCAAACCGTTATGGAGGACGAGATGAAAAAGTATACAATAACGGATTTGAGAATGGGAATGCAGGTTATTCTGGCAAAAGAAGCCTGACAAAATGAGCCTCTGGGGCAGACAGCTTCGGAGTCCTTTTCTAAGGAGGTGTTAACGTGACAGCAAAAGACTATCTTGACTATATTGTGAATGAGATACATAGAACGATTGTAGCTACCGTCGATGACGACGGTCTTCCCGTGACGGCAGCAATCGATATGATGGACTGTGATTCAAATGGATTGTATTTCCTCACAGCAAAAGGTAAAGGCTTTTATGACAGGCTGAAGAAAAGAGAGTTTCTTGCCCTGACTGCGATGAAAGGTGAGGATACTATGAGCAGTGTGGCTGTATCTATCCGTGGTAAAGTTCGGGAGCTTGGATATGATAAGATTCCGGAATTGTTCGAGAAAAATCTGTACATGCGCAAGATATATCCTACAGAGGAGTCTATGCGGGCTCTGACGGTGTTTCAGATTTATGAGGGCAGTGGTGAGTGGTTTGATCTTTCAAAGAAACCGATAGAGCGTGCGTCTTTTACCTTTGGCGGAGTGAAGATGAAGGCAGAGGGATATTTCATCACAGATGCATGTATCGGTTGCGGAAGATGTACGGCGGTTTGTCCGCAGGATTGTATCATTCAGGACGGAGTTTCATATGTGGTTCAGCAGGAGCACTGCCTGCATTGCGGTAACTGCATGAAGGCATGTCTGGTTGGCGCGGTGGAAAGAAGGTAATACTATGGGTGAAAAAAGAGCACAGCATCAGCGACTGGATTATCTCGTTGAGGAATTCAAAGCGGATTCTGTTCAATATAAAGATTTGGAAACGCCGAAAGACACCGAAGGAAAGCGGCGCATCCTTCGTTCGCTTATGAACATCCGTATGCCGAAAGTACTTTCAAATGATGTGCTTTCGGTTCAGGATGAATATCTGGTAGGCAGAGCCGAAGAAAAAGGTATCGTGCGTCTTTATGACATTCCGGTAATCCGCGATGAACTATCTATTTGGCAAGGTGATATCACAAGACTTGCCGTAGATGCCATCGTCAATGCAGCCAATTCGCAGATGCTAGGTTGCTTTGTTCCAATGCATACTTGTATTGACAACTGCATCCATACCTTTGCCGGTGTGCAGCTTAGAGTAGAGTGCAACAGGCAGATGAATCAGTTACGGATTAGACATGGCAAGGATTATGAGCAGCCGACGGCTATTCCTATGCTGACGGATGCCTATAATCTTCCTGCAAAGAAGGTCATTCATATCGTAGGTCCCATCGTGCAATATAAGTTGACGCCGGAACTTGAGAAGAATCTGGCGGACTGCTATCGAAATACCTTGGATATGTGTCTGGAAAATAATCTGAAAAGCGTGGCATTTTGTTGTATTTCTACAGGCGTATTTCATTTTCCGAACAAGAGGGCAGCTCAGATTGCCGTCAGCACAGTAGATAGATGGCTCTCACAGCATCCGAGCGCTATGGAAAGGGTGATCTTTAATGTTTTTAAAGATGAAGACAAGGAATACTATGAAGCACTTATATAAAGAAAGGCCGAACGGCTATCAGGAGAGCATTAAGAAGGGACTCAGTGCGGTACGATATTTTAGCAGAAATATGTCATTCGGAACAGGCTCTAAGGAGGAGCGAATATCCAGATTAAAGAACGAGATTCAAACAGCAGATGTTATAGTGATTGGAGCGGGTGCCGGACTTTCTACAGCTGCAGGACTGACTTATAGTGGAGCTCGATTTGACAGTTATTTTTTTGATTTTGCAAGAAAGTATGGTGTTCGGGATATTTATTCCGGTGGCTTCTATCCGTTTCCAGATCAGGAAACTCGCTGGGCATGGTGGGCAAGGCACATCTATTACAATCGATATATTGATGCGCCGAAACCTGTTTATCAGGAGTTACTTTCACTTGTGGCGGATAAGGATTATTTTGTTATCACTACGAATGTAGATCATCAGTTCCAGAGAGCGGGATTCGATAAAAAGCGTTTGTTCTATACGCAGGGGGACTACGGCCTGTTCCAAAGCGTTGATCCATCTAATCGGAAGACCTATGACAATGAAGAATGGGTAATAAAAGCAATGGGGGCACAAGGCTTTGTGAAGGATGCGAACGATGTGTTCAAGGTGCCAGAGGATGGCAATATAACTATGCGTATTGCGACAGAGCTTATTCCGAAATGCCCAGATGACGGATCTGATGTGACCACGAATCTTCGCGTAGATGATTCCTTTGTCGAAGATGAAGGTTGGTACAGGGCATCGGCGGCATATGCGGATTTCCTTCTTAAGGCTGAGAATCTTCATGTGCTCTATCTGGAGCTTGGCGTGGGAGCAAATACCCCTGTTATAGTAAAATATCCTTTTTGGCAGATGACATTGGCGAATGAAAAAGCAGTGTATGTCTGTATCAATTATGGTGAAGCGTTTTGTCCGAGCGAGATTGCCAATAGAAGTATCTGCATTGATGGGGATATTGGTGATGTATTTATGAAGATGAAATAACAATAGAGCTTCAAAAGAAAAATAAGGCTCTCACGCTGTCATTAGCGGACGATGGACTTCTTGTAGCGGTTGTCATACGCAAAGATAGAAGATAAAATACAGCCAAATAATGTTTACCAGATGCATGGCAACCAAATAAGTGTTAATACGTTAGATTTGAATCTTCCCTTTAAGGAGCTATAATGCTAAAAGGAATTGCTTTTTTATTATTTGGGATAGGTGTAGTTTTAATGATTCCCAAATATGTTAAACAGTACAAGGCTGAAAAAGATATAGAAAATTTGCTCATATTAGTTGGGATTATTTTATTAGGCGGTTCCAGTATTGTTTTAGGTATTATTGCTATTTATAATGATTTAAAATAATTTAAAATAATTTAGAATAATAAAAAATAACTGTTGAGATGGCATCGACGCGATGTTATCCCAACAGTTATTTTAGTTTTTATCTTTATTTTTATCTTTCTCTTATAACCTCAGAGTTTTTATTTTTATTATCCCTTTATAGTCTTTTTATATGTTTCTAAGGTCGTATCAGCACCACTTACTAAGAATTTAGTGTCGATACCAATGCCCAAGAAGCTGACGCCTAAATCAATAAAACGTTTGGCTTGTTCAGGGCTTAGTGCGATAGTGCCGACAGGTATATTATGTTCTTGAACTCGTTTGATTGCATAATCCATAGCTTCTTCTACTTCTGGATGAAATACATCTAAACCATAGCCCATATCAACGGCTAAATCAATAGGGCCTAAGAATATACCACCAATATCAGGGACAGAGGCAATCGCATCAAGATTTTCAAGCCCTTTTTTGCTTTCAATTTGTGGTAAAATACAAAGTTCATTAGCAATGCGTTCTAAATAATCAGGGATACGACCATAGCGTCCTGCTCGCACGGCACCGGCTCCCATACCGCGGTTTCCACGAGGGGCATAGGAGGCCCAGTACATAATTTTTTCTGTTTCTTCAGCACTTTCTACTTTAGGAATAATAATATTTTGAATACCAGAATCTAAGAGTTGTTTAATAATGCCCGTACCTGCTTCAGGAACACGGAATACTGGTGTCACATTGTAGGGTGCCACTGCTCGAGCGATAGCTACGATGGAATTAATATCATGGGCACCATGTTCACCGTCAACAAATAACCAATCATAATTAGAGGTGGCTAAAATTTCTGCCACTTCAGCAGAAGGAATTTCTTGTGCTACGCCATATTGCACATTTCCTTTTTGAATATTTGTTTTAAATTCATTTTTCAAATAATCTTTAATCATAGCCATAATAAACCTCCTTATAATGTAATAAAACCTGTTATAAGTTAATAGATTATCTATATTGCATATTCATTGTATAATGAAGTTTAATTTTATACAACGGTTTTTATGGCTGAAAAAAGTTAGTATAATGCTATGGAATAACACCTTATTTTCTCAAGTAAGGTGTTATTTTTAATGTAATTTATTTAATTTTTTGCATAAAATTTTTGGTATATAAATAGACTTACTGAGTAATATTAGTAATCAAATAGTTAGTAAAAAAGAGGTGAGATATATTTATATCTAATTTTATCTAAAATATGATAGTAATCTGCCATATGGGGATATCATCTTGAATTTATTGTTTTAATAATTGATGAAAATAATATGAAAGCAATCAAAATAGAATGTGATTTTCCAATTAGTTTTATAGGGATATATTATTTATATAAGTGATTTATATCATATTAAAAGGATAATAAAAGGTTCAATAATCATGATAGATTTATGAAAAATGGTGTGCTATACTGAAAAAAAGATGTAAATAATAGCTTTAATGAACCGGTAATTATCATATGATGTTTACTTTTTTATAAAATTTATAAAAATACCCAGAATAGTAAAAGAATCATGTCAGTAGCTAACCAAGAAAGGAGACATGCGTTATGAATGGGATTTATAATGTTATTTGGAGTAAGGTGAAACATCGTTTTGTGGTGGTGTCTGAGTTAGTTCATAGTTGCACAAAACAGCCAGGCAGTAGCGTGACAAGAAAAATGGCCACAGTTCTTGCTGTGCTGGCTTTGACAGCTAGTTCAGCGGCTATTACTGAAGCAGCAACTGCCCAGCAATGGACAACAGGATCAGATGCGAAGGGGAATTTTACAGCTCATATTGATACAGCCAATACGATGGGCTCAAGCGCAGAAAAGAATAAGGTTATTGGTGATGGCAATACGGTAAATACCAGTAATAATGAGGTTACTGGTGATAATAACACGTTAAAGTCCGGTAGTTATAATTACGTAATTGGTGATGACAATGAAATTTCTAGTTTAGGTACATCGTGGATTATTGGCAGCGGCAATAAGATACATACAAATGATGGATACTATAATGCTAGTAAATCACTTATTTTAGGTAGTCGAAACACCTCAGCTGATGAAATTAATAGCACTATTTTTATAGGCAATGAGAATAAGGTAACTGATTATATTTTGGACTCTGTAGCAATAGGTAGTGGCATGGAGTTTGGAAAAAGAACTAACAACTCCGTTGTAATCGGTAATAAGGCAAAAAATGGGGTGTTTCCAGAACTTGCTTCAAATAAGTCAAATTTGGTAGGTAGTAATGGTTCAGTTGTAATTGGTGACTCCGCTTCTAACCAGTCTCCATATAGCGTAGTTATTGGTGCCAATGCTAAGATGGGGGATAAATGGAGCTCTGCCGGCGTTAGCGTAGTTATTGGTGCTCATGCGACGATTGCGGATGACTCAGCAAACTCTATACTTATCGGTTCAAGTAATTCTGAATACTCATATTCCAAAATTGGTACAAATGTAGATTGGGCCATTGCTATGGGGCACGAAGTAGAAATCGGTGATACATCTGACCAATCCGTTGTTATTGGTGGCGCTGGAGCAAAAATCGGTAAGGATGCAGCTCATGGCACTGTACTTGGCTCATTCTCTAAAATATCCGATGGCACTTGGTATGGTACGGCCATCGGCTATAGTGCGGAGGTAACAGGTCGGTCTAGTTTAGCTATAGGTAATGATGCACATATTGGTAAGGCAGGTTAACCTGAAAGTAGATATTCTGTAGCTTTAGGTTATCAATCAACACTTGAAAGTAGTGTAGAAAATGCTACTGCTCTTGGACCAGAAACTAAGATTGAGAGCAATGCAAATGGTAGTGTAGCTATTGGTGTTAAATCTAAAGTACAGTCTTGGTCAGGTGGAGGCATTGCTATAGGTTCTAATTCTACTGTTAAGGGGAGTAGTAATATTGCTATCGGTGCTAGAGCTGGAACTATTACTAAAGCAGGTAATGTTAGTAATTCGATAGCGCTAGGTAATGATACTCAGGTTAAGACAGGCTATAGCGTAGCGTTAGGAAGTAATGCGACTATTGAGGAACGATCGGGTAGCTCTTCAATAGTGGGACATAAAACTAGTACAAAAAGTGCATCGAGTTCTATTTTAGGGGCGTCATCTAATATTGGCACTGGTTCAGACTACTCCTTTATTGGTGGTAGTGAGTCGATTATTGGAGATAACATTAAATATGCTACTATTGTAGGCTCTAAGTCCGGCGTTAGTAGTTCAGGAGGTACAGCCATCGGCTATGCAACTGATGTTGCAGCTAATACTAGTTATAGTGTGGCCTTAGGTAATAATAGTAAAGTAAAAACTGACGACATGTTTACGAGCGCTAAGTTAACAGAATTTAAGAAAGAATTAGGCGATTTCTATAATAAACAATGGAATATTTCTAGCAGTGATGGTACATATGGCGTACTTTCTGTTGGTGATAGTTCATCTAAACGTCGTATTATTAATGTAGCCAAAGGTCGTATATCATCAGATTCCTATGACGCTATTAATGGTAGTCAAATTTATCATTTAACTAATGATTTGAATGCTAAAATAGCCGCTGCAGGTGGTGAGGTAGTAGCAGGCACAAATATTGCATCAATAGGTACAGACACATCTGAAGATGGCAAGCCACAATATATTGTCAATGCTAAGAATGCTAGTGTCAGTGTAGACGACAATTTTACTTTGACACCGACTGAAAATAATCAGACTAATATTACAGACTACAATATTAAGCTAAAAGATACTATTACTATTGGTGAAGCTAAAGAGGGGAATAATCCTATTACGATTGACGGTACTGCTGGTCAAATAACAGGCTTGACTAATACTTCGTTAACTGTTGATGGTTTTGCAAAATCAGGCCGTGCGGCTACTGAAGAACAGTTGAATGCGGCTATTACTAAAATCGAGGGTAATGCCTATAAAGGCTGGACTGTATCTGCTGAAGGTGGTACTGGTGTTGCTGTAAACAGTGGCAATACAGTTGATTTCTCTGGTGCAAAAGATAAAAACAATCATAAGAATATCGTAGTAAGTCAAAAAGGGACTAATTTAACCTTTGATCTTAATAGCACTGTTAATGTAGGTACTGGAGATAATACGGTAGCAATTGATGGAGAAAAGGGCACAGTAACTGCAGGCGCAGGTGTTAATAAAGTTGCTATCGATGGTAATACGGCAAAAGTAATAGTTGGAACTGTAGAAAAAACAAAAGTAACTCTAGATGGTGTAGCTGGTTCGGCTAATATAGGTAACGTAGCAATTGATGGCGCTACAGGCAATGTTACAGGCTTATCTAATAAAACTATTTATTATGATGGATTTGCAAGTGGTGCAGGCCGTGCAGCTACAGAAGAGCAATTACAACTTGTTAGAAATGATTTAGAAGGTATAAAAGGAAGTGCTTATCAAGGCTGGAATGTTTCGGTCAATGGTGAAGATAGCCAGGCTGTAGGTAATAATGCTACCGTAGACTTCTCTGGCTCTAAAGACAAGGCTGGTAACCAAAATATCATCGTAACAAAAGACGGAACTAATTTACAGTTTGGTCTCAGTGAAAAGATTACTCTTGGTGAAGGCCATACTCAGGTAGTGGTTGATGGTGGCGAAGGTACTTTACAGGTAGGTACTGAAGCAGGTAAGAAAGTCACTGTGAATGGTACAACTGGTATGGCAGAGGTTGGTAATATTTCAGTGAATGGTAGTAAAGGTGAAGTGACTGGCTTAACTAATACTACTCTTGATGCTGATGATTTTGCCACTGTAGGTCGTGCGGCCACCGAAGAACAACTTCAAAGTGTTAACCATCAAGTGACCAATAATAGCATAGCGATTAATAATTTAGGGAATAAAGTAAACCAATTAGATCATCGGATTGATAAAGTTGGCGCTGGTGCAGCTGCTTTAGCAGCACTTCATCCACTTGACTTTGATCCAGATGATAAATGGGATTTTGTAGCTGGTTATGGCAACTATCGCGGTGAAAATGCAATGGCTTTAGGGGCATTCTATCGTCCAAATGAAGATACTATGTTTAGTGTAGGTGGTACTCTAGGCAATGGCGATAATATGTTTAACGCTGGCGTATCGCTTAAATTTGGTCAAGGTAACAATGTTTCTACATCTCGTGTAGCGATGGCAAAAGAAATTAAAGATATGCGACGTGAAATGGAAGCTATGAAGTCCGCTATGCTTGACTCTCATGCAGGTCGAAAAGTTGATACCTCCAAACTTCAACTCTTCCCAGACGTACCTCAAAATCATTGGGCTTATGAATACGTGGCCACTCTTGCTGGTAATGGCATGATACAGGGCTATCCTGATGGTACTTATGACGGTAATCGTCCAATGACGCGCTATGAATTTGCCGCAATGTTGTATCGAGCTATGTTAAATGGTGCTACATTATCTGATAAGATTCTTACTGAATTTGCACCTGAATTAGAACGTTTCACAGTTGATGCAGTTCATACTGATAAAGATGGCAATCCAACTGTAGAACGTGTACGTGTTGTACGTCATAAATAAACTTTCTATTTGGTAAATTAGTATAGTTATAATATACAGACACTCCCTTTAAAGGTGATAGCTATTAGGTTTTCTTAACGTTGTCACTAAAGGAAGTGTCTGTATTATTTTATCGACTCTATAATATCTCTCTACAACCCCTTATTTTCTCAAGTAAGGTGTTATTTTTAATATCTTTATTTTTTGATATAATAAAACTATAAAGAATAAATTAAATATAATAGTGTATGCTAAATAATCTAGGAATATCTGTTAAGATGTTAGTATAAAAGGAGGTGGATTAATGGCCAAGAAAGAAATAAATATTGGGCAAAAGACGTGTACTATATATGAAGTTGAAAATCCAGAATACATTTTAATTCAACCGGTAGATGAGTTTGATCTTAAAGTATTAGATCATCAAGTTGAATTAATGAGAGAGGCTGTAGATAAGCCATTTTTATTGGTAGCGATAACGATTGAACATTGGCATGATGAGTTAACCCCTTGGTCAGCGCCCGCTGTATTCGGCAAAGAGGGATTTGGGGATCAAGCTAAAGAGACTCTTGCGTATATAGAGATGGTATTATTGCCAGAGTTAACCAAAAAGTATCAAATTAAAGATACTATGCCAATCATATTAGGTGGCTATTCATTGGCTGGTTTGTTTTCTATATGGAGTGCTTGCCAAAGTAAGAGATTTTCAGCTATTGCTGCTATTTCACCTTCTTTGTGGTATCCAGATTGGATTACGTATGTTAAAGAGCATGTGCCAGCAACCAAAGCTATATATCTTAGCTTAGGTGATCGAGAAGATAAAACTAAGAACCCTGTAATGGCAACGGCTGGTCAGCGTATTCGAGAACAACAGGCTATATTAAAGGAGCAAGGGATTGCGTGTACGTTGGAATGGAATGCAGGTCATCATTTTCAAGATACAGAAGTACGCTGTGCCAAAGGCTTTAGCTGGTGCATGCAGTCAATGAGAGAAGTAGGAGGCTTATAATGAAAACGTATGATATTATTGTAATCGGTTTTGGTAAAGCGGGTAAAACACTAGCTGGCAAATTAGCTAAACAAGGAAAATCAGTTGCTTTAATTGAAAAAGATGCTCATATGTATGGTGGCACTTGCATTAATGTGGGCTGTATTCCGTCTAAACGGTTAGTGACTGATGCTGCTATGGCGCCTAAAACTGATTTTGCTGCTAAAGCTATTTATTATAAACAAGCGATTGAAGAAAAGCGAGCATTGATAGGTGCTTTACGTAAAGCTAATTATGATAAATTGATTCAAGCAGGGGTTACCGTGATTGATGGGGTTGCTTCTTTTGTAGATGCCACTCATATCGAAGTCCGCACGCAACAAGAAACAATGACCCTAGAAGGTAAACAGTTTGTTATCAATACAGGGGCAACACCTGTATTACCAGACATTAAAGGGGTAACAGATAGTGCTAAGGTGTATACGTCTGAAACGCTTATGGATTTGGCGGAACTTCCTGAAACATTAACGATTTTAGGTGGCGGTTATATTGGTCTTGAATTTGCCGCTTTATATGCAAATTTTGGTAGTAAGGTAACCGTTGTGCAGGATGGTGATGTATTCTTGCCACGTGAAGATGCAGATATAGCAAAAAGCATTCAAGATGTATTAGCTGCTAAAGGGGTAGCGATTATTACAGGGGCTACGGCGACTGAAATTAAAGAAGGTACTTTATATTATAGTAAAGGTAATGAAGTTCAGACCATTACGGCTGATGATATTTTAATTGCTACTGGTCGCTGGCCTAATACTGATGAATTGGCTGCTGAAAAGGCTGGGATTACCTTGTCTAAACGTGGTGCCGTTGAGACAGATGAACATTTACGTACAAATGTAGCTAATATTTGGGCTGCTGGCGATGTATGTGGTAGATTGCAATTTACATATATTTCTTTAGATGATAGTCGCATTATTTTAGATGATATGGCAGGAAATAGTCAGCGAACTATTAATAATCGTGGTGCTTTTGCGTATTCCGTATTTATTGATCCACCATTTTCACGAGTAGGTCTTAATGAAACGGAAGCGAAAGCAAAAAATATTGAGTATCGTGTAGTAACCTTGTCGGCTAATGCAATTCCAAAAGCAAAAGTACTTCGTAAAACAGAAGGTGTTTTGAAAGCATTAATTGATGCTGATAATAAAATTCTTGGTGCTCAGTTATTCTGTGCAGAGTCTTATGAAATGATTAATTTAATTAAATTAGCTATTGATCAAAACTTAGATTATCAAGTATTGCGTGACTTTATTTATACACATCCAACTATGTCAGAAAGTTTGAATGATTTATTTGCTTAATTGAATATAGCGTGAGAATAACTTCTGTTTTTTCATTTGAAATGAAAGAAGACTGTATTTAACTTGCCATAAATGGGGCCCTAATATTAGATTTAATTGATTTAATGTTAGGGATACGTTCGCAAGGTAGATACAGTCTTTTTGTTTAATATTTTTATATCATACAAAAAAGTATAAAGTAGGTTATTGACAATGAAACTGATAACGAGTATTATATAGGTATAATATATAGATAAATCTCGAAATATAGATTTAATAAAATGATAATGAATAAGTAAAGTGATTTGTCTTACTTGTTAATTATCCTGACATTAAAGCTGAGTTGAATAGGCTTTATATAGTATAGGTTATTTTATAACGACCTAATTATAGGAGGTACATATGAAGTTATCCGTTTTAAATTTAGTTCCTTTACGAGAAGGACAGACACATAATGAAGCATTTCATGATATGGTTGAATTGGCGAAAAAGGTAGAATCCTTTGGTTATGAGCGGTATTGGATTGCTGAACACCATAATATGAAAAATATAGGAAGTAGTGCTACTCAATTGTTGATTCAACACACGTTAGCCAATACGAATTCTATTCGAGTTGGTTCTGGTGGCGTTATGCTGCCTAACCATAGTCCGTATATTGTGGCGGAACAGTATGGGACACTAGAAACTTTGTATCCAGGTCGTGTTGATTTAGGGCTTGGTAGAGCACCAGGGACAGATCAAGTAACCGCAAGAGCTTTACGTCGAACTCACAATTTATACACAGATTTTGCTAGTGAATTGGCGGAGTTAAAAGGATACTTTGAAGATACAAATCCAGTACATGCGTATCCAGCTGCTGGGATTGAAGTACCATTTTATATTTTAGGTTCTAGTACTGATAGTGCCTACTTAGCAGCTGAATTAGGACTTCCTTATTCGTTTGCATCTCATTTTGCACCAGCTATGATGGAAGATGCGATTGCTATTTATCGTGAACGATTCCAACCTTCTAATGTATTGACGGAGCCTTATGTAATTTTAGGATTAAATGCTATTTTAGCTGATACAGACGAAGAAGCTCAGTATTTAGCCACTACACAGACACAAAGTTTCTTAGGTGTTGTTACGAATAGCCGTCAAGGCTTACAACCACCAGTCGAATCAGATAGTGAAATTTGGGATAACTATGTAGCAGCTAGAACAGCACCTCATTTTGGACCTATTTCTTTTAGAGCAGAGGATTTAGCGTTTAGGGAACAGGCTATTGTAAGACAAATGGCTTCGGTATCTTTAATTGGTAACCCTGAAACAGCGGCTAAACAATTACAAGAATTACAACAGAGAGTAACATTTGAAGAGATTATGGCTAATAGTTTGATTTATGATACACAAAAACAGGCATATTCTTATAAGTTATTAGCAGATGTAGTAAAAAATGTAAAATAGGTAAATGACAATTTAGTTTAGAACAGTCAGAAAAGTCATCGTGTAAAAGAAGTAAATAAAAGAAGTAAAATAGATAGAAATATTATAAACTAGGAAGGAAGTAAACGAGATGAACAATTCAAAAATTAGTGTAAGATATTGGTCAGATATTGCGTGCCCATATTGTTATATTGGAGCTACTCGCATGAAAAAAGCAATGGAAACAGTCGGCCTAGATCCTAATGATTTAGAAATGAAAGCATTTCAATTGAATCCACAGGCACCATTAAAAACAGAAGCGACTATGTTGGATCAATTTGCTCTAGGTCATGCTATTTCAAGAGAACGGGCTCGTGATCAATTTAATCAGATGGAAGCAATGGCGGCCACTGATGGATTAAAATTAAACGCAGCGGATGCGATTCCTACCAATACAATGTCAGCCCATCGGCTTATTAAATGGGCAAAAGCAACGGCGGATAAAGAGACAGTAAGTCGTTTGATTGCTAGATTTTATAAAGTGTATTTTGAAGATAATGATTCTATCGCTGATTATAAAGTATTATTAAATGCTGTTAAAGAAGTGGGTTTACCTTCACAAGATGCTATTAATGTACTTACATCTACTGAATATGAAATAGATGTACAGAGCGATTTATTGGCGGCACAGCAGAATAATGTACAGAGTGTACCATTTTTTGTACTTAATGATAAATATGTATTTTCAGGAGCTCAGCCTTATGAACAAATCGTAGCCGCATTACGTCGTGTTATGGAAGAAGCTAGTGAAACTGAATAATAGAATCGGGGATAGTGTCAATGAGGATAAGTGGCGCATTGAGGTAGGGGAGACTTGTCAGGTAATAGCTACTGGTGAATGGTTATGATTTATTAAATAGAGACTTATGGATAATCTATTGGTAGAATATCTATAAGTCTCTATTTACATATGTAGAAAAATATATTATAATATAACTACATCAATTATATCTAATTAGATATAATTGCAATAAAACAAAGAAAGTGGAATATTTATATTTAAAATTCAAAATAGTATGTTAAATTTGAAACGAGGGACTATATATGAAACGGACAGTGAAAACAAAAGTAAAAGGATTCAGAACACAAGATGGGGCGGGCGTAAGTTTAGTTCGTGTTTTGGGGAATAGTACAATTGAAGAGTTTGATCCAATTTTGATGTTGGATTCATTTGATAGTACAAATCCAGATGATTATACAGCGGGGTTTCCTATGCATCCACATCGTGGTATTGAAACAATTAGTTATGTTTCACGAGGGAAAATGGTGCATCGAGATAGTTTAGGTAATGAAGAAGGTATTTCAGATGGCGAAGTACAGTGGATGAATTCGGGATCTGGTATTTTGCATGAAGAAATGGTACCAGCGGCTGATCGTTTATTAGGTGTTCAGTTATGGTTAAATTTGCCAAAAGCTGAAAAGATGAGCAAACCAAGTTATCATTCTATTAAGCGAACAGATATTGAAGAAATTCCGTTTGAGGGTGGCAAAATTCGTTTATTAGCAGGGCAATATAAGGAACACCAAGGGTACCGTGGTGAACATCTTCCCTTAGATTATTATGATGTGCATATGGAGCCCAAGGCAGTCATTACCATTGATTCTAAAGAAGATGATTCAGTCATGTTGTTTACTTTACTTGGTGATGTGTATGTAAACGATGAATTAATTGAAGAGAAGACCGCTGTTAAATTAACGGCAGGTACAGAAGTGACTTTAACCATGGGAGAACAAGCGGGGCAAGTATTATATATTAGTTCTAAAGCGTTAAAAGAACCGGCTGCTTGGGCTGGACCAATTGTTATGAATACGCAGGAGGAAGTACAACAAGCTTTTGCAGAACTTCGTAATGGCACTTTTATAAAAGATAGTGTTGAGTATTAATTAATGAGTGTAAAATAAAACATAAAGTTTATTTTATACAGTGTATGCATAGTTTGTAGGGGATGAAAATTATGAGTGAAAAGATATATGAAACAGATGAATTAAGGATTAGTTGGAAGCCAAAACTTTGTCAACATGCAGCTGAATGTGTAAAAGGTGCGCCAGCAGTATTTGATGTGGGACGTAAACCTTGGATTCAGCCGGAAAATGGAACCACTGATTTAATTACTAAAGTTATTGATAAATGTCCTTCAGGGGCACTAAGTTATACGCGAAAATAAATTATTGTAATTACATTTGGAAGTAATGAGTCATATTAATGCGTAATATTAATATGCAAAAATAAATGAGTAAATTTGATGCTGTATATGGAGACAAGTCTATGGTAAATATAGTATTTGAAACTGAGAAAAATAGAGCGGCGGCCTATGATGGTCAGCAAAATATTGGCGAAAGTACGATTTCAAAATCCGCTAGTTTATGGATTATTGACCATACATTAGTTGATGAAGGCTATGGTGGACAAGGCATTGCTGGCCGATTGGTGGCTGAAATTGTTAATCAGGCTCGTATAGCAGGTGTAAAAATTATTCCTTTATGTCCCTTTGCCAAACGCGAGTTTGAAAAGAAGATTGAATATGCGGATGTATTAGCAAAATAAAGATTAAAATATAAAACAGCAAAATATAATAGGTATCAAAATAAAGAAGAACTGTAATTATTGCCAATGACAAGTAGTTACAGTTCTTTTTATAATTGTGTTTTTATCGTGTATTCTGAAATAGAATTTTTTTTATTTTATGGACTCTAACGCTTGTTGTTTACTTTCTTTGCCAAAGCAAAGCACTACAATAGAAATAAGGACAAAGACAGATGCGAATAGATAAAAAATAGAATCCATATGTAGTTGTTGGGATAAGAGAAAACCCACGAGAATCGGTGCAATAATACCACCAATACGTCCAATGCCAGCAGCCCAACCAGAACCAAGGCCACGAATTTCTGTAGGATATAGTTCTGGTGTATAGGTGTAGATGACACCCCAAGCGCCTAGATTAAAGAAGGACATGAAAATACCTGATGTTAACAATACCGTTTCAGAGGTAGCGTGACCAAAGAAATAGCTACTAATACCACTGCAAAGTAAATAAAGGGATAAGGTATAGCGTCGCCCTATTTTATCAACTAAGTAAGCAGCTGAAATGTAACCGGGAAATTGGGCAACGGTCATGATTAAAAGATATTCAAAGGATTTTACAATAGTAAAACCTTGTTGATAGATTAAAGAAGGGAGCCACATAAAAATGCCATAATAACTGAAGATAATCCCAAACCAAGTAATCCATAACATAGCCGTACGTAGTGCATATTGCTTACTCCATAGGGTACTAAGATTTGAATTAATTGGTTGAGTATTTAAAGCCTTTAATTCTTGTTTGGTACAACGTGTTAATGGTACTGCCGTTGCTCTTTCTAGTTGTGAAATTGTTTCATTTAATTCTGCTAGTTTTTGTTGTTTCATTAAATAACGCAAAGATTCGGGCATATGCGCACGAATGACACCTGTGTATAGGGCTGGTAAAGCACCAACGGCTAATCCAATACGCCAGCCGTATAGAGGAATGACTAGATAGGCAATGAGAGCGGCTAATAACCAGCCAATAGCCCAGAAGCTTTCGAGCATAACCATGAAACGACCACGAGAATTTTGTGGTGAATATTCTGTAATTAACGTGGCTACAACGGGGAGCTCGCCACCGAGTCCAAGGCCTACGAGTAACCGACAAAAGAGTAAGAATTCATAATTGGGGGCTAAAGCCGATAAGGCAGTTGCGATACCATATAGTAACATAGTCCAGGTAATAATTTTTTTCCGGCCTATATGATCAGCTAAGGCGCCTGCTAAAATGGCTCCTATAGCCATACCTAAGAGGCCTATGCTACCTAGCATACCGATTTCAGTACTAGTAAGGTGCCATTCTTTGGTAAGTACTGGCATGATGAAGGAAATAATCCCCGTATCCATAGCATCAAAAGCCCAGCCTAGACCTGCAATGAGTAAGAGTTTGTAATGAAATCGATTGGGTTTCATTGCATTTAATTCGTCGATAATCATGAAGTCATCCCCTAATCTTTAAATAATAAAAGATAAAAATAAAAAAAACTATACAGATTACTTAAGTGTATAGTTTTTAATATACAACAAGCCCTTGCAGATAGCAAGGGCTAATTTTAGATTGGTATGAAGTTAAATAATTAAAAAATGTAATTTATCTAACGCCTTAATGATGGCGTCCATATCTTCGAGGGTTTGTGTTTCAATAAGATGAGTATGTACACCATTATTTAATTTAGATAATAGGCCACTGGAAGATTTTTTTTGTTTGTTTAAAAAGATATCTATATCGGTTAAATTGTTGATGGGGAGAGGTGCTGTTAATTCGCCATATACATCGTGGGTAACGGATACAGTATGAATAATGCCACCTAATTGGATAATGGTACTTAGTTCGGTGCGAACATCAGCCGCCGTATGATGGCATGTAATTGTCCGTAAAATACCTTGTGTGGGGGTATTACACATGGCATAACCTTTGACTGTAGACGTAATAGGATAGCCATCAGCTCGTAGATGGGCGATATCATTGACAATAATTTGTCTTGTTACATTAAATGTTTGGGCTAGATTTTCACCAGTGATAGGTGCCAAACTGTGGCTTAGCATAGTTAATAATTGTTGACGTCGTCGTTCTGTCTTTTTCATATGGTAGGTCACCTTATTGATAAAATAGTTATAATTTTTTACTGACTATAGAGAATTTGTGATAAAATTAAAAGAGAAAACTTAAAAATTAAAGTTTAGTTTATTGTAAAACTAAAGTACTAACTTTTACAAGTAAAGGAATGAGAGTATGCAATTAAAAGTAATTAAAAATACCTTAGCTGTTTGTAAAGTAGCTGATTACAGTGATGTTAATTGGCAAGATGAGTTTGTTTTTATTGGTAAGACAGATGAAGAGAATTCATTAGTATGCTCGGTAAAATATGTTCCGCAGAATGCCACTCAAGTAGATACGACTTGGCGTGCTGTTCGAATTGAAGGCGAACTTGATTTTGCATTAATTGGGATTCTATCTAAATTATCTACAATTTTAGCGGAAGCGAAGATTGGAATTTTTGCTGTATCTACCTATAATACAGATTATATTTTAGTTAAAGAAGAAAACTTTGAAAATGCCTTAACTGTATTAAGTCAAAATGGATATGAGATAAGTCGCTAATTATTTGTGAGAACGTTCATATTTATATAAAAAGTTTATCATATATGAGAAAATAGAAATGAGGGCAATTCATATGACAATAGCTGATGATATGTTACAGTTGATGGAAACTAGGCGTAGTATTCGTAGCTTTAAGCCCGATGCAGTACCAAAGGAATTAATTGATAAAGTGATTAAAGCAGGTACGTATGCAGCGACTGGTATGGGTAAACAATCGCCGATTATTGTAGCCGTTACTAATAAAGAATTGCGTAATCAATTAGCAAAGCGCAATGCAAAGATTATGGGAACTGATATGGATCCATTTTATGGGGCACCAGTTGTGCTTATCGTATTGGCTGCTAAAGAACGACCAACTCATGTATATGATGGCACCCTTGTTATGGGAAATTTAATGTTAGCTGCTCATGCTTTAGGCCTTGGCAGTTGTTGGATTCATCGAGCTAAAGAGGAATTTGAATCTTTTGAAGGCCAAGCATTACTGAAATCGTTGGGCATTGAAGGAGACTATGAAGGAATTGGGCATTGTGTAATTGGTTATGTAAAAGGGGTAGAACCTAAAGCAAGTCCTCGTAAAGAAAATTGGGTATATTATGTAGAATAAGTATCTGAATTTACTAAGTCTTTATGGTTAATCATAGAGAGTGGTACCTATTGAATAGACTGATAATAAAAAATTAAGAGAATACATATTAGCAAACATTGACAGAAATAGTTGCGGAAATGGCGGTATATATGGAATTTTTAGAATTAAGCACATGGATTATGATTGGGAAAATCATAGTTGTCGACATTTTATTAGCAGGGGATAATGCTGTTGTTATTGGGATGGCTGTAAGTAAGCTAGAGCCTAGACTGCGTGAAAAGGCCATTATGTGGGGGACATTTGGTGCTATTGCAATGCGTTTAATCTTTGCCACGATCTTAGTAGAGGCGTTGGAATATATACCGGGATTACACTTTATTGGTGGTTTAGTATTGCTCTGGATTGCGTTTCACTTATTGATTGGCGATGATGATAATGCCAATATTGAAAGTAAAGATTCTTTGCGTGGGGCGATTGTCACTATCATTGTAGCGGATGCCATGATGAGTATTGATAATGTAATTGGTGTAGTAGGGGCGGCTAAAGGGCATTTAGAATTGGTCGTTGTGGGCATGTTAATTACCGTTCCATTATTGATTTACGGGTCTCGTTTATTAGCTCGTATCATTAATAAATATCCAATTATTCTTTGGGCTGGTGGTAGTTTACTTGCTTGGGTAGCTAGTGAAATGGTAACCGCTGAACCGTTATTGAAACCATATATTGCTGGTTATGAACGATTGATTGAAATTGGTGGTGTAGTATTAGTTGTAGTAGCTACTTTGATTGTAAAACGGTTACGAAAATCTAAAACAATAGCTGAATAACCTTGTTAATAGTAACATTTGAATAATAAATAGAAACGACTTTTTGCCGTGATACTGGCAGGAGTCGTTTTTTTGTTTTGTAAGTATTGACATTACAACTAAAAGGATATACAATTAATATGTAATAAGAAATGTTACAAGTTAAACTTCGGAGTTAATAAAACCTAATGAATTATGTAAAAGGTATTGTGTATTAATTAAAGGAGCGTTTATTATGAAAATTGCAGTTGTTAGTTCTAATGGTAAAGTAGGTCGTTTAGTAGTGGCTGAAGCACTTCGTCGTGGCTTTGAAGTGACTGGGTTTGCGCGTAGCGAAAATAAATCAGAAGCTACGCAGTTTGTGAAAAAAGATATTTTTGATATTACGGCTGCTGATTTAGCTGGTTTTGATGCTGTTGTTGATGCATTTGGTACTTTTGCACCAGAAACATTAGAATTACACACTAAGTCATTGATGCATTTAGCAGATGCTGTTGCTAATACTAATACACGCTTATTGGTAGTTGGTGGTGCTGGTAGTTTATATGTAAATAAAGAACACACAACTCAGTTATTAGATACTCCAGAGTTTCCAAAAGAATACTATCCATTAGCAAAAGCACAAACAGATGAATTAGTAGAACTTCGCAAACGTAATGATGTGAAATGGACATTTGTAAGTCCTGCTGCAGAGTTTGATCCAGAAGGGAAGCGCACTGGTGAATATATCTTAGGTGGCGAAGAGTTTACTCTTAATGAACGTGGTGAAAGTGTTGTTAGTTATGCTGATTACGCAGTGGCTATGATAGATGAAATTGAAAAAGGTAATCATATACAACAACGTATTAGTGTAGTCGGTAAATAAGAATAATATATTTAAAAAAGAGAGATTAACTTAAAAATTATTTATAAAATAATCAAAAAAGAATAAATTTTGTCCAAATAACTGTGTAAATTTGAACCGCTATAGTAAATTTAATGAATTCATGGTATACTAAAAATGTAATATTTAATATTACAAGGGTGTATGATAGAAATGCAGTGCCGTTTGTTATATATGATATAGTTTTACGTACTGTGTAATTCATGAGATATATTTAATTGTTATCGAGTGTAACATGAATTAAGGAGGCTTTGATATGCAAATATCCAGTCGTTTTACAATAGCGGTTCATATTTTTACTTGTATCGCTATTGCCGAGAAGAATTATAAAGTAACTAGTAAATTTTTAGCTGGCAGTATTAATGTGAATCCAGTAATTATTCGTAATATTGTGCTTATGCTAAAGGCTCATGGCCTTGTTGATTCACGTCAAGGGAGTTCTGGTATTAAGATTGCCAAATGCCCTTCGGAGATTACGTTGTTAGATATTTTTAATGCTGTAGATTCTTTGGATAATGGTCAATTATTTAGTTTTCATGAAAATCCGGCTAAAGATTGTCCTGTAGGTAATCATATTCATGATGTATTGGATTATCGTTTAATTCAAATTCAAAATGCATTGGAGCGTGAATTAAAGAGTATTACCTTGGCTTCGGTTATTGAAGAGGCTGAAGCACAAATTGAAAAAGATAATCAAACTGAAGAAAATTAAAATGTATCTATTGACATTACAACTCAAGAACTATATAATATACTTGTAATTAAGAAAGTTACTAGTTTGTAACGTATATTTGTAAATTATGATTTGTGTAGTTGATATAGTTTGAAAGAGAGTTGTGACGTATGAATATTTTATTGAAGAATTTATTCCGGTATCAAGATAATGGTTTGTTGTTTTATCGCATTGTATTTGGCTTATCTATGATGGCTCATGGGTATTTGAAATTTGCTGGTGGGGAACAGTCTTTATACGGCGTAGGCAGTATGTTAGGTGTGTTTGGCATTACTGGCGGTTATCTAGTGCTTGGTGCTATGGCAGCGGCTGCTGAATTAATCGGTGGTTTATTAGTTGTATTAGGATTGGCTACTCGTTTGGGAGCTTTACTTATTATTGGCACATTATTTGTAGCTACAGTGTTAGCTTTAGGTAATGGCTTCTTTGCTTGGGATTATCCATCTCAAATGATGTTTGGTGCTATTATGTTGTTAATTGCTGGCCCTGGTCGTTTCAGTATGGACCACAAATTAGCGCATAAAGGCTAATATAAAAAGCATAAAAAATTTTCTAAAAAGAGGCTGTAATGAATGCAGAGGTTATCTAGCATTGCGTTACAGTCTCTTTTTAGTTTAAGAAAAATTTAACAAAGAGTTAATAAATATTAAGGCACTTTTGGTAGTATCTATTTCATTCTTTGGCTGTTTAGTGTATAGTAAATCATATATGAGTGTATACTTAGGAGACCATCTATGAAAAAACATTGTGCCATTGTATTAGGGGGCTTATTTTCCACCTTAGACGGAATTGATACAGCTGATTTTATTATTGCTTGTGATAGAGGGTATGCGTATTTAAAAGAGTATAATTTAGAGCCGGATTTAATGGTGGGCGACTTTGATTCGTATCATGGTGTTGTCACTGAGGGGATTCCAACTCTTGATTTACCAACGATGAAAGATGATACGGATACGATGGCTGCTATTCGGTATGCTTTAGATAATGAATATTTAGATCTAACCTTATATTGTGCTTTTGGTGGACGTTTTGATCATTTAATGGGTAATGTACAGGCGGCTATGTATGCAGCAAGCCGAGGCGCTGTAGTGCGTATGGTTAATCAAGATACGGATAGTTATTTTATTAATCATGGTGAACTTATTATCGAACCAAGAGAAGATTGTTCATTATCTGTATTAGCTATGACTGATGAATGTAAAAATGTTACTGTCACTGGCACAACGTATGAACTAACAAATGCTACGTTAAAAAATACATTCCCTATTGGTGTGAGCAATGAGTGGCAAGGTACCGCTCATATTAAAGTGGGCGAAGGTATTTTAATGGTATCTATGGTGAATATTTAAGAAAATATATTTTATTAGATATATAAGCAAATTATAATGTAAAGAATACAAGCGATGGGAACATATTCTGATGAGATAGGTAATAAATGGATTCAGATGAATAAGGAGTGGTTCTTTTGAGCAGTTATAGATCTTTGTGGGATGAAGGATTTAATGAAATTCATATAGTATCAAATGCTATAGTGTTTGGAATATTAGATGAGAAAGATGAAATTGAACAACAGCTAACGATTAGGCGGGATGGCTATGCTAGAATTCAGCGTTTTACTTTTGGAAATGGCTGTAAACCATATTCTGTAATTGAAGACAAAAAGATTTCCTTACCTATTGAAACCATGAAAAAAATTTTTGATTATATTGGATATTATTTGCAAGCTGAACATGAGTATATGTTTGTTACAGATGTAGGGTATTGGGAAATTAATTTAATCAGTCAAAATAAGAGTTCTATACCATTTACAGGACCATTATTTTTTAATGATATTCGTTATTATGAAGGTCATAATATTTGTGATATTATTCGAGATTTGTTAGATGTATCCGATTTGTACTTATTTGATGGTAATCCTGATCGTCTGGATGAATTAACGATTAATTATGAGAGGGAAACGCGAACATATTTCCGTGATGAAGGGTGGGATTTTTCAAAAGGAGAGCCATTTCAGAGTAATCATCATAAGGAACAATTTCAATTATTTCGCAATACTAATCAGTTAATCTATACAATTTGGCATTCGGATGGTTGTAAGACTCAGCAAATTTTAGAGATGAATCCATTGGTATTAGATATTTTGAACTCATTGGGAGCTACTGCTTTTATAGATAAACGGGAGCCGACTATATTGGTCGATGAGCCGGCTAATGAGAACATGAAGATTACATATTGGATTGAGACACACAGTAAAAAAGGCGTTACTTATGTGTGTGAAGATAGCTTTGATCGATATCATTTACCTATTGATTGGTGGAAGTTTATTGACACGTATCTTGAGGATTTAGAATCGTATATATTGTTGGGGGAAATGTTTCAAGAAAAATATTATGAGAGAGAAGTTAGATTAGCTTCTGATCGTCGTTTTGCTCTTATAAAATTTTCAGAGCATGGCCAAACATATGCGTATTTATGCAATGATGAAAACATCAATACAGGTGACTGGGTATTGGTACCTGTTGGAGCTTATGGACATACTAATCGTGGTTTGGTGACAGCTATTGAATATCATCAAGTTGAGAAAGCACCGTATCCTATGGATAAGATTAAATCGGTTATAAAACGATTAGATTTGGAAGATAAAAATGATTTTGACTATTAGGAGGTCTTAGTGTGTTAACCTCTTTAGGTTTTATTTTATTAGGTGGGGCAGCTCTAGCAGGGCTGTGCCGCCGTATTCAACTGCCTACAATTATAGGGCTTATGTTAGCAGGGTTACTATTAGGTCCTCAAGGGTATAATTGCTTAGATAGCACGATGCTAACGATTTCGCCAGACTTACGACAAATGGCATTGCTTATTATTTTAGTTAAGGCTGGCTTAGCGATTAATTTACGAGATATTTGGAATTTAGGGCGTCCCTTACTGATGATGTCTACCGTGCCTGTTTTGTTGGAGCTTGTTGTCTTAACTTATTTGGGATTAACTATTTTCAATTTACATGGATTAGAGGCCGTATTACTGGCTACAGCTGTATGTGCCGTTTCACCAGCCGTAGTTGTATTTCGAATGATTCATCTAATTGAAGAAAAATATGGTATTGCTAAAAAAATTCCCCAATTAATTATGGTAGCTTCTTCATTAGAAGATATTGTCGTTGTAGTGGTGTTTTCACTTGTGTTGACATTAGTAGAAGCTCATGTAGAAGCTCCTGAGGGTTTAGGGGCTCTGGAAGCTTTTGGTCAAGTGCCAGTGGCCTTAGTTGGAGGGATTATATTGGGCTTAGTAAGTGGCTTTATTGTAGCGTATATTGCTAAATATATGAGTCATAGTGCACCAACTATCTCTAAAGCTAAGATACTGAAGTTGAGTAGGCTATTATTACATAAGGACGTACAAAATATAGTTAATGACAAAGAAAAAGCTAAAGTAAAAGCTAAAGAGACTAGGACCGTTAAAGAATTTTTAGTAACACCTCAACAAGCAACGCTATTGTTAACTGTTATTGTAGCCGTTTCATTTGTATTAGTCGCTATAAGTAATTGGTTAAAACCTTTGGTATCTGTTTCAGGATTGTTAGCTATTATGATTATGGCTAGCGTTGTAAAAGGGCAAGTATCTTATGAACTGGGGCAAATGCTAAATCGTATGGTAAACCAACTTTGGATTCCTATAGAGATTATTTTATTTGTATTGGTGGGGGCTGCTATTGATACAACCTATATGCTTAGTATGAGTGGTATGTTAATAGCCGTGATTGCTCTTGGTTTAGTAGGGCGTACGATGGGGGTAGTTATTTCATTATGGAAGACTCCATTAAATCGAAAGGAAAGAGCGTATTGTGCTATTTCCTATGCACCGAAAGCGACCGTGCAGGCTGCTATTGGAGGGATTCCTTTAGCATTGGGTCTTTCGAGTGGTCCTTTAGTACTAGCAGCTTCGGCCATGGCCATTGTAATAACTTCGCCAATAGGAGCGATTTGTATGGATTATTTTTATAAACGATGGCTTACCTATGATGGACAGGAGCGATAGCGGATGACGATTAAACGGCGATTAACCATTTCTAACTTTCTGATGATTGGTATCCCTGTATTAATTGCGTTAATTATTAGTTTTTTCACAATTACGGCACTTTGGGTACCTATTGTACAAGAAAATAATATTGGAGTACGAGATTTAGATGATTTTGAAAAAACAAGTTCTTTTTTATTAACACAAATTGAAGGTAAATTAAAAGAAACCTCGGCACAAGGACGTGATCCTAAATTATCTGATGTAGGCAGTTCGTTACGGCTGCTTACAGGCTATACTGTTTATATTGAAGATTCTGAACATAAAATGTGGGGGTGGGGCGAAGAGCCTGATGTATATACTAATCAGTTACAAGAGTTAGCTATGCAATTAAAAGAAAATGGGATTGTTTCAGTTGGTACGCATGCTGTAGCGCTTAGAGATATTCAAACTTTGCACGGGAATTATAGGGTGTATATTTTTGGCTCTGAAATACACCCTCATGTGTGGCCCGCTAAGAATACGGTAAAATGGACGCTAATTTTTATTTTTTGTGTCGTTGTAGTTGGCATACTTATGGCCAATCGTTTATTAACTCGCTTTGTATTTCATCGGATTCGGAGTGCTCTTGATTTATTAGCTAAGGGCGTGCGCCAGATTCGTGATGGCAATTTAGAAGTTAAACTTTCGTATACGGGCAAGGATGAATTTGCACCAATTTGTGATGATTTTAATGATATGGCACAACGACTTAAAGAGTCAGTAGAACTTATCCAAAAGCAGGAAAACAATAGAAAAGAGCTATTAGCAGGTATATCGCATGATTTACGGTCACCGCTAACTTCTATTAAAGCGTATGCTGAAGGCATTCAAGACGGTATTGCTACTACACCTGAATTAGAAGCTAAGTATATTCGTATGATTCAGACTAAAGCCGATGAAATGGAACGAATGATTAGTAATCTATTTACATTTTCTAAAATGGAAATGGAAGAGTATCCCAATTATCCTGAAGAAGTTGATTTAGGGCAAGAAATAATAAATTTTGTCCGTAATGAGGGTGTATCCTATGGGAATAAAGGACTCTATGTAAGTTATCGGTTAGTGGGGGATACCTTTAAAATTTGGGCTGATCCGTTTCAAATTCGTCATATTTTAATGAATTTGGCAGATAATAGTGTAAAATACAAAACTAATGATATGGGGCATTTACAAATTGTGTGTGAACAGCAAAACGATGTTGTTATTGTGTGTGTAGCCGATGATGGACCGGGAACGACCGCTTCTAATCTAGAACGATTATTTGATGTGTTTTATCGTGATGATATGGCACGTAGTAATCCTCATAAAGGCAGTGGTCTAGGTCTTGCCATTGTGAAAAAGATGGTACAACAAATGAAGGGGTCTATTAATGCTGCGCAGGTGGAACCGCATGGATTACAGATTGTAATGAGGATTCCGCGTTATACTAAAGCAGATAATCACTAAGAACTGAAATAATAACAGCTAGTTTATTACTATACATTGAAGGAGGAACTATTGTGTCTAAACGAATCTTGATTATCGAAGATGACCAAGCGATTGCTGAAATTGAGCGAGATTATTTAAAACTTAGTCAGTTTGAAGTGGCCTTAGCCCATGATGGTGCCGAAGGGTTAAGCATGGCATTAACAGGGAATTTTGATTTAATTTTATTAGATGTTATGTTACCTACTATAGATGGATTTGAAATTTGTAAACAATTACGCAAAACGTTAGATATTCCGATTCTTATGGTGACGGCTAAACAAGAAGACATTGATAAGATTCGTGGTTTAGGTCTTGGCGCTGATGATTATATTGAAAAGCCGTTTTCACCTAGTATTTTAGTGGCTCGTGTAAAGGCAAATTTGGCACAGTATGACCGATTGAAGCAGGGGCAACAGGCAGATACGTTAGCTGAAATCCAAGTAGGTCATTTACAAATTCAACCAGGTTCACATCGTGTATTTGTGCGCAACCAAGAAATTAATCTTAAAAATAAGGAATATGAGCTATTATTATTCTTAGTGCGTAATGGGGATTTAGTCTTTGATAAAGAAACTCTATATGAACGGATTTGGGGGCTTGATGCTATTGGGGATGTAGCGACGGTGCCAGTTCATATTAATCGATTGCGTGAAAAAATTGAAGATGATCCTAGTAATCCTCAGTATATTGAAACTGTATGGGGGGCAGGATATCGGTTTAAATTATAAGAATGTTAAGGCATGTATCTTATAGGGTGAAGCAGACTCTTTATCATACAATAAGTAGATGTATTTAAGAAGGATAATTGTATAGGATGAGTATAGAAGCTATTATTGGCGATGGTCGATAATAGCTTTTTATTGTTGAATTTTAAAATTAGTAATAGAAAGTTTATTTATAATTTAAATTTGTTGTAAGGAGAGTTTAATAAGCCTTTATATACTATCTATATAGAAAAATCCAGGAGGCATAGTATGGAGAGTGTATTAAATTATATACAACAAGTTGATTTTGCTATTTTAAATTATATTTGGTTACATGGGCATACAAATTGGTTGGATTCATTCATGATTACGATTACTACTTTAGGGGATAGTGGCGTTATTTGGATTGCCGTAGGGATTTATTTACTTTGGCGATCAGAGTATCGCAAGACTGGTATCGCTATTGTAGTAGCGTTAGCATTAGGCTTTTTAATTTGTAATTTAGGAATTAAGCCTTTAGTAGGACGTATTCGACCTTTTGAATGGCAACCAACGTTACAATTATTAATTACAGCCCCTCAGGGCTATTCATTTCCCTCAGGTCACACTTGGTCATCTTTTGCTATAGCTACAATCTTAATGTTAGATAAAATTCCTAGACGCTATTGGGGACTTGGTTTAGCTGCTTTTATCGGGATCTCAAGAATTTATTTATATGCACATTTTCCTACAGATGTATTGGTTGGTATGATATTAGGAATTCTTATTGGCTGCATAAGTTTAAATGTACTGAATTATTTATTAACTGTATATGGAGATAAACTACCTAATTGTATAAACGATTATGTTAATGGAGGAATGGCGCCTGCTATATTACATCAGAAATTTAATAATGATGAAGAAGAGATAGAAAATATGGCAAAATCTGAAATAGTTAGTGCTTCTTTAGATAATTATTATACTGAAAAATAGGAGTATTTATCATGACTAGTGTAAAAAAACAGTGTGCTACCTTATTAGGGATAGCCTTATACCTATTTTTAGTTGGTAATTGGGCCATTGCTATTACTGATCCTGTAGAATCGAACTATGCACTAACAGCTAAAGAAATGCTATTAGCTCAGAATTATTTGTCACCACAAATTTATGGTCATTATTGGTATGATAAGCCCATTTTTTTCTATTGGGAAGTGATAGCAGGCTTTAAACTCTTTGGCATTAATGAATGGGGCGCCCGTTTTTTCCCTGCGCTATTTGGTGTTTTAGGATTATTTATGACGTATTGGTTTGGATATAAAGTTTATAACCGAGCTATTGGTTTTATGTCGGCTTTAATTTTAGGTACTTCTTTTGAATACTGGCTTATTGCTAAAGCTGTGATTACAGATATGACATTGTTTGTCTTTTTCAATGCAGCCTTAATTTGCTTTTACTTAGGGTACAGTCGTTTGCAACGGAATTATTATTATGGTGCCTATTTCTTTGCGGGGCTGGCTGTGTTGACAAAGGGGCCTATTGGCTTGCTTCTACCAGGACTTATCGTTATTTTATTTTTAATAAGTCAACAAAATTATAAAGAATTACTTCGTATGAAATGGCTAGGTGGTACAGTTATTTTCTTGCTAGTGGCCGGACCTTGGTATTATTTTATGTATAAGACACATGGCATGGAGTTTATCAATGTGTTCTTTGGCGTACATAATGTATTGCGGGCTACTGTGTCAGAGCATCCGCGAGATAATGTATGGTATTACTATTTAGGCATGTTTGTTATTGGATTTTTCCCGTGGATATTTACTGTGCCTGCCATGTTAAAACGATATTGGCAAGACCGTCGTTCTCAATTAAACACCAAGAGTTTTTGGCAACGATGGTGCACTTTTGATCAGACAACGACTTTTTTATTAATTTGGGCACTTATAATTGTGGTATTTTACCAGTTGATGGCTACAAAGTATACAACATATACATTTCCTTATTTGTTACCAATTGCTCTATTAGTTGCCCGTCAATTACATGAGCGTTATAGCTTTGTGAAACGTGTAGTGTTGAACAATATTATTTTATATACTATTCTTACATTTGCTGTAGTGATTCCATTATGTGCTCAATATTCAGCTAAGAATATTGGCTATATAGTAGCAGATCATGTAACCGCTCAGGACATGGTTGTTAGCTATGGTAATTATAAAACGTCAATAGATTATTACAGTGGGCGATTAGTGTATCGAATTGAAAAATCTGAAGATATTCCACATATGAAACCGTCCAATATGGATTGGAATACTAAAAATGTCATGCCTTTATTAGCTGCAGAGAAAGTAGTGATTACCCCGCAAGTATTAGCTATAGTAGAGAATCGTCGTATGGCAGATTTTCTTCAGGATGTAGGTGGTACATGGAGTATGATAGATAGTTTATCAAATTATACTGTGCTCCAGAAAAAATAATATATTGATTTTAGATGTATTAATTAGATTGGGGATAGAGTGTACTTGGATAGGTATTAATCTCGTTTATGTAAGGCATGTCCGTCATATACATATTGGCGAATTAAGCGTTTGTGTTCAACGGTATGAATTTTGAAATAAAAATAATGGTCTTGATTGTCTTTGGCGTTTTCTTTATTTAATTTAAAATAATTCTGTTGTGAATGGGCCATGCTTTGTAAAATATCATCGGTTAAAAAGGTGAGTGGTGTATCTAACGCTGAATACTCGTAAAAATCATTTTCGAATTGTAAGTAATTGGGCGTAAAATAAGCAAATTGTAGTTGATTACGTTGAAACTCTCTAGTTTCCATTTTCGTCCATCTCCTCAGTGGTAATACGAATAATTTGATCTGGTGAAACAGTTACAAATTCTGAAGTTTTAGCTGTTTTTATAATGACTTCCTGTAAGTTTACATCTTGTACATAGCCTTGCAATTGCTGCACGTTTAGCCCTTGTTTTAATTGTTTTTCTATGTAAAATGTAGCTTTACATTGTTGCGCATAAAGACGTCCTAGCCAGATTAAACGTTCTTCTTGCTCCATAGTTTGGCCAAAATTTACTGAAACGTGTGACTGCAAAAGTGCTGTCTGATGATCGGATAAGAAGAAGCCCATCCATTTGGCCATTTTTCGGTCTTTATAGGTGCGGGCCGATTGAAATGGTAAGTAGGAACGATTAATCATAAGAGACCATCCAATCCTCCAGCACCGCCGGCTGCATGGCCACCAATTAGTTTACTGCGAGCAATAGCGCGGGATCCCTCTAGTAAGGCTGAAGCCTTTTGGAGAGCTAGAAAACCATGATGGCGACGGATATCATCAATGGTGTGTTCTAAATTATGGGCTTTTTGAATTGTTTCAGGATTATCAAAGAGTGAAATAGATTGGAGTGTTTCTGGTAGTAATTGACTGTAACGGACTCCAATTTGCCGAACCGGTTCACCTTTATAATGTTTACGAAATAGAGTGAGAATATGTTGTGTAAGGTCTTTTGTTAGTTGCGTCGGTTCAATTTTCATTTGAGCTTGTATAGTGCTACGAGTAGTAAGAGGAGTAGTATTAGTTATGTCAGTGAGATTAGCATTAGTAGTGTTAGTATTAGCGAGATTAGTATTAGTGTTAGTGGTAGCTAGATTAGTATTAGCGCTCCAAGATTCTTTGGCAAAGCCTATATAGATAGCGACACATTGTGTTTGTTGGTGACTACGGCGTAAGCGGATAGCAACTTGTTCGGCCATTTCAGAAAGAAGTAACTCTATGTCTTCTTGTTTGGTGTAGTTGCGCGGTAAAATTTGTGAGTTGCCAATGCCTTTGGATTGTATTTTGTAGGGTTCGCGTACATTACTTTCATCAACTCCATTGGCATGAAACCAGAGTTGTACACCGATGACACCGAATTCTTTTTTCAAACTATCTGGATTTGCATGGGCTAATTCTTTGATTGTATGAATACCTAGTTTTTCTAAACGGCGTGCTGTGCGCTGACCAATGCCCCAAAAGTCCGTTAGTTTAGGTAGTTGCCATACTTTACTTGGTACGTCTTCATAGGACCAATTGGCACGCATCATAGGGGTAGTTTTAGCTTCATTATCTAGGGCTAGTTTAGCCAGTAGGGGATTCGCATTGGACATGCCAACCGTACTAAATATGCCCGTGCGACGCCAGATATCATGTTGGATTTTAGCAGAGAGAATATCGAGTTTTTCACGGCGTGAAAGTTCTGGCTGAGGCACAAAATAATTAAGTGAACGGGTTAAATCAATAAACCCTTCATCAATTGAATAGGGGCAAATATCTTCAGTTGCTGCATATTCACGAAAAATTTGTTGAATTTCAATATTTTTTACAATATATAAGCCCATGCGAGGTGGCACAATCAGGGTTCGCTTAGCCCAGCTTTCAATGTAATTTATATAAGTATTATTGATAGGAAAGCCCTCTTGGAGGACTCTTTTTAAATTGAAACGTCGAGTTTCAATATCAAAGGGTAAATCATAGGAACGACTGACATTTTGCTTACCGAATACATGTTTGAAAGTAGGTGATGAGGCAAGGATGAGCCCTTTGGAATTGTCTGCTCGGCTCATAACGCATAGCGAAGTGGTGAGAGGATTAAGCCCTCGTTCGATGCACTCTACACTGGCATAAAAAGACTTCATGTCAATAAATGCAATATCAGCACGTGGCTCTAAATCGTAATTAATGTAACCCATATATGTCACCTCCTGTACCTTTACTAAAATAATACATCGAATAAATGTTTGAGTCAATTGCGTAATTCCATTAAAATAGAAGCATTTCTATATTGATATATTAGGCGGAAATATTATAATTGGTTGAAATAAATATACTTGAAATGCATATTATAAAAAGACAGATAATATCTAGAAAAAAGTGATATTATCTGTCTTTTTATTTAGAATTGTAATAAGAGTATGACCAAAATGTACTGTTCTATTGTATAAAATTTGTCTACAATAATATATTAAGAGCTTACACTGATTATCAGTGTAAGTGTATATAACAGCAATGATATATGTAGTATTAGTAGGGAGGCAATCATGGCAGAATCTAATTCAAAAACTTTGTATCAAGCACTATGGAATTGTGCAGATATATTAAGGTCTAAGATGGACGCGAATGAGTATAAGTCATATTTATTAGGTCTTGTATTCTATAAATATTTAAGTGATAAATTATTATTAACTTTTGCTGAACTATTAGATGAGCCAACAGAGGATTTAATAGAAGCACAACGTATTTTTGAACGTGAATATACAACGAATATTGATGACGAAGAATTTATTAAAGATGTGTATGAAAATATATCGTACATTATTAAACCTGAATTAACATTTACCTATTTGGTAGAATTAATGAATACTGGAGAGTTTCATTTAGAATATTTAGCACAAGGTTTATCTGATATTCAATTATCTTCTCCTGTATTTGCTAATTTATTTGAAGATATAGATTTGTTTTCTAAAAAATTAGGAAATACGCCTCAAAAGCAAAACCAGACTATCTCTGGAGTTATGAAAGAATTAGCGAATCTAGATTTGGCACATAGTGGGGATGTGTTGGGTGATGCATATGAATATTTAATTGGACAATTTGCTTCTGATTCTGGAAAAAAGGCTGGGGAATTCTATACTCCTCAAGCAGTATCTACTCTTATGACCCGGATAGTGTTGAATGATCGTGAAGATATGCCTGGATTTTCAGTATATGACCCAACTATGGGTTCTGGGTCATTGCTTTTAAATGCAAAAAAATATTCAAATATGCCAGGTATGATTCAATATTTTGGGCAAGAGTTAAATACGTCTACATATAATTTGGCACGTATGAATATGATTCTTCATGGTGTTCCTATTGAAAACCAACATCTACATAATGCAGATACTTTAGATCAAGATTGGCCAACAGAGGAACCTACAAACTTTGATGCAGTCTTAATGAATCCACCATATTCAGCCAAATGGGGAGCTGAAAAAGGATTTTTAGATGACCCGCGTTTCTTTACATATGGTGTATTAGCACCAAAATCTAAGGCTGATTTTGCATTTTTGTTACATGGTTATTATCATTTAAAAGATACAGGAGTAATGGCGATAGTGCTACCACATGGTGTATTATTCCGAGGCAATGCAGAAGGCAAAATAAGAAAAGTTTTGTTAGAGAATGGTGCAATTGATACAGTAATTGGTTTACCTGCCAATATTTTCTTTAATACTTCAATTCCTACTACAGTTATTATTTTGAAGAAAAATAGAACCAATCGGGACGTTTTATTTATTGATGCTTCTAATGAGTTTACTAAAGGTAAAAATCAAAATTTATTAGAAGAAGGGCATATTCAGAAAATTTTAGATACATATAAAAATAGAGAAGATGTAGATAAATATGCTCATGTAGCATCTTTTGAAGAAATTAAAGAGAATGATTTTAATCTTAATATTCCACGATATGTAGATACTTTTGAAGAAGAAGAACCTATTGATATTATTGAATTGAGTAAAGAGATAATCTCTATCAATAAAGAAATTGAAGAAACTGAAAAAGAATTTTTAGCTATGCTTGATGAATTACAGGTAACGGATGAGACACGAGATATTATTGAAGCAACAAAGGCGGTGTTCAAACGATGAAAAAAGAGCAAAGAAGAGCACCAGTATTACGTTTTAAAGGGTTTACAGACGATTGGGAACAGCGTAAGTTAGGGGAGATTGTTAATTTTTCTAAAGGAATAGGGTATTCGAAAGCAGATTTGAAAAAAGAAGGAGTGCCAATTATTTTATATGGTAGACTTTATACCAACTATGAGATGGTAATAACTGACGTAGATACATATACATTTAGTAAAATAGGTTCTGTTTATAGTAATGGTGGAGAAGTTATAGTTCCGGCTTCTGGTGAGACTGCTGAAGATATTTCCATAGCCTCAGTCGTTGAAAAGTCGGGTATTTTGCTGGGCGGTGACTTAAATATAATTACACCATTATCTGAAATTGATTCTGTATTTTTAGCTATTAGTATATCCAATGGAAAGGCGCATAAGGATATGGCAAAAATGGCGCAAGGTAAATCTATAGTCCATCTCCACAATTCTGATTTAGAAAAAATAGATTTAAACTATCCTTATCGAAAAGAACAGACAAAAATAAGTGTTTTCTTTAGAAAATTCGACCACCTTATCACCCTTCACCAGCGTAAGCTTGAATCTTTAGAAAAAATAAAAAGTAGATATTTACAATGTTTATTTCCTGAAAAGAAACAAACAAATCCGATAATAAGATTTAGTGGTTTTAATACAAATTGGGAACAGCGTAAGTTAGGGGACGTATGTATTATTAATAATGGAAAAGACTATAAACATTTAAATAAAGGTACAATTCCTGTTTATGGAACTGGCGGAGTATTGACAAAGGTTAATTCTGCTTTGTCATATGATAAGGATGCTGTTGGAATTGGCAGAAAAGGCACTATTAATAAGCCTTTTATTTTAAACGCTCCTTTTTGGACTGTTGATACTTTATTTTATGTAATTCCCAATAAATATATTTCACTCTATTTTTTATTTATATTATTTCAACAAATTAAGTGGAATAAATTAGATGAATCTACAGGCGTTCCTAGCTTATCTAAAGAAAATATAAAAGTTGTTAACATTAAACTCCCTTCTAAAAGTGAAATGATAAAGATTTCAAAGTTTATTTTTTTATTAGATAAAAAAATTGAACTTCACCAAAGTAAGTTAGAAGCTTTAAAAAAGATAAAAAGTATATATTTACGATATTTATTCCCTGAAAAAGGATAAATAAACCCAATAATAAGATTTAGGGGCTTTAATATATGGAAACAGCCTAAATTAAGGAAATTTGGTAAAATTTACTCAGGGGAATCAAAAAAATAAAAGATGATTTTAAACATATTTCTGTTCAATAAATTACTTATTTAAATAATTTTTGTTTTGGTTTTAACCCAACAGTCATTTTAGATAATCACTATACGGCTTACTCTTTGAGATCTAAAATATACTAAAGAAATTGGCTTTATTACCACAAGGGGTTTCTAGATATAATATATTCCAAAATAAATTAAATGTATTTTTAACTTTCTTCAATGGAACAAGTAAGTTTTACCAATATAGAATGAAATTCTTAAAAATTTTGAAGAAAGTCTATATTAATTTATTATTTATAAAAAAGTAGGGACTGTAACGAAATGTGATTTTTATTTGCCATTTATGTTACAGTCCCTATTTTTTAAATAAGCGATGCTAAATGTCTCATAATTTTATCATTATCTTGGTTTTCTAATTCTTGAATGATATGTAAGTAGGTCTCCTGTGTTGTAGACATACTTGAATGACCTAATCTGGCAGCGACACTAGCGATTGAAACACCCGCAAACAACAGTAAAGATGCATGAGTATGTCGTAATCCGTGTATAGTAATAATTGGTATTTTAGCTTTTAAACACAGCTTTTGTAAGCGATTATTGATTGTTGAGTTAAATACTCGCTTTGTAACAAATATAGGTTTATCATGTGGTAATCCTTGCGTAAGTTGGGAAAATTGCATTGCTATTTGCCAATCTAATTGTATTTTGCGTATTGAAGAATGATTTTTTGTAGGTTGAAACCCTCCATCACCTTTTTTATAACTCCAAGTTTGTGAAATTGTTAATTTTTGGGTAAAAAAATCAAAGCTTTCTGGAGTAATAGCTAAAGCTTCTGAAAAACGAATTCCTGTTTTGGCGATTAATAAAATAAACCAATCCCAATTTAAATTAGGGGTTAAATTTAATTGCTTTATAAGTGCTTGTAGTTCAAATTGATTTAAATATTTTATTTTCTTTTCTCTAGGTGATTTACCTTTTATTACTACTTTTCTAGTAGGATCAGAGAGTAAATACCCATCTTCAATTGCATCTCTAATAGCGCCTTTTAGCAAATGATGAAAGTCTAAAGTGGTCTGTTTTTCGTGTGTCTCAGCATAATCATTTAACAGTTTTTGATATAAAACTCTGTCAATTTCATGGACTCGAAGATTAGGAGCTAACTCTATAATTCGTTGATGAGTATTCCAATATTTATCAAGTGTAACCTCTCGTACAGCTCCCACTTTATAAAGCTGAATCCATTCTCTGTAGTACGTACTAAATAATAAATTTGATTTTCGTCTTCTTGTCATAAGAAAAACCTCCTTAATAATAAAAAAGGGGAAAATTACCTATTTTATTTTAAGGAGGCTATAATCAAATAAAAAGTAATTGCAAATATTTATTTTTTATATTTATATAATTATTTAGTAGCACATTTTGTTTAGCAATATATTTTTCAATATTATTAATTAATTTAGCAATCTTTTTTTGCGTTGCAAGTGGAGGTAAATATATTTCAAATGATAATAAAGTTTTTTCATGAATGCGTTTAGAGCCAGTACCTATAGCCTGAGCCTCTGTTCTTTTATAATAACATGGTCGAGAAATATAATAATATAAAAACTTAGAATCTACTTTATTGTTATTAATATTCAGTGCAGGGACATCAATAGATGTTGCATATCCATCATATTTATCGTCTATTATTGCCATTGATCCATTAAAAAAGTTTTGTTTGCCATAAATTAACTGGCCTTTTCTTCTAACATAATAAGTTGTAGCACCTATGTCTAATGTTTCACGGGCGCTACCGACCCGAATTCCAGTTAAGTTTAATCCAACCGTTATTAATTTATTTAAAGCTGGATTCTCTAGTCTTTCTTTTATCGGTATCTCTAAAACATCAAATAACTTAAGCTGTTGCCAGTTTTCAACATTATTAGTTATATTAATCATAGGCCTTAATTTTCCATTTGCGGGGAATAAATTCTGTATTAATCCTAACTTTAATAATTTTAAGTTTTCTAACTTACGCTGGTGAAGTTCAATTGTTTTTTCTAAGTAATTAATTAGACTAGCTATATTTTTTTGTTCATTTTTATTTTGTGGAAAGCTAAGAGTTGTATTAAAAAAATCACGAGGAGATAGATTTAATAATCCATGGTTTCTAGCACCTTCAGTAGCTATTTTAGAAATATTAAAATGCCAATGATTTGATTTATAATATGCAGCCATATAATTAGAATTTATAATTGACTCTACTGGTTTAAATAATATATATAGGGTTGATAAAACACCTGATTTATAGCGTTCTAAACGAGTAATGGTTCCCCAAGGAGCTGCTACTGAATAACTTTTATTATAAGCAAATTCTCCATGTTTGATTAAATAATAGTTTTTTAAATCTTTTCCAGCAACAGTTTTATTAAAATATTTTAATTGAGATATTAATCCTAGTTGGCCTGAAATAGTTAAGACTAATATTGACTCTAGATTGTTGTTTTTCCGAGTAATTTTTAGAGTGACTTCTCCTAACTTACGCTGTTCCCAAGGGTGAATAGCGTTATTTTTTCAAGCAATATGGAATATATCATGATATACTAGAATTAATTATTACATGAGGAAATTTTAAGTTGCATATAAAATAGTTAGGAGTGGCTACATGGGCATGCAATATACATCTGAAAGTAAAATGGAGAGAGAGTTAATCAATCAACTAGTATCTGGAGTATCACAGTGGACAGAGCGTCCAGATTTAAGAACAGAAGATGATTTATGGGATAATTTTAGAAAAAAGTTAGAACAGAATAATGTTGATGTACTTGATGGAGTTCCTTTAACTAATCTTGAATTTCAACAAATAAAAAATCAATTAAATTTTCCTACTTTTTATGATGCAGCAAAATGGTTAGCTGGAGAAAACGGTATTGCCAAAGTACAAGTACAGCGTGAGAATGCTACCTTAGGTACAATTAGATTACGTGTCATTAATCGCCAAGATATTGCTGGTGGTATTTCGAGTTATGAAGTCATTAATCAGTTTCAATCTGTAAAACGCTCTGGGATGGATCAAAATCGTCGTTTTGATGTAACGCTATTGATTAATGGATTACCAATGATCCATATTGAATTAAAAAATAGAACACATCCGTATATGGATGGTTTTAGACAAATAAAGAAATATTTACAAGAAGGTAAGTTTACAGGTATTTATTCTTGTTTACAATTATTTGTCATTTCAAATGGTACAGATACTCGATATATTGCAACTGCTCCAGATACAAAATTAAATGAACAGTTTTTAACTAAATGGGTTGATGAAAGCAATGAACCTGTAGATGACTATATTAATTTTGCAGATAAGGTTCTATCAATTCCTATGGCCCATAAAATGGTTACCCAATATACAGTGATAGATAATGATAAGAAGGCGTTGATTGCATTACGTCCTTATCAGATTCATGCAATTGAAGCTGTTAAAGAGGCTTCTAAAACAAGAATATCGGGCTATGTATGGCATACAACTGGCTCCGGAAAAACATTAACTTCATATAAGGTGGCACGTAATTTATTAATGATTCCATCGATTGATAAAACTATTTTTATTGTTGATAGAGTTGATTTAGATCAACAAACGACTGCATCTTTTCAGTCATATGCAGAAAATGATGTCATTGATATTGATGAGACGGATAATGTTAATGAATTGATTGAGCGGTTACTTTCTGCAAATCGTAATGTTATTGTGACGACGATTCAAAAGTTACATCATGTAATGCGACGATTTGAAACTAAAAAAGATACACCTAGGTATAAGAAGCTTACGCATTTAAATTTAGCATTTGTTGTTGATGAATGTCATCGAGCAATTTCAGCACAGAAAAAACATGAGATTGAGAAATTTTTTATTAATTCATTGTGGTATGGTTTTACAGGTACTCCTATTTTTGCAGAAAATGCTCATGCTGAAGTAGGGGAATTGCCAAGAACTACAGAGCAACAATATGGTAAACGTTTACATCAATATACAGTAAAAGAAGCTATTCATGATAGAGCTGTATTAGGTTTTCAAGTGGAATATAAACGGACAATTCCAGAATATCAATTAGATGAAATGATTGCTCGTATTAAAATGGGGAATAGCCATGAGGAATTAAGTCCGGAAGTTCTACGTACTATTATGGATATGGAAATTAAGGATAAAGAAAAACTAATTCCAGCAGAGGTGTTTTTATCAGAATCACATATGTTACAAGTAGTAGATTCTATTGTTAACCGTTCACGTAATAAATTAGGTTTTATAAAAGGACCTGGACAGACATATGATGCGTTATTAACAACGAGTTCTATCGAACAGGCTCAGAAATATTATAAGTTATTTAAGGCTGTTAAAAACGGGACTTCAAAAATAAAAGTTGATGAAAATATTAAAAAGGTATTACCTGATTTTCCAAAGATAGCTATAACTTATTCTATTTCAGAAAATGATGAAACATCTATTGAGAATCAGCGCGTAATGAAAGAGTGTATTGCTGATTATAATGAAGAATTTGGAACTAGCTATTCAATGGAAACGATTCGGCAATATAATAGCAATATTAATGATCGGTTAGCACGAAAGAAGAGTCAATATTTAAGTCGAGCTGCACAGTTGGATATTGTAATTGTTGTTGATCGTTTATTGACAGGCTTTGATGCACCTTGTATGAGTACTTTATTTATTGATCGTGCCCCTATGCAACCGCAGAATTTAATTCAAGCATTTTCACGAACTAATCGACTATTTACAGTAGATAAAAAATTTGGACAGATTGTAACATTCCAAACGCCGGCTTTGTTTGAGGAGCACGTTAAAAATGCTTTAATTTTATATTCAAATGGCGGTGAGAATGATGTATTGGCACCTACTTGGCAAGAATCAAGAGATAATTTTATAAAAGCTATTGAGGCATTATTATTAATTGCTCCTAATGTTAGCGATATAGTTATCCAAGGGGCTTCAGATGAATCCTTACGGCGATATGCTAAGGCATTTCAAAATGTAGATAAAGCATTTAGTGCGATTCGAGTGTATAGTGATTTTGACGAATCTATGTTAGGAACAGAGTTTTCAATAACATTTGATAAGTGGGAAGAGTATCGAGGGAAATATGAAAATGTTATTGATGAATTAAAAAAACGTAGAGGGACAGGCGATGACTCAGGTGATAATATAGAGTTTGATGTTAGTTATGAGCTAGAGACGACTCATACAGAAGAAATAAATTATGAATATATTATTTCTTTAATTCAAAGCTATGTGCCTAGTACCTCTAGTGAAGGGCAAGAGGTTTTATTTACTTCTATCGGGAAAAAAGCAGAGGCTGAAGTTAATGGATTTATTGAAGAATTATTTAAATCAAATCCTAAGATTGCTACAATGCTAGATGAGATTTGGCAAGGTATTTTGTCTAATCCAAATGAATATAGAGATGTTAATATTTCAGAGCTGTTAGAAGATAAAAGTCAAGAAGCACGGGAGTATGCATATCAAACTTTCTCAAGAAAATGGGGCGTAAAAGAGCATATTGTATCATATATGGGTGATACCTATAATCCACGAAATGAAATACAACCTGGCGAATCTGAGTTAGTTAAGACTGCTGATTATACTAAATATAAGGAAACTACTGAAGAACCGGTTTCTAGATTAAAATATAAAAGGGCTATAACCACTGATTTGAAACAGATGATAGAAAAGGATATTTTACCATTGCGGAGAAAGTAGGGATACTATTGGCTATAGATGGAGCAGTTATTACCTTATTTTTATTAGATAAAGAGCCAACTGGTCGTATTAAGGGGAGTATGGAAGGTCGCCCAGGTGTAGTGTATAAAATCCCCAGAACCTTAGCGGATAATTGTAATGACTTAAAATATTTACAACAAAGTGGTGTTTATTTTCTAATGGGAACTGATAAAGATGATAACGCCAGTATTTATATAGGGCAGGGAGGAATACGAAAAAATGGGTTAGGCGTTTTATCTAGAGCAGTAGAAGCACATCAATCTATTGACTATTGGACGGAAGCTATTATTATCACAACATCAGATGACTCTTTTGGCCCTACAGAAATAAGCTTTTTGGAAAATAAATTTTGTAATATGGCAAAGAAAGGTAACCGTTATAAAGTTACAAATAATGTAGAGCCTACAATTGGCAATATTTCTGAAGAAAAAGAATGTGTGTTAGAAGAGTTTATTTCTTATATTAAAATGATTATAGGGACAATGGGCTATAAAATATTTGATCCTATTGGTAAAAGCACAAAAACGAAAGAAGACAAGTTGATTACTACTTTAAAAGGTTATAAGGCTTATGGTAAACGGACAAATGATGGCTTTATGGTATTTAAAGGTAGTGAAGTTGTTCAAGAAAAAACAGCTAGTTGTCCTAATTATGTAATACGTAATAGAGATAAGTATAAAAGTAAAATAAAAAATGGAAAATTAATTGAAGATATACTATTTTCTTCCCCTTCTGCTGCTGCGACCTTTGTACATTTTGCTAGTGCTAATGGGTTACTAGTTTGGAAACGAGTTAGTGATGGTATGACATTAGGTGAAATAGAAAAAGCGTTAGAAGAAAAAGTATTAAACAGTTGATATTTATCCCCTCCCCCGACCGTTTATGGTTGGGGGATTTTTTGTATTTTATTAATTTTTACTTTTTATTCAAAAATAGGCATTGAGTTATGATAATAATTCATTACTATGTGTATTTCGTTGACTGGGGTAATATAGGGCAGTATAATTCGACTTATAAAGGCTATTTATGAAGTTTTCATGTAGCGCATAGGTGTATGGGTATATTTAGCGGGGATTTACTTAGGAGGGGTAATATGTTAGGTAAGAATAAATCAAGACTTGTTGCATTACTATGTTGTAGTAGTATTGGCATTGTATTGAGTAGTTCAATTGTAGCTGCAGAAGGTGTAGTGACATCGGATTATGATTTGGGGACAGTAGTAGTAACTGCTACTAAAACTAATCAAGATATTGCGAATGTGCCAGCTAGTGTAAGTGTTATTACGTCGCAAGATATAGAGCATAAGAATATCTCGTCAGTGCAAGAAGCCTTACAATTTTTGCCTGGTATTTTTATTGATCAGAGTGCTCAAGGCAGCTTAACTATGCGTGGCATGGATTCGACGGATGTACTAGTTTTAGTCGATGGGGTACAGCAAAATAGTTCATACAATGGTGTAGTGAATTTTAATATGGTGCCCATTACGAATGTGGAACGTATTGAAGTTCTAAGAGGGGGCGCATCCTCTTTGTATGGGGGCCACGCAGTAGCAGGTGTTATTAATATTATTACAAAAGGAGTGCCCGAGGAAGGTACTTCTGTAGTAGCTGATATGTCATATGGTAGTAACAATACTTGGAAAAAAGCTGTTACAGTAAACTCTAGATTATCTGATAAGTGGTCTTTAGGAGTGAATTATGAAAAGCGTTCGTCTGATGGATATCGTGGTTTTTATCGGGCAGCTTCAGCTAATACGGTGAAAGCGAATACTAAAATTGATGCTAGTGCTGATTTGAAACAATTAAGTAATGGTACCTATTTATATGGTGGGCGTGGTGAAAAAGAATGGGAACATGAAAATTATGGCTTTAAGATTGGCTATAATTTTAATCAAGATAAACTGTTAACATATAGTTATTCAAGAACGAATAGTCAGTCTTTTTATAAGAATCCATTTACTTATGTACGTGATGCTAAGGGAAATCCCGTTTGGAAAGGTAATATATTAGTTGGCGAGAATAAATATATAAGTCTCTCTCCTAAAAATTTTTTAGGTTATGATAGTGAGAATAAACGGGACACGCATATTTTGTCGTATCAGGATACGGCGAATGATTTCTTAGCTAGAGCAAGTTATGCGCATGATAAAGTTGATGGATTTACATCGGCTACGGTTCCAAGTAAATATACAGGGATTGATTGGGCCGGGGTTGGTGATTATTCGCAACATCCAGGTAAAAAATGGGCCTATGAAATTGAAAAGACGTGGCATGATATTGGAAAACATACCATTAATGCAGGGGTTTCTTATCACGAAGAAGAAATGATTCAAAAACGTTATGATTTATCTTCTTGGCATAATAAGGGTTCAATTATTGAGCAATATGCACAGGACGAAGGGAAAGTGAAAAACTTAGCGGTTTTCGTTCAAGATGAATATAAATTTGATGATGAATGGTCTTTGTTTGTTGGTGCTCGTTATGATCGTTTCAAAAAAGGGGATGGAAAATTCTGGCGTAGCGGTAAAAATGGTTATGATACAACTTCAGAGGGTAAAACGTATAATCATATAAGTCCCAAGGTTGCCTTAGAGTATAAAGCCAATGAGAATATGAATTATTATGTATCATATGGAGAATCATTTAATCCACCAGCTTTGTATAATATTTATCGGTTTGGTGGGTCAGGTATGGGAAATGTAATTCCTAATCCAGATTTAGATCCTGAAATATCTAAGACCTGGGAAGTGGGGATGAAACGTCATTTAACTGATAAAGATACATTAGATATTTCTTTATATCAAGTAGAAACAAAAGATAAAGTAGCTTATACATATTTTTATGCGCCTAATAGTAGTATTGTTGAATATAAACAATATATTAACTATGGGGAAGAAAATCGTCGTGGCATTGAGTTAAATTATGAACATAGATTTAATGATAATTTAAGCTCGTATATTAATTATGCTTGGCAGATGGGCAAAGTGAGTGGGCCTGAAATCACAAATACGAATCAATCTGGTTATAATAATCAAGTTGATTATGGTGTGCCTAAACATATTTTCCATGCAGGGCTAGCGTATGATAGAGCGAAATGGATTGCCTTGCTAGATATGCAATATGTGAGTCCTCGTCAAAATGCCAATGCCCCAGGTGGTGAGTATGGGGCTTATGATGGTTATTTCTTAGTCAATACAAGTGTGGGCTATCGAGTAACACCTGATTTTACAGTTAAATTCAGCATTGATAATATATTTGATAGAGAATTTTACGATAATGAAGCAACGGCTGGTCGCACTTATACCTTAGGTGTTCGTTATGAATATTAGAAGGTTGATAAATATATGAGACGTTGGTATCGAGTACATAAGTATGCTGGTATAGTTAGTTTAGCAATTTTCTTTTTACTTTGCTTTTCAGGTTTAGTGATTATGGTTAGAAGTATTTCTTTTGTGCATTTTGATCAACTTGGAACGCCTTATACAGGGGCAGCAATGTGGCGCAATAGTGATGTTAAAGTACAAGAAGTATTAAAAGAAAATTCTAATTTGCAACTTGATTCAATGACTATTAGACCTGAAAAGTCGATGCTAACGATTCGTTTTAAAGAACCGGGGCGTGATGGATTAATTCGTTATCATTTTTATGGTAAAAATGATGAATGGATATCAGTAAATAATGAATTTATACCAGGCTATTATAATAATGACTATTTGAATGTACTAACGCGTTGGTTGGCTAAATTACATAGTAATTTAGGGTTAGGAAATTATGGTCGTATTATATTGTTGGTTTTTACTTTTATAAGTTTAATTACGTGTTTTGCAGGGTATTTTTTACATCGAAGATTAGTTAATAGAAAAAGTACAATAGGCTATTATTCACTTCATAGAATATTAGGGCTTATAGCAGCTCCTTATTGTATTATTTTATTTATTTCGGGAGGTTTATTAATTGGTTACTCTTATTTTTCAAAAATAGACTATTTAGAGCATAATTTAGCAGCTAAGGAATATTTTAGTTTTCAATCTGTTGATGGGGATATCTATTCCTATACTGAAATATTTGAAGCGGTTAAGGATATATATCCAGATAAAGAAGTAGTATCAATTAATATCCCTTCAGTCAGTGCGTTAACGCAAGCGAGTAGTAGTACCTATTATTTTCGATTAGTAGATAAAGAATCGGTTTCAGACTGTTATCAAGGCTATTTATCAACTGACAGTTTATGGGTATCAGCATATAAGAAGAATAATATGATGCGTTATGAAGCGGTGTCACCTTGGTATATTAAGTGGTTGGCCAAGGGTGTAGATTTACATTTAAAAAACCATGAACATCCAGTACTACAATTAATTTGGATATTTTATTTAGTAGTTAGCTGTTTAATGATGATAGTGCTTTTTATTAAATCATTACGAGGTATCTGGGTCAAAGTCAATATTAAGTATCCGTTGAGTCAAGGTATTTTTTTGTTAACTTGTGGTTGTTTAATATTGCCATTGTATGGATTAATTGGTACTTATGCAGGAATAGTTTGTGGAATTTTGAGCATTATGTTATTGGGCGTTAATTTACGAGGTATAAATTTAAAAAAATAAGTTAAAATATTTGATTTTATAACTTTAAAAATTAAATATAGGTATATGGTTGACAGTCATACTAGAGTTATATAAACTATAGTTAATACTTAATTAAATAGAGAATATATAGGTGTCATTAGACTTAATAGGGAAATCGGTATAAGCCGATGCGGTCCCGCCACTGTAAGAGGAGCAAACCTCACATTGCCACTGGTTAAATCTGGGAAGGCGAGGTAAGCTATGAATCTAAGCCAGGAGAACTGCCTATAGAAGAATCACCGTTTTACCTACGAGCGATGGGGAGGGGATTGGCGATAATATAAATTGTGAATTTTTTATTTTCTTAGTTATGTTATAGACACATCTTCGTAGATGTGTCTTTTTTATTTTTACCTTTAGGCTGGAGGGATTATAGTCGTGGATTTATTAGCATTATTTCACAAGGGCGGTTTAGTTATGTACCCCATTTTACTGGCATCTATTATTGCAGTCGCTATTGGGGTTAATCGGTATTTATGTTATAAAGGAGCTGTTGCAAACATTGAATTGTTAAAAGAGCGTTTACCTGAATTATTACGACATAATCGATTAGAAGAAGCTAAAGTTATCTGTGAGGAAGCTGGTGGTGTAGCTGGTAAGATTATTAAAGAGGCAATTGATGAACGGACGGAGGATTTAAATGCTAATGATGTAGCTGAAAGTATTGCTATGCATGAAGTATTTCAGTTGAAAAAATATTTAAATTATTTGGAAACGATTGTTACTCTATCCCCTTTATTGGGCTTATTAGGTACCGTAGTTGGAATGATTGGCTCCTTTAGTGTGTTATCTATTGAGTCAGGTGAACCGTTTGCTATTACTGGCGGTGTAGGTGAAGCTTTAATTGCTACTGCTACAGGTTTGTTAGTGGCTATTTTAGCATTAGTGATTCATACCTATTTAGCACAACGTGTCAATGTGTTGATTGCTGATATAGAATATGTAACGTCAATCTATGTAATTAATACGAATGCAGGTAATCGCTATGAAGCTTAAATCCATGAAAATAGATCATCAACCCAAATTAATGATTATCCCTATGATCGATATTATTTTCTTTTTACTTGTCTTTTTTATGATGAGTATGCTTACTATGGTTGTTCAAAAAAGTGTACCTATTCAATTGCCACAAGCAGCTACGTCTAAAGTCAGTTTAGATGAAGTGCTTCCTATTACCGTTGCATCAGATGGGACAATTTATTTAGAAAAAGAAGTAGTGCCAGAGGGACAATTAAGACACCGTTTAGAAACCGAGGTTAGTAAAAATCCTAGTTTGGCTATTATTGTTCGGGGTGATGCTGGTGTAAATTATGGGCGTGTAGTTAGTGTTATTGATACAGTGAAAAAGTCAGGCATACAAAAAGTATCAATCGCTGCTGAGGAAAGATAGGAGCAATTGTAATGAATTATCAAAATATGTGGACGAAACCTTGGATAGCCTCCTTAGTCTTTCACGCCATAGTTTTGCTATCAATTCCTTTTTTACCTTGGCCTGAAACACCGAAATTTGAGGAGCCTGAGAATCATATTGAGGTTGACTATGTAGAAATTAAACGGCCAGTACCGAAAGGCTCACCTGATAGTGGCGGGGATGGCGGTGATGGTAGTGGTAATTTTACGGTCAATTTACCAGCCATAGCACCTATTACTACTTTGCCTGAATATTCGGATCCCTTAACGAGTAGTAATGATGATAGTATCATTACTAAGCATCAGGATATTAAGCAACAGGGCGATGATAGGGCTGGTTTAGAAAGTACTTTTGGTGGTGAAACGTCAGGTAATGGGCGTGGTGGTAGCGCAGGTTTTGGCACGGGTGACCAACCAGGCATTCAAGGCGATGAAAATGGCGAAGTAGTGGATGCGACTTTTTATCGACCGGTGCCAATTTATACACCAAAACCACGATACCCGCGCTCAGCTAGAAATCAAGGCGTTCGTGGTAGTGTGGGTGTAGGCTTAACTATTGGAGTAGATGGAAATGTAGAATCTGTATGGGTAGTTGATTCATCAGGCAGTGAAATACTAGATCAAGCTGCTTTAGATACAGTAAGTACTTGGCGGTTTGAACCGGCTAGACGAGGTGCGGAAGCTGTGAGTACTAGGACAAGTTTGAATGTAGAGTTTCAATTAAGGTAATACCTGTAGATGTGAATATAGGTGAGAAAATGAAAATAAGAGAATGGGAAACAATGTATGAGAAGAAGAAAACAAATTGTTAGTATTTTGGCCTTAATAAGCGTATTGATTATAGTAGTACTTGCTGCTTTACACGTAGGGACCATTAAAGTTCCGATTGTGGGTGGACTAGAGAGCTTGGCTCAGGGGATGGGGTTACCAATAGAAATCATTACACCATTAGAACCAGAACAAGAAGCGGTACTGTGGTATATTCGAATGCCGAGGGTATTGATAGGTCTTATGGTTGGTGCATCGTTGGCTTTAGCTGGGGCTGTTATGCAAGGCATTTTTTCAAATTCGTTAGCAGACCCTGGTATTATGGGCGTTTCGGCGGGGGCTTCGTTAGGTGCGGTTATTGCTATTTCATTGGGGTTAACATCGCTAGGTATGTTTTATATGCCTTTATTTGCCTTTATAGGGGCTTTTTTAGCTGTGGCGATAACTATTATATTGACTATGCAAGGGGGGCGTGTAGAAACGGCTACGTTATTATTGGCAGGTGTTGCTGTTAGTATGTTATTGGGGGCTTTTACTTCTGGTATGTTAACACTGATGAATGAATATCGTTTGCGAGAATTTTTGTTTTGGATGGTAGGTGGTCTTGATTTTAGACGATGGGAGCATGTCTTGCTAGCAGTAGGTCCCTTTGTAGTGTGTAGTTCTATTTTAATGATGCTAGGACGTCAATTAAATGTGCTAGTTCTTGGTGAAATAGAAGCTAAGGCCCTGGGTGCTCCTGTTATGTTATATCGAGTACTCTTTTTATTTCTTGCCTCTTTTATTACAGCTGTAGCTGTTTGTGTGAGTGGCGCTATTGGGTTTGTAGGACTTATTGTTCCTCATATCGTGCGCATTTTAGTGGGGCCAGATCATCGAATTTTATTACCAACATCAGCGCTGGCAGGGGCTGTATTCCTTGTGCTTTGTGATACATTAGGACGTATAGTAGCGGCACCAAGTGAAATTAGGGTAGGCATTATGACAGCCCTTTTAGGGGCTCCATATTTTTTATATTTATTGCGTCGTGTTCGTCAAAAAGGAGGCATTTAGATGGAGTTAGCAGTACACCAAATGAGTGTATCCTTAAGTGGGCAAGTTATATTACATAATGTATCTGCTACCATTCGAAGTGGAGAATTCGTAGGTATTATTGGGCCCAATGGGTCTGGTAAAACGACATTTTTAAAGTCTTTACGGGGGCTCTCTCCGATACAGTCTGGTGAGGTTATTTTAAATGGCCATAATATAAAGCAGTTAACAGATAAACAGATTGCGCGGCAAGTGTCTTATATGCAACAAAATATTAGCTTAAATTTCGGTTATACAGCTAAAGAGATAGTATTAACCGCTCGGTATCCGTATTTGAAATGGTGGCAAAATGAAACATCGCATGACAAAGCTATTGTAGATCAAGTCATGAAAGACGTGGGGATTTGGTCGCTTCGCCATCGCACTATTAATGAATTAAGTGGCGGTGAGCGACAGCGCGTATTTCTTGCTAAAGCATTGGCACAAGATACAGACTTATTATTGTTAGATGAACCGACAGCAGCACTCGATTTAGTATATGCTGATGAAATTTTTCGCCAAGGAAAATTCTATTGTGAACAGGGAAAAGGAATTTGTATTGTTGTTCATGATTTGGAATTAGCAGCAAAATTTTGTACCCGTCTGTTACTTTTTTCAGAAGGTCGGTTACTAGCTGATGGCACTCCGCGAGATGTGTTAACGGCAGGTCATTTGAAAGAGGCTTTTCAGTTAGCTGCGGCAGTTTATGAAGATCCTTATTTTAAACAACAACGTATTTTTGTGTTTCCTAAGGATGTAACAACCATAGAACAGTATCGCACTGAAAAACCATTACCTAAAAATATTTCTATAGCATTGAGGCGGACTAATTATGACAACATATAACCGTTTCTGTGCTTTATTACTCGGAGTATTAGTATTATTTTCTATTGTAGGTTGCAAGTCATTTGATGAAACCAAGCTGGTAGAGGGGATGCATTTAGTCCGTGATTCTACTGGTGTTATGGTAGCTATTCCTGATAGACCTTCGCGGATTATTCCTGTTGGGGTTAGTACCGAAGATTTAGTTATTTCTTTAATTGGGCATGAACGAGTTTTAGCCATTGGTAATTTGCCCAATAATTTTCCTGAAGCGTCGCAACAAATTAAATACCGTATTAAGCTTAATGCCGAATCGATTATGGCATTACAGCCTGATTTATTGATTGTCCCTGATTGGTCTGATTCGGAAATGATAACGATGTTACGGGCATTAAAAATACCTGTTTATGTATATAAAGCGCCTCATACTGTATCAGAGATTAAAGTAACAATTCAAGAATTAGCCTCCATATTGCATGAACAGGCAAAAGGGGCAGCTATGGTAGCTGATATGGAGCAACGGCTAACGAAGGTGCAATCTTTTACAAAGGGCGTTTCAGAGAAGAAAGTGGTTGCTTTTTATAGTATATTAGGTTTAACAGGAGGACTCGGCAGTACGTTTGATACTATTTGTCAAATTATTAATGCGTCTAATGCGGCTGCTATGCTGGGGCTAGATGTAAGCGAAAGTGGTAAACGAGAAGACTTATTAAGGATTAATCCTGATATAATTATTGTGCCGTCAAATGTATATAGTTTTGATCAGTATAAAGAAATTGAGGTAGAAAATATATATAGGGATCCTGCGTTGCAAACTATTAAAGCGGTGCAAAATAAACGCGTGTATGTTATTGATGCGCGATGGATTATGAGTTACTCACAGTTTATGGTCAATGCTGTTGAAATGATGGCTATAGATGTGTATGGCTATAAAAAATAGTGTAGTGTGCTGTGTTAGGAGGTTTTTAGATGAAACAATCAGTAAAAAATAAAAAAGCAATAATTGTATATGTAACATTAGTCTTGGTAGGAACGACACTGGGGCGTCAAACTGTATGGGCTGAAGGGGATAATGAGGAAGTATATGTTTTGCCTGATGTAGTTGTAACAGCAACACGCACAGAGAAAAACATTAATAAAGTACCAGCTAGTGTGACAATTTTGCAAGGGGAAGATTTACAAGAACGCCATCAAGATAATTTAGGAGATGCTCTTCGTATTGTACCAGGTGTGCAATTTGATAGTTATGGTTCAGGTGCTGGTTATTCTAATACTCTACGAATGAATGGCAGTAATAATGTGCTTTTTATGGTAGATGGCATTACTATGAATGCGACAGGCGTTAATCCACCGCTAACTATGATGAGAAATATGGATGGGATTGATAGAGTAGAGGTTGTACGAGGGGCCGCATCTACCTTATATGGTTCAGGTGCAATTGGTGGTGTTATAAACATGATTACCAGAGTACCTGATGAAGGCATGCGTACAACAGTACGAACTATTGGTGGTAGTTATGACCAAGAACAATATAAAGTAATTAATGAGGGGAAAGAAGGCGATCTATATTGGCGTGCATCTTATCAGAAAGATTTAATGGGTAGTTATAAAGATGCCCATGGTCTTACAATTCCACAGCGTTTGGATGGGCATACAGCGTCTTTTATGGTTGGTGGAAATGTTGATAGTAAGAATAATGTCATGTTTTCATATGACTCGTATAGAGCTGGCGTAAAATATGCGGATTCGAATGCTTCACTATTTCACATTCGCCATAATTCCGAGGCTAATGATTCTTTTCGTGGTATTTGGAAAAGTACAATTAATGACCGTTTAAGTCATCAACTATATGTGTTAAATAATCATTATGATATAAGTGCTAAAGATGCTATGTATGGTGATTATGATACTGAAATACATACGAAAGCTATTGGTGATCAAGTTACATATACTCTTGGTGCACATACTATTGTTGGTGGTTTTGACTGGCACCAAGATAAAGTAGATAGTCAAAATGGAGTGAAGTTAACTAACTCGTCTTATTACGTGCAAGATGAATGGCAGTTTGCGTCTAAGTGGACGTTAATACCAGGGTTTCGTGTAGATCATCATTCAGCCTTTGGGACGAATACTTCGCCACATATTTCATTGGCTTATGATGTTAATGATAAGACTAACGTATATGTGTCTTATAATGAATATTTCTTAGCACCAACTGCTTATCAGTTATATGGTCTTTATGGTGGTAATAAGAATCTTAAACCCGAAACAGGGTATGAAATAGACTTTGGTGTTCATCATCAATTTGATGATACATTGCTAGGAAATATGAATTTCTTTGTACGACATGCTAAAGATAAAATTGGCTATGATACAAAGTCTTTGAATAATATTTATGAAAATTTTGATAAAGAAGATTCTTATGGTTTGAGTATGGACTTATATAAACAAATTACATCGCATTTATCTGCTAAAGCAGCTTATACATATACTCATGTAGATGCAACAAGTGCTAGAAGTGCCAATCTTGATGGTTATGTACCAAAGCATGCTGTTAATTTTAGTTTAGATTATAATGCATCTAAATGGGATGCTCATTTAGATGTGCGTGGTGTAATTGATCGTCCAGGTCGTTCAGTGAGTGTTGACAAAGGCGATTTTTTCCCTAAGAATACGTATTGGATTACTAATGTTAGTGCTAACTATCGAATTACTGATGAAATTACAATCTTTGGACGAGTAAATAATATCTTTGATGTTTATTATGCTGAAATGTCAAATGTTTCCTATGGTAGTGCTCGTGATTGGTGGACAATGCCGGGGCGTAACTATCAGCTAGGTTTGGAAATGACATTTTAATTAATAAAGTTGTTAATATATATGTAGTCATTATAATAAACAGAAAAAACTACAGTTGGCTAATGTGGTAGAAGCGTTGAAAATTTGCACGAGTTATGTAATGAGCGATAGATAGGAAATAGTAATTTGTTGTTTATGATATATAACTGAATATAGTATCTAAGTTTAGCAGGCGATTACTGATTTTGGACACTCAGTAATACCCCTTGATGTTAGAAGCAAATAGCTCCTACATTAAGGGGTATTTTTAATTGGTTGTTTATTAATAGTACAACTTATGAAAAAAGAATAGAGATTTTCGGTGTGTTGTAGAAGTAAAGATAGGTTTAAGGATAATTATTCTTAAAGATAGATATGCTGATTTTGAAAATAAAGGTTTATTATCATTGGTATATATAGTGAAAATGAAGAAATATTGATTTTTTTATGTAAGAAAGTGGTGGATAAATATTAGTTATATTTAGAATTAATATGATATAAATTAAACATAAAATTTTATATTATTTAGTTTATTTAAAATAAAAAATAATATAGGTATTTTGTTTTTGCTTTAAAAGCTTATTTTATATGATATAAAATATAATTTTGATATTTGCATATTATTAAATTTTTGTGATAAAATTGATGAGTAAATGATTAACTAATAATAAAGATGATGTTTACTTATTGAATAGAAAATGAGGAATAGGATCTGTACATAGGCGTATACTTGAGAAATATTCAAGTAGTTTTTTATTTACTTCAATAGGGGATAATAGTGGTCTGCATTATATAGGTAAGTAAATAATGCGTAATCACTTTAATCGACTATCGTTAAAAATTATTAGTAGTCTATGCGTAGTTTATGGGTAGACTTTAAAATAAGTCTTCACAATAATGAGGCCATTTGTATAAGTATAAAATGACGTTGTGAGAGAGTTAGGGCTAGAGAATTTAGTGAGAGGCGATTAGGGTATAGTCTAAGGGTTTTTACTGTAATACTACGGAGAGAAAAGTTAGATTGTATATTGGCATAGGGAGGTGTAAATTTTGAATAAGATTTATAAGATTGTGTGGAGTCGTACTAAACATTGCTATGTGGTAGCGTCTGAATTTGCTAAGGGGCACACGAAGAGTAGTGCAAGTAAAAATAATAATATGGTCAAATTAGGTGTAAGTTTAGCTCTTATGGCTGTGTTAGGGAGCGTAGGAACGGAGCACCCTGTACAGGCGGCAACTACACATGGTTCAAGTGCAGAGGCTAAAGGCACGCAAGCAGTGGCTTTAGGTGATAATGCGAAGGCATCGGCGAATCAAGCCATTGCTATTGGTGGATCTGATGCAACTTTGAATACTAACTTCACTCGTGCTGCTGGTAATCAAAGTATTGCCATAGGCGGTAATGTACGTGTAGGTGGTTATGGCACTATCGGTATTGGTGGCGATGATTTAGATACCTTTGCGGGTGCCACGGATTATAATCAATTCGGTTATAACAATTGGATAGCAGGCAAAGGAAACTATACGAATTATAATGCTAATCCTACTTATGGTAATGGAGATGGTGCTGTTTTTGTAGGTGTGCGTTCCATTGGATCTGGCCATGGTGCGGTAGCTTTAGGGGCATTAAGTCAAGCTTCTAAAAATGTCGCAACGGCACTCGGCATGGGAGCCACAGCAGATAAAGTGGGCTCTGTTGCTTTAGGGACGGCGTCTCATACAACGAAAGATGCGGTGCAAGTAAGTAATGTGGCAATTAAAGGGACTACCTATAGTTTTGCGGGCTCTATTACATCTAAACCAGGAGCCGTTGTATCTGTAGGGAATAATACAGTACAACGTCAGATTATTAATGTGGCACCTGGTGCAGTATCGGCGACGAGTACGGATGCCATTAATGGATCTCAGTTGTATGCAGTAGCTAATAATATCACTAAAACTAATGTGGCTGTAGGTAGCAATAATTTAACTCTTGCCGTTAATGACACAACGAATACTAATGGTACTATTGCGTATACAGTGGATTTGTCACAAACGGCGAAGACGGCTATTGCTGATGTGCCAACAATTAAAACTAATTTAACGAGTACTGCCGCAGTAGCAAATCAAGCAAAAACTGATGCAGCAACAGCTCAGCGCACGGCTAATACGGCAGTTACAAATGCCAGCACTGCACAGACTATAGCTAATGCAGCCAGTACGGCAGCGGCTAATGTGAAGATTACAGCTGAAGCAGCAAGTACCGCGGCGGCAGGGGCAACCAGTAAAGCGGAGGCAGCTTCAACAGTTGCGGCCACAGCAAGCAACACAGCTGCACAAGCTAAGACAACGGCTGATACAGCGGCTACCAATGCTAATGTAGCTAAGAAGGATGCGAGCGATGCAAAACAAGCCGCTAATACAGCTAGCTCTAATGCAAATACAGCGTTGCAAACGGCTAACACAGCTAATACAAATGCAAACACGGCATTAACAAAAGCAAATACAGCCGTTCAAACAATCAATGTTGGTACTTCTCCTAATTCCGGTACGGTAGCATTGAATAATACTAATAATCGATTAAATCTTGTAGGTGTAGGCAGTGTAACTACTGCTGTATCGGGAACGAATGCAATTAATATTGGTTTAACTTCCTCCGCTGAGAGCGCTATTAAAGCAGTACCAAGTATTAGTACAGCGGTGACCCGCATTGACAGTACAGTAGGTAGTTTATCCACTACAATGGGGACTGTATCGTCTGCTGTATCTGGGCTTAATACGACGATGAATAATATTAGTACAGCTGTAAGTAATGCGGCAGGGGCCGTACAGGAATTCACTGTTGGAGCTAATAAAGATGGTAAAACAGGTGGATTTAAATTAAATAAAACGAATTTTCGTGCTGATTTTGTTGGCGCCAATGATAATAAAGACATTGTTACGAGTATTGCTGGAAATCAGGTAGTATTTGATTTATCTAATACAGCTAAAACAGCATTGAGCTCTGTGGCTAGTATAAGTACTGCCGCAAGTACTGCTTTAAGCACAGCTAATTCTACAGGCACTGCATTAACCGCTAATAATACAAAGGCGCAAGAGGCATTAGATGTGGCCAAGGCAGCAAAGTCTACGGCAGAAAAGGCTAATAGTACGGCTAGCGATGCAAAATCTGTAGCCGATAAAGCGAATAGCACCGCGACACAGGCTAATAGTACAGCGAGTGAAGCAAAAACTACAGCAGAACGAGCTAATAATATAGCGACACAGGCAAATAGTACGGCTAGTGATGCAAAAACTGTAGCAGATAAAGCGAATAGCACTGCCACAGCGGCTAATAGCATCGCAAATACGGCTAAGAATACAGCTGATGCAGCTAGTACAGTAGCAAGTACCGCGCAAGGAGCTGCAGATAAGGCTCAAAGTACTGCTAACACAGCTAGTACCGCAGCAGGACAGGCTCAAAGTGCAGCAGATAAGGCTCAAAGTACTGCTAACACAGCCAGTACTGCGGCAGGACAGGCTCAAAGTGCAGCAGATAAAGCTCAAGGTACTGCCGATGCAGCTAAGCAGGTAGCAAATACGGCCGTTCAAACAATTACTGTTGGCACTGATACTAATCATAAGGCAAGCGGTGTTGCGCTAACAAAGGATAATAATCGTTTAGATATTGTAGGTCTAAAGAGTGTGTCTACAGCTGTATCTGGTAACTCTATTACTGTAGGTTTAACAGAGGCTGCTGAAAGCAGTATTGCAGCAGTGCCTAGTATTCAGACGTCTGTAACTGACTTAACTTCTAAAGTAGGTGGTTTAACTTCTACCGTTACAACGCTCCAAACTGATTTAGGGACAGTTCAGCAAGACTTGGGCACAGTGAAAAATGAATGGAATACAGTAAAAAATAGTGCGACTAACTCCATTCAATCTTTACAAATTGGTGCGGGCGCTAATTCTACACCAATTACTTTAGACAAAAATAATACTAAAGTTGATGTTGTGGGCGCTGATAATAATGCTCGTATTATGACTACTGTAGATGCAACAAACAAGGCTATTACCGTTGACTTATCTGATTCTTTCAAAAAACAGATTAATAATTTAGAAAATACAGCTAATGGATCTTCTATTACGTATGTAACGAAGGATGGTGATAAAGTTGTTAAAATTGGCGATACCTTCTATCCAGAAGGAACGACGCTAGATAAAGATGGTAATCCAGTAGATGAAACTGGCAAACCTGCCATTAAGCAAGATGTAAAACCTGAAGATATTAAAGTGACTGTAGGTGATGATACAGCCCGTCAAATTGGCAATGTAGCCAGTGGTATTGATGGCACAGTAGCCAATGGCAAACCTGGTGCCGATGGTGCTACACCAGCTATTAGTGCAACGGAAGCTAAAACGGTAGTGGGCGGTGCTAATGGTAAGGATGGTTTATTAGGCAAAAATGGCACAGATTTAAATAATGTAGCCACTATTAAAGATCTTCAAGCAGTAGCACAAGCTGGCTTAGATTTCGCTGGTGATCGCGGTGAAGAGGTACATCGTGCGTTGAGCAATAAATTAACTCTTCAAGGTGGCGTAGCAAATGATGCTACCTTAACTGATGGCAATATTGGCGTAATTACCAATGACACTAAAGACGGCTTGTTAATTAAATTAAATAAAGATATCAAATTAGGGGATACCGGTAGTGTAAAAGCAGGGGTTACGACTATTGATAATACTGGGGTAGCAACTAATAAAGTAACCGCTGGTAATACATCCCTTGACACGAATGGAGTTATCACAGCTAAAGTAACAACAGGCAGTACAACAGTTGATACAAATGGCATTTCTACAGCACAAGTAACAATTACTGATGGAGCTGTTTTATCGGCTACCGGTATGGATATGAAAGGTGATGCTATTACTGGTTTAAAAGCCGGTGAAAATGATACTGACGCAGTTAATTATTCACAGTTAAAATCTTTAGAAAATAAAGTAGCTGATATGGGCACAAGTTCTCCTGCTAAATTGGTTGATGGCGAAGGCAATGAAGTGGTGAAATTATCTGATGGTCAATATTATCCAGTTGGCACAGAGCTTAAAGATGGGAAAGCAGTTGATAAAGCAGGTAATGAAGTGACGCCAGTCGATACATCCAAAACTCCAATTTCTGCAGCCACGAATACACCAAATAGTGGACTCAGTATTCAACTGAATGAGTCTACACCAGCTATTGCTAATGATGGTGAAAATGGTGCTAATACATTAGTTGGTGGTATGGTTGGCGCCGATGGTACTAAATCAGGGGGCTTATTGCAAGCATCTGGTAAAGATTTAGGTAAAGTTGCCACAATTGGCGATTTACAAGTGGTAGCACAAGCTGGCCTAAACTTTGTTGGAGATACTGAAAATGTAACTGTACATCGTCCACTTAGCGATACCTTGGCTATTAAAGGTGGTATAGCGAAAGCTGAGGATTTGACTGATAATAATATTGGTGTAGTAGCAAATGAAATCGATGGTTTAACTGTAAAACTAGCTAAGAACATTGACCTTGGTGCTGATGGTAGTTTAAGTCTTGGCAAAGATGTAAGCTTAACGCCTGACAAAGGTCTTTCGGTTGAAAAAGAGGGTAACAAAGCAGTATATGGTCCAGAAGGAACAAACTTAACTGATAAAGCAGGTAACACAACTGTAACCAACGCAGCAGGCGCTACATTAACCGATAAAGATAATAATATCAATGTTATCGATGCTAAAGGGGTTACTGTGACTGATGGAGCAGGTAATTCTAACAGTACTACTGCCACACAGTCTGAAATTAAAGATCAGAATGGTAATACCAATACATCCACAGCTACAAAGAATGAACTTATTGACGCTGCTGGCAATAGTAATACCTCCACAGCAACTGAAAATAAACTAATTGGTGAAAATGGAAAAGAGGCATCGGTAACATCTAGCGGATTGACAGCTAAAGATGGAGATAAAAAGTCTAGCTTAACAGCTGAAGGGGTAACGTCTAAAAATGGCGACAAAGAAACAGTTGTAAATGCTGATGGCATTACTACAAATGGTGCTGTTGTAGCTACTGATACAGATGGCAATACAACTACTATCAATGGTAGTGGTATGACAATTACTCCGAAAGAAGATGGCAAAGGTAATGTATCGTTAACTAAAGATGGCCTTGATAATGGTGGCAATAAACTTAAAAATGTGGCGGCAGGTACAGAATCTGGCGATGTAGTTAACTTTGACCAATATAAAGAGTTAAAAGATAAAGTAGCTGATATGGGCACTAATTCCCCGTCTAAGTTAGTGGATAATGCAGGTAATGAAGTTGTTAAAATTGGCGACCAATATTACCCAGCGGGTACAGAAGTTAAAGATGGCAAAACCGTTGATAATAATGGTGCTGAAGTACAGCCAATTGATACATCTAAACATCCAATTTCGGCTGCAACAAATACACCAAATAGTGGACTCGGTATTCAACTGAATGAGTCTACACCAGCTATTGCTAATGGTGGTGAAAATGGTGCTAATACATTAGTTGGTGGTATGATTGGTGAAGATGGTACTAAATCTGGTGGACTTTTACAGGCATCTGGTAATGAACTTGGTAAATTAGCTACCCTTGGAGATTTACAAGCTGTAGCGCAAGCAGGTCTAAACTTTGTTGGAGATACTGAAAATGTAACTGTACATCGTCCACTTAGTGATACGTTGGCTATTAAAGGTGGTATAGCGAAAGCTGAGGATTTGACTGATAACAATATTGGTGTAGTAGCAAATGAAATCGATGGTTTAACTGTAAAACTAGCTAAGAACATTGACCTTGGTGCTGATGGTAGTTTAAGTCTTGGCAAAGATGTAAGCTTAACGCCTGACAAAGGTCTTTCGGTTGAAAAAGAGGGTAACAAAGCAGTATATGGTCCAGAAGGAACAAACTTAACTGACAAAGCAGGTAATTCTAACAGTACTACTGCCACGCAGTCTGAAATTAAAGATCAGAATGGTAATACTAATACATCCACAGCTACAAAGAATGAACTTACTGACGCTGCTGGCAATAGTAATACTTTGACTGCTGACGCTCTTACAACTAAAGGGGCTGATGGAAAAGAGGTATCGGTAACATCTAGCGGATTGATAGCTAAAGATGGAGATAAAAAGTCTAGCCTAACAGCTGAAGGGGTAACGTCTAAAAATGGCGACAAAGAAACAGTTGTAAATGCTGATGGCATTACTACAAATGGTGCTGTTGTAGTTACTGATACAGATGGCAATACAACTACTGTCAATGGTAGTGGTATGACAATTACTCCAAAAGAAGATGGCAAAGGCAATGTATCGTTAACTAAAGATGGCCTTGATAATGGTGGAAATAAGCTTAAAAATGTGGCGGCAGGTACAGAATCTGGCGATGTAGTTAACTTTGACCAATATAAAGAGTTAAAAGATAAAGTAGCTGATATGGGCACAAGTTCTCCTGCTAAATTGGTTGATGGCGAAGGCAATGAAGTGGTGAAATTATCTGATGGTCAATATTATCCAGTTGGCACAGAGATTAAAGATGGGAAAGCAGTTGATAAAGCAGGTAATGAAGTGACGCCAATTGATACATCCAAAACTCCAATTTCTGCAGCCACCAATACACCAAATAGTGGCTTAGGCCTTCAGGTGAGTGATGATGCTAACGCTATTGCTAATGATGGTGAAAATGGTGCTAATGTACTTGTTGGCGGTAAGATTGGCGCCGATGGTACTAAATCAGGGGGCTTATTGCAAGCATCTGGTAAAGATTTAGGTAAAGTTGCCACAATTGGCGATTTACAAGTGGTAGCACAAGCTGGCCTAAACTTTGTTGGAGATACTGAAAATGTAACTGTACATCGTCCACTTAGCGATACGTTGGCTATTAAAGGTGGTATAGCGAAAGCTGAGGATTTGACTGATAACAATATTGGTGTAGTAGCAAATGAAACTGATGGTTTAATTGTAAAACTAGCTAAGAACATTGACCTTGGTGCTGATGGTAGTTTAAGTCTTGGCAAAGATGTAAGCTTAACGCCTGACAAAGGTCTTTCTGTTGAAAAAGAGGGTAACAAAGCAGTATATGGTCCAGAAGGAACAAACTTAACTGACAAAGCAGGTAACATAACTGTAACCAACGCAGCAGGCGCTACATTAACCGATAAAGATAATAATACCAATGTTATCGATGCTAAAGGGGTTACTGTGACTGACAAAGCAGGTAATTCTAACAGCACTACTGCCACACAGTCTGAAATTAAAGATCAGAATGGTAATACCAATACATCCACAGCTACAAAGAATGAACTTATTGACGCTGCTGGCAATAGTAATACTTTGACTGCTGACGCTCTTACAACTAAAGGGGCTGATGGAAAAGAGGTATCGGTAACATCTAGCGGATTGACAGCTAAAGATGGAGATAAAAAGTCTAGCCTAACGGCTGAAGGGGTAACGTCTAAAAATGGCGACAAAGAAACAGTTGTAAATGCTGATGGCATTACTACAAATGGTGCTGTTGTAGCTACTGATACAGATGGCAATACAACTACTGTCAATGGTAGTGGTATGACAATTACTCCGAAAGAAGATGGTAAAGCTAATGTGTCCTTAACTAAAGAAGGCCTTGATAATGGTGGCAATCGACTTCAAAATGTAGGTGCTGCTGAAAAATCTGGTGATGCGGTTAACTATAATCAGTTCAAAGAACTAGAAAGAAAGTTCAGTGCTGCTGGTGGTATGGAAACAGTTGATGAAAAAGGTAATAAAGTCATAGCTGTTGATGATAAAGTGTACAAAGTGGATGCTAAGGGCAATCCAATGGCAGCTGATGGTATGCAGTTGACTGAAGTTGATGGTAAATACTATAATCCATCAGATGTAACCGATGGCAAGGTCAATGACGGCGCTAAACCGGCAGATAGCACGGCTGAAGGAAATACATCTTTATCTTCCAATGCTGGCTCCAGTGGGTTAGGTTTAGCTAAAGTAGATAAAGATTCTGATGCTTCAGAAAATCGTGGCTCTAATTATGCAAAAGCTATTATTGGTGGTGCTGATGGTACTAGTGGTTTATTAGGTACTACTGGTTCAGCTCTTAATAAGATTACAACAGTACAAGATTTACAAGTTGTAGCACAAGCAGGCCTTGATTTTGGTGGTGATACAGGTGATATTGTACATAGACCATTAAGCACAAAACTTACCCTTACAGGTGGTGTGTCAGATACTGATAATTTGACCAACAAAAATATTGGTGTTGTTGCAGATGGTACGGCTGGTTTAGAAGTTAAACTAGCTAAGAATATTGATCTTACGAGTGATGGTAGCTTAAAATTAGGTGATAAAGTTTCACTGGATAGTAAAGATGGCTTGACTATTAAGGGGGATAATGGCAATAGTGCAAATTATAGTGGCAATGGTTTAACTCTTATCGATGATAAGGGGAATAGCAATACGCTTACGCCAAAAGACAGTACATTAGCTGATGCTAATGGGAATACATCCTCTATGAAACCGGAAGGTATTGAAATTACCGACAAAGAGGGTAATAAAACAACGGTAGATGCTAATGGTATTAGTTTACAAGATAAAGAAGGTAATATCTATGTAACTATTAACAAAGATGGTTTAGGTGGCAAAGATGGCGAACCGGTTGATTTCAAAAATGGGATTAATGTACCAGGAACATTAACTGTAACGCCTGCCACTAAAGATACTAATGGCAATACTGTAGAAGCTGTAATTGATGCTCATGGTAATCGCATTCAAAATGTTGGCAATGGTGTCTTAGCTAGTGATGCGGCTAATATGGGGCAGTTAGAAAGTGTTCGTAGTGATGCTAAAAACCACAGTAATAATGTAGGTTCTATGACAGCAGCTCTCGCGGCTCTTAACCCACTTCCTTACATTGGTGGTGAAAAAGGTCAAATTATGGCTGGTGTTGGTGTGTATGAAAATAAACAAGCGGTAGCTCTTGGTTATGCATATACGCCAAATAGTGATCAACAATATACTTTGGGTCTATCTTATGGCGAAGGTGGTAAAACTATGGCGAATATGGGAGCTACGTTCCGTATTGGTTCTGGTGATGGCGCTGAAACGTTGGCTGAACATATCAAAGCACAAACAAGCAAAGAATATGAGGTTAAGTTAGCAGATGTAAAAGCACAAAGTGATGCTAAGATCTCTGACTTACAGAGCCAAGTAGAAGAATTGCGCCAGTTATTGGTAGCTATGAAACAAGCCTAGTCAATAATATAAGTAAAGAACTCGAGTTCCGTAGTGAATTCGAGTTCTTTGTATCTATTGGCATTTGATAGATAAACTATTATATGGAGATATTCTATATAGGGCGTATGATATAGGCGTATGATATAATAGATTTAATAAAAGTCAGGTTATATTAGGTAATATTTTAAGTATATTTAAATAAATCCTAAATACACCTAGATAATGATTAGATAATATCCAAATAATATTCAAATAATATTCAAATGATTGTTAGTTGTTATAATATAGGAGGCCTTGTATGCATGAAAATTTAATCAGCATAAGTGATATGGCAAAGTTGCATGGTTTAACTAGACCCACTTTACTATATTATGATTCTATAAGGCTATTTTCTCCTGTATATGTGGCCGATAATGGCTATCGCTATTATAGCCGTATTCAAATTCCACTTCTCCGTGAAATTTGTTTTTTGAAATCCTTAGGTGTTAGTCTAAAAGATATACAAAAACATATTAGTCAACGAAATCCTGAAGCGGAATTACAATTATTAGTAGAACAAGAAGGTAAGATTGAGCGGGAATTGCAGGAGCTTGGACGTAAGCGACTCGCTTTACAACAGCGTCTATATATGTATAAAGAAGCGGTGATTGCGGTTTCACAACCACAAGAAACACCATTTATACGACATTATAAACCGCGAAGTATTATTTTTCATCCCTTTCAAGCAAGTGAAACGGGTGACATTGACCGTCAAAATATTCATCTGACAGCTATGGGGTTGTGGCGCGATTTATATAGTCATGAATTTTTGCCAGCTTATAGCTTTGGTACGATTTTGAAAAAAGAGTCATTGCTCACTGAGAAACCACTTAAAGATGGGGGTTGTTATATTCGAATTCCAATTGAATCAACCGGTTTTGAATCAACCTTAGTTACTTTGCCAGAAGGGACATATGTATGTCAGTACAAGCGAGGTCGTCCTAATGATGTGACCGTGTTGAACCGTTTGTTAGGATGGATCGAAAAGGAAGGGTACGAGGTATGTGGTGATGTAGTAGACGCCTGTTTCTTAGATACTACTTTTGATGAAGAATTACATGATGAAGTATTTTCTATGTTACAAGTACCTGTAAAACGTGTTGAATAGAGATAATATTTAGTTTATAATGCTTAAATTAGATAGTAAAAATTCCTAAATTAAAAGACAAATGTATTTTTACAAAGTTCATATAAATTTCATAGGAATTCATCAAAAAAGCTATTGACTGTAAAGCTACTTTATAGTTTAGAATAACATCATACATAAAAAATAATCTATAGAATCTAGTGAAATTAGATTTTGAGAAAGGGAGTTTTTATTATGATGGCAATTCTTATTTTAATTAACCAATTGATTGAAGACTGGTACAAAGCACTATAATTTGGTATATGATTTCAAATAATAGTGAGTGTAAGCAGCGAGGTAGCTTTTAAAATGCAATTTAGTGAGAGCTATACAAACCAATTCAATAATGAAATGCAGAGAATATCGCAGTACGATGACTAAGTTCATATACTGCGATATTTTTATATATAACGAAAGGTTTGTTAATGATGAGGGATTTTCATATATGGCGTTAAAACAGGCCTTTTTATTGACATTATGTGCTGTGAAAGGTATCATTAAACATAATAGGGTAAATGGAGGATGTTTATGAAACAGTGTATGGATGCAGATAATTTACATCGTCGCTTAAAGAAGATTATCGGACAAGTACAAGCGATTGATAGAATGGTTGATGAAGATGTGCCATGTGAAGATATTTTATCTCAAATTAATGCAGCAAAGTCAGCCTTAAATCGGGTAGGTCAAGTTATTTTAGAAGGCCATATTCGGCACTGTGTTCGTGATGGCTTAGAGCATGGTGATGTGGATAAGACTTTAGATAAATTTACAAAAGCAGTCGAACGATTTGCGAATATGCAGTAACGTGTGAAATGTAAAGATGAAGGTAGACGAAGAGGCCGTTGGTATACTTCGTCTTTTTTATTTATCTATCTTGACAACCTATACCCCTATAGGTATATAATGCTTATATAGATATACCCCTATGGGTATATTGGAATTTTATATATGAATGATTGGTCATATATTGAGTGAATCTGGGTAAAGGGAATTTTGGAGGAAAATGTATGGAAGCGGCCATTCGTAAATTAGAAAACACGTTATTTAATAGAATTGAATATATATTAGAGCTAGGTGGCATTAAAAAAGATATACTATTTTTAATCGTTTCTGGAATTGCGGTCTTGGCTAGTTTATTGAATATTCAGTTGTTTTCATTTGATATAGCCTGGGTAGCCATTATTTTATGTGGTTTACCTATTATTTTAGAAGCAATTATAGGATTAGTAACAGAATTTGATATTAAAGCGGATGTACTTGTTTCGTTAGCTTTGATAGCGGCGGTGGCAACAGGTGAAATATTTGCAGCAGCTGAAGTGGCGTTTATCATGCAAATCGGTGCTTTATTGGAAGAAATTACAGTAGCTAAGGCTAGGGCTGGCATTGAAAAATTAGTCAATCTTACACCACAAGCAGCACGAATTATTACGCCCAGTGGTGAACAATTAGTGGCGGCTGAAACTGTCGATATTGGCGATATACTTCGTGTATTACCAGGCGAAACCGTTCCTGTTGATGGTGAAATTATTGCTGGTGAAACGTCAATTAATCAAGCTGTTCTTACTGGTGAGTCATTGCCTATTGATAAAACAGTAGGTGATGTAGTCGCTAGCGGTACTGTTAATCAGTTTGGAGCCTTTGATATGAGAGCGACTAAAGTAGGGGCGGATAGCTCGATTCAGCGCATGATACGTTTGGTTCAATCGGCTGATGCTGGAAAGGCTAACATTGTAGGTTTGGCTGATCGTTGGGCTACATGGGTTGTAGTTATTGCTTTACTATCGGCAATCGGTACTTGGCTAGTGACTGGAGAAATTTTGAGAGCTGTTACAATTCTTGTTGTATTTTGTCCTTGCGCATTAGTATTGGCTACACCAACGGCCATTATGGCCGCTATAGGCAATGCGACTAAGCATGGATTTTTGGTGCGTGAAGGTGATGCGCTTGAACGCTTGGCTTCGGTTACTAAAGTTTCATTTGATAAAACTGGTACTTTGACATATGGTGTACCTAAGGTGGTGGCTGTGGAAGTTGTTCCCAATAAAGTAGTAACTGCTAAGACATTAACTGTACAGATGAACGATTTAAAGCAGACCATTTTTCAATTAGCTGCTAGTTTGGAAACTATGTCAGAACATCCGTTAGGTAAGGCAATAGTTGCATCGTATAAAGATACATTTGAAACACCTTTACTGCCTTGTAAAGAGTTTAAAATGTTACCTGGCCGTGGTGTATTAGGCGTAGTAGATAATCAATATATGTTAGTTGGGAATGAGCGTTTAATGTCTGAAAATGGCATTGCTATTAGTGAAGCTATATTAGATACAGTATCCGTGTATTTATCTAAAGGAAGCACCATTGTATATGTAGCTATGGCTGATACATTAGTTGGTTATATTGCATTAGCTGATACAGTACGGCCTGAAAGTGTCGCTATGATTGAGCGACTCCATCAATTAGGGATACAGAGCATTTTATTGACGGGTGATAATGAAAATTCAGCCTATTCGATTGGCAGTCAGTTAGGAATTCGTGAAATTAAAGCAAACTGCTTACCTGAAGATAAATTAAATTATATGGAACAATATCAACAAATGAATCAATCTCTAGTTATGATTGGTGATGGAATTAATGATGCGCCAGCGCTTAAAAAAGCTAATGTAGGAATTGCTATGGGCGGTGTTGGTAGCGATATTGCAGTTGAAGCAGCTGATATTGCGCTAGTAGATGATGAAGTGAAAGAATTACCCCATTTAATTGCTCTGTCAAAACGTATGATGAGTACTATTAAATGGAACTTAGCTTTTGCTATGATTTTGAATTTTACAGCCATTGGGTTGTCATTTCCAGGAATTTTAAATCCTGTAACTGGCGCTTTAGTACATAATGCAGGTTCTGTTTTAGTAATCATTAATTCAGCCCTGCTTTTAAAATGGCGTAGTGAATAAATTTGAAAAATAAATAATATAATCTAAAAGTAAATAATGTAATCTAAAAGTAAATAATGTATTCTAAATTAAACTTATCTAAAAAGAAAATGTAATTTAGGCTCTTGAAATCTTAGGATATTCAAGAGCCTCTTTGTTAATTAAGAAGCTTTAAGAATAAATTAACCTACTAGATTTCTTGTTTAGGATATGAGTGTATTTATTATATTATGTGTAATTAAAGAAATTATAATTAAAGGAATTTTAGTTTATTTGTTGAATATAGTACAATAAATGGTCGATTGATAGTTGGTAATAATACTTTGTTAAGGGGGAGGAGTGTTAACGATGAAAAAAGCATTTAAAGTATTTGCTGTAGTGGCTAGTTTAGGAATATTAGGTACTTTGCAGTTAGATATAACTAATGTAGAACCAGTAAATTCTAGCGCTGTACAAGCTGCTACTAATAATGGGGTTACACAAAATAAGAGTAAAATGAAAAGTGCATTAGCAAATATGAAGGGGAAATATGATAATGCTCCTAAAGGGCGTCCATATGGAAAGTTTCTACCAAAGGAGGATTTGATGGTTGTTGGTATATCGCGAGGGGCTAGTTTTGCAGATATTCAACAAAGTTTAGGCAAGCCAACGGCCATAGAATATAGTGGTGGTTATATAGTGTCTGTTGCATATGGTGGTATTTATTTTTATCCTTTTTTACATAGCGAAGAAATTCAAACTATTGAGATTACAAATCGTGATGCTACTACTGCGAGAGGTGTAGCTGTAGGAGATAGTTTAGAAAAAGTATATTCTTTATATGGTAGACCTGATTTAGTTCAAGAAAATAAATGGTTTTACGGAGTGTTTAAATATTATACAGATTATATAGTGGGCATTAGATTTATACACGATGATAATGTTGTGACTCGTATAGTTATTTTATAATAACTAATATTGGAATCATTGTTTATTAATAGTAGAAAGGAACTTTATGGAAATTATATATTGGTCAGATTATGCCTGCCCTTTTTGTTATATTGGGCGTAATCATTTAGAAGCTGCTATTCAAAAGATTAAGGCTGAAAAAGATCTTAATATTACAGTCATTATGAAAGCGTTTGAACTGGATCCCACAGCACCCACTGTTTGTAATACTACAACAGTTGAACGATTTGCTCAAAAGTATGGTTTATCACGTGAAGTGGCTGAAGATAAAATAAATGGCATTAATTTGATGGGGCAGGCCATTGGTCTTGATTTTAAATATGACAAAGCACAATCTACCAATACTTTTGATGCGCATCGTTTAACAAAATGGGCTCAGACAAAAAGTTATGAATTATCAGATACTTTGACCGAACGATTATATGCAGCATATTTTACAGAAAGTAAACCACTAGCTGACCATAGTGTTTTACTAGATATTGTTAAACAAGTTGGTCTATCAGAATCAGAAGCTCGTACGGTATTAGCATCTGATGCATATAGTAATGAGGTGCGTGAAGAAGAAGCCTTAGCAGCTCGTTATGGTATTCAAGCAGTGCCATTCTTTGTTGTGAATGATCAAGTTGCATTACCTGGGGCTTTGCCAGTAGAAGAATTTGAAAAAGTGCTTCGTGAAATGCTTGAAAAAGAAATAACGCAGTAAATTTAAATTTGAATTAAATTGTAAAAAGGACTGAATAGCCATAGTGATTCAGTCCTTTTGGTGTTTATAAGATTTTTAATTATATGAGTACGATAATCTGTTAGTAATTCCAACCGAACATAGCAAAGAGTGTATCTTTGATTTGTTCTTGCTCAGACATAGGAGTATATCTAATGTAATCATCAGTGTCATTTAACCAACCATCATAAATTAAATTGCCATGCACATCATAATATTTCTTAGAAAAACCATCTAAATTTGTAGTAGTGTACTTTTCAGGATAATTACTGATAGAAACAGTAATCACATCTGGCTTTACATTGCCACCACTTGTATTGCCAATCCATTGAGAACCTAATGGTGTAAATACATGCATTACATGGGCCCTCACTACACGATTTTGTGCTTGTCCGCTAGCTTCTAAGCTACGGCGGTCTACATAGGTTGTATAGTATTTATTCGAAGACACTTCAATCCAACGTTCACCACGTTGAGAAGCTTTCATCGTACCATCGGAGGTTGTTGTAGTACCGGCTGGTATACCTAAGGCACGATCGAGTTTGTCCAATGTTTTACTGAGCCAGCTAGCATCCACTGGATTGTACAAAGTGGCCATAAATAAAGGGATAAATAACACTGTTAGTATGCGCATGAATTTTTTCATACTATCACTCTCCTAATAAAACACAAAAAACACTAAACACTTCATTACATATAAATTTGACTAAGGCAGAAATATTAGAGACTGAATTAAACTAAACCGATAAAAGATTAAGCTCATAATTTTAACAGTTTGTTATATTTCATGTTTTTGTCATATTTAGCATATCAAAAAATGAAGATATAAGATAATACTTTTTGTTAATAGTCATTCACTAATTGTTAGGTGTTATGACTAATAGTAATTAAGGTTGTTTTAGGAGTATTTAATTACAATAAGTGCTTGACTTGAAGTTAACTCCATAGGGTATGCTGAATATATAATAAATTGACAATTAGAGGAGGTTACTTATGGAACGGCCGTATATTTTTTGTCACATGGTGACATCGTTAGATGGTAAGATTATGGGGAATTTTTTTGATACACCAGAAGGCACAAAAGCAGGGGATGTATTTTATGATATTGCCTTTGGAGAAAAGCCTTATTATGAAATGGATGGTTGGATTTCAGGGCGAGTGACAACGGATGATAATTTTACATTTTATAAAGAGCCGGTGTTAGATGAGTCAGCACCACTCGTACCAGCCGGTGATTTTGTTGTACCTAAAAATGAGCCTTTATATTATGTTTCAATTGATACTTCTGGCCGGTTAGGTTGGGAAAGTAGTACAGTTATCTATGAGACAACACGGGCTCAGGTTATTGAAGTATTGACGGGAAAGGCAAGTAATGCGTATAAAGCATTTTTACGGTCTAAGAATATTCCGTACATTATTGCTGGCGATACAGAACTTGATTATGCGCTGGCGATGGATAAGTTATGTAAATTATTTGGTGTGAAACGGCTTATGTTAGGTGGTGGCGGTATCGTCAATTGGTCATTCATACAAGCCGGTCTTTGTGATGAAGTGAGTGTAGTTATTGCAGCGTCAGCTGACGGTTCTATGAAAACACCGGCATTATTTGCAGCGCCAGAAGGGCTTGCTACAGACACGCCGCAACGATTTGAATTGATTGATGTTTCAGCGCAAACAGGTGGCGCTATTTGGGCACGGTATAAGGTTATTAAACCTTAAATGGTGATATGATCTTAGACCTAATGATGTATTGAGAAATTGTTGTTAATTAGTATAATTGACAAATCAAATGTAAAGGTGTATGATAACATCAAATCAATAATGTTTGATTTGATGGAAGGATGAACTCATATGTTAGCAAATGAGCATTTGAATCATAAAGCTAATGCTAAAATATTTAAGGCTTTATCTGATGAAAAACGGTTAGCTATTTTAGCTCTTTTACAACATGGCGAAGAATGTTCTTGTGTGTTATTAGAGCAGCTTGATTTAACGCAATCTGGTCTATCTTATCATATGAAAATCCTCTGTGAGTCAGGTATTGTGATTGGTAGACCGGAAGGCAAATGGACATTTTATCATATTTCGCCAGAAGGGCGTCAGAAAGCGGTTGAAGTCTTATTGGCTGCAACAAATATTCTATAAATTTTAGTCACCCTTTTTTGGGGTGACTAAAAAATAAATTTCAAATCAAAATATTTTGATTTGAGCGTAAGATCAGAATTTTAGTAGGAGGCTATTATGAAGTCAGAGGGCATTTCATTTTTTGAAAAAAATCTAACAATTTGGGTATTAATTTGTATGGAGTAAATTAACAAAGGGGGATAGTGCTTATACATTATTACAAGACGATTTATTATAAAAAAATATGGTGAAGCGTTTTTGGTGAATCATTTCATCCCGCGATTTGATCCCTATACAATGGTAGGGTTACTATTAACTCTTATTATGATTTTCACATTCCAAGGAGATAAGATTTTGGCACAACCATTAGATATTGTTTTAATTGCTATTCCACTTATTGTACAAGTGTTTTTTATTTTTGGAATTACTTTTGCAATTGCTTATTATTTAAAACTTCCGTACTCAATGGCTGCACCTTGTTCAATGATAGGGGCCTCTAATTTTTTTGAATTGTCGGTAGCAGTTGCTATAGCTCTTTTTGGATTATCATCAGGAGCAACTTTAGCAACTGTAGTGGGTGTATTAGTAGAAGTACCGGTTATGCTTTTATTGGTGAAGATTGCGAATCATCTATCTGTAAAGTTTAATAAAACGTAAAATTATTAGTGCGTGTGGTATAGAAGTATTTGGAGATGTAATAAACGTAGGGAAGTTGAAGATAAATAGAATAAATAGTAAAAGGTATAAAGAATTTGATTAGAATTCTTGACAATAGTCCTAATTCATACTATTATAGATGTGTTAATGGTACGAATTAGGACTATATTTTTGTTAAGAACTTTGATATTTGTTGTATTCATAGTAAGGGATATAGTCCGAATTGGGATTAGAGAAAATCGCTTAAAAAGTAATAGTAAAGAAGGGGAGTGTGTTATTATATGGATTGTTTACAAAAAGAACAAATCACAGCTATGGGGCGTTACTTTGGTCAGATTGCTGAACTCTATGCTGCATGGGCTAAATCGAAAGGGATTAGTTATAATAAATTAGCTATTATAGTAACTTTATTTTATCAACCGTATGGTACGCAAAGTCAGATATGTGATGATTGGGCTATACCTAAACAAACAATATCAACAATATGTAAGCAGTTAATCCAAGATGGATTAATTTATTATATGCACATAAATAATGATAATCGCGAGAAATGTATGGGATTAACAAGGGCTGGACAAGAAAAATTTCGTCCTCTTATGAAAGAGCTGCAAGCTGTTGAGACTCATGCGTTGACCGTTATGGGTGAAGATAATATAGCTGTTTTATTAGAAGGTATGCATCAATTTATTATGGCCTTTAGAGAAGGTGTAGATAAAGTCACAATTTCACAACTTGAAGATTAGTTTGTTCCATACATTGAAATTATTATCTAGGAGGGTGTATTATGTTTGGATATATTTTATTAGGAACCGCTATTGTATTAGAGATTTTTTCCACATCGATGTTAAAGTTGTCGGTGGGGTTTACGAAGTTAATACCATCACTTGTCTTTGTGGTAGGCATGGGATCTTCCTTTTTTGTTCTTTCAAAGGCGTTGAATTTAATACCGCTTAGTATTGCGTATGCTATTTGGTCTGGCATTGGTACCGCACTGACAGCTTTTATTGGAGTATATATTTGGAAGGAAGAGTTATCTATGACGGGGATAGTCGGTATTGCACTTATCGTTGTAGGAGTAATTTTATTAAATTTGAAAGGTGCTCATTAAAACAGAATTACCTATCAAATAATATTGAAATAGTTATTTGAATTTTTGATAAGAGGGACTGGAAATAGTCTCTCTTTTTTGATTGAGAGTATATTTAAGAATTTGGTAATTGATAGATATTATCAATATAATGATTTGTGGGAAAAGTAGCATATTAATTATATTTCTTTGTTGATGTTAGTTTTACATACCTAAATTATGGGAATAATCGTATTGATATCGAAAAAAATAAAATTAAAAATAAGTTATTACATACGGTCGATTTAGTGTACAAAGTGTTATTGACAATAGATATAAATGTGAATTATTATCAAAATATGTTGTTTCGGTTTGTGGTAGTAGTGTATTTGGTAGAAACGTTGAGGAGTTGTACTATGAGATTAAAACGACTTGTATGTGCCGCCTTATTAACAGTAAGTGCGTTTGGTATTTTAGGTTGTGCAGGAACGGCCGGCAATCAAGCAAGCCAAAGTGCAAACAGTGATCAGCTTACGTTTGTTAATTTTCGCGATGTGCGTGATTTAAATCCCCATTTATATGCGGGGGAAATGTATGCCCAAGAAATGCTGTATGATACATTAGTAGAGATTACGGATACAGGTTATGCGCCTGCATTAGCTGAAAGTTGGACAATTAGTGAAGATGGCCAAACGTATACTTTTAAAATCCGTCCAAATGTAAAATTTAGTGATGGCGAAGTGTTAGATGCGCATGCGATTAAGGCTAATTTTGATGCTATTTTTGAAAATAAATCTCGTCATACATGGCTAGAATCAATGAGTTTAATCGACAATTATGAAGCTACTGATGATTTAACATTTGTAATTCATCTTACAAAACCGTATTATCCATTATTAACTGAACTAGGCGTAACACGTCCATTTGCTATGATTTCACCAAAAGCAATGAAAAACGGGAGTACTAAGGATGGGGTTACTGAATATATTGGCAGTGGGCCGTATAAATTAAAAGAAGTGGTGACGGATAAATACGCTATTTTTGAAGCTAATGAATTATACTGGGGGGAAAAGCCAAAGGTTAAAACAATTTTAGTTAAGGTGATTCCAGATAATCAGACCCGTATTTTGGCCCTTGAGAAAGGGGAAGTTGATTTAATATTCGGTAAAAATATGGTAGATGCTGATGCAATTCGTAAATTTAAAGATCAAAAAGGCTTTAAGGTCGCCTTATCTGAACCTATGTCTACGCGCGAGATTGTATTAAATACAACAAAAGCTCATTTAAGTGATAAATTAGTTCGTCAAGCGTTACAACATGCGACCAATAAAGAGGCTATTTCAGAAGGTGTGTTTTATGGTATTGAAAAACCAGCCGATACATTATATGCATCAACAGTGCCTTATGCCAACGTAGGGTTAAAACCTTATGAGTATAATGTTGAAACAGCTAAATCAATGTTGACCTCTGCTGGCTATGTGCTAGGGGCTGATGGTATTTTGACAAAAGAAGGAACGCCATTAGAACTTAATTTGCTATATAACAGTGATAGTGTAACTGAAAAAGCTATTTCTGAATTTTTACAAGCTGAATACAAGAAATTAGGCATTATACTTCACATTAAAGGTGAAGAAGAGCAGTCCTATCGCGATAATATGAAGTCTGGTAATTTTGATATGGTATTTAATATTTCGTGGGGCTTGCCATATGATCCACAGTCCTCTTTATCTGGTATGCGTAAGCCTGTATATGGCGATTATGCAGCACAACAAGGTTTAGCAGATAAAGCTGAAATTGATGAAGCAATTACTAAGATTTTAACATCTACGAATGAAACTGAACGTCAAGACTTATATAAATTTGTATTGACTCGTTTACATGAAGATGCTGTGTATATTCCATTGACCTATGAAAATAACAAAGCTATCTACAATAATCGGGTAGAAGGTTTGCATTTTACACCAACTCTATATGAAGTGCCATTTAAGGACATAACGTTGAAATAAAGAAATCAGTGGTGAGTTTGTTTGTGCAGACTATAGGTGGTAACTAGTTGTAGTTATTGAGGCTGTTGTAGGAGTGACTACAATAGCCTCTTTTTGATTTAGGGAGGCAGTGCCATGAGGGCGTATATTATAAAACGTACATTGACGGCTATTCCTTTACTATTAGCCATTTCTTTTGTATGTTTTGTTTTTATTAATTTAATTCCATCAGATCCGGCGGAAGTAGCATTGCGTATTCGTCAAACACCAGTTGTGACGCCTGAGGCGATAGCGCAAGTACGAGCTGAATTAGGCCTTGATCAACCATATTTAATTCGTTATATGAACTGGGTAATTGCCTGCTTGCAATTAGATTTTGGTGTCAGTTATATTAATCCAGCACGCACCGTATTAGGGGAGTTTCAACGATGCTTGCCAGCCACCTTGTTATTAGCGCTTACATCCCTTGTTTTTGTAGTGGGATTAAGTATACCTATTGGATTCTTTTGTGCCGTGTATAAGGGTGGGTGGTTTGATAAAATTATGCGCGCTCTGGTGTTTTTAACAACGTCTATGCCGGCATATTGGATTGGTTTATTACTCATTTGGGTTATTAGCATCAAATTAGATTTATTGCCTACTAGTGGCAGTGAATCTTGGCAACATTTGATTTTACCAGCTTTTACAGTATCGTTAACTTACATTTCTACATATATTCGCTTAATTCGTAACAATATGCTTGAGAATATGAAAGAGGATTATGTTACATATGCAACAGTGAGAGGTATTCGTCAACGAACAATCTTGACGAAACATATTTTAAAAAACTCATTACATACTTGTATTATAGCCATTGGTATGAGTATTCCGCAGTTGATCGCTGGGACTATTGTGGTGGAGAATGTATTTGCTTGGCCAGGGCTGGGGCAACTTTGCATTAGTTCAATTTTTAATCGTGATTATCCAATCATTCAAACCTATGTATTATTTGTGGGATTCTTATTTGTTATATTTAATTTATTGTTTGATATTATTCAATACATTGTTGACCCGCGACTTAGAGAGGAGCGTGCTCAATGATTCGTTTATTGTTAAAGAATAATATGGTAGTTGGTTTAAGTTCGTTTATTCTATTCATAGCGTTAGCGGGAATTTTGGCACCTTGGATTGCGCCTTATGATCCCTATGAAAGCAATATTTTGATGAAGTTTGCGCCTTATAGTGCAGAGCACTGGTTTGGCACCGACCATTTAGGCCGTGATATTTTTTCTCGACTAATATATGGGATTCGGCCTACGTTATTTTTATCGGTATTAACGATGTTAGCTACGATTGGTTTAGGTGCCGTTATGGGATTATTATCTGGTTATTTCAGAGGTATTATTGATGAAGTCATTATGCGTGTTGTTGATATGATGTTATCGTTTCCAAGTCAGATTATGATATTTGCCGTTATTGCCCTATTAGGTGTGGATGTACAAAATATTATTATTGCCAATGTTCTTATTAAATGGGCTTGGTATGCACGCATGATTCGGACAAATGTTATGAAATATCGGGATAAAAATTTTATTCTGTATTCTCGTTGTATTGGAAGTACGGAACGTTTTATTATGATTCGTCATTTATTACCAAGTATTAGTTCTGAAATGGCCGTGCTTGCGAGTCTCGATGTAGGATGGACCATTATCAATATTTCGACATTGTCTTTTTTGGGCCTTGGTATACAGGCTCCTTTACCTGAGTGGGGGGCGATGCTTAATGAGGCAAAAAATGTATTAACAGTGAATCCTATCCAAATGTTAGTACCGGGGATTGCGATTGTAGTATTAGTATCGGCGTTTAATCTATTAGGCGATGCTATTCGAGACGCGCTTGATCCGAAGGAGGTGCAGGAATGAGCTTATTAGTGGTCAATAATTTATCCCTTGTACATCATAATAAAGTGCGTGAAAAACAAATTTTAAATAATGTATCTTTTTCATTAGAAGCAGGCTCCTGTTTAGGGATTTTAGGAGAGTCTGGTAGCGGGAAAAGCATGACGGCTAAGGCCATTTTAGGAATTTTGAGCCGAGATTTTACTGTCTCCGGTGAGGCCTTGTTTAAGGGAAAAAATTTACTAACTATGTCGCCATTGGAGTTAAGGCCTTTGCGGGGATTAGAGATTGGTATGATTATGCAAAATCCTATGACTTGTTTTGATCCTCTTTATAAAATAGGAAATCAGATGTTTGAAACGTTTGAAACACATGCTCTGTTTCCCAAAAGCGAATGGCAGGCTAATGCTGTGGCGATACTTAAAAAAATGCATATTCGAGAGCCAGAGGATGTACTTAATAAATTTCCGCATCAATTAAGTGGTGGTATGTTACAACGTATTATGATTGGCATTGCTATGGCTATGAAGCCAGAAATTTTAATTTGTGATGAACCAACTACCGCTATTGACAGCATTACACAGTATGAAATTATTAAAGAGTTTAAGACAATTAAAGAATCTAAAGAGGTAGCTATGATTTTTATTACGCATGATATTAGCGTGATTTCTCATTTGGCTGATGAAATTATGGTATTGAATAACGGACAAGTGGCTGATTATGGCACATTCAAAGATATTTTGACAAGTCCTAAAGATGCCTATACGAAGATGTTAATTGAACAGAAGTTAGCTGTTGCCAATCGATATCGACAAATGTTGTATAACAATCAGGTAGCAGAGACTGTCACCGGAGTTGGTAAGGGGCAGCGTAATAGGGAACAGAATACATCCTTATGGCCGGAAATGGTGGGAAGGGAGGCTACATGTTAACTGTAGATAATCTAGTCATACGTTTTCCAAAACCTCATAGCAAGTTAATTTTTAAAAAGGAATATCAAACGATTTTACATAATATAACGTTTTCTGTAAAACAAGGAGAATGTTTGGGGATTCTTGGCGAATCAGGTAGTGGTAAGAGTACGATTGGTAAAGTTATATGTGGGTTGTTAACACCCTATAAAGGGACTGTTACTCTGAGTGATACCGTATTATATGGTAAAGAAAAAATAGAACCAGGAATTTTGTCGGTTGTATTTCAAGATTACACAACATCGGTGAATAGTCGTTTTACAGTTCGTGATATTATTAAAGAATCCCTAGTAGTCTTACAGCGACGTACTCAGGTTAAATTAGATTTTGATAAAGAGACTATTGAATTATTAGAATTAGTAGGATTGTCTGCTGATTTTATTAATCGGTATCCTCATCAGTTATCTGGAGGGCAATTACAACGTGTATGTATTGCACGGGCTATTGCAGTGAAACCAGAACTTATTCTGTTTGATGAAGCCATTAGTTCTTTAGATGCTCATACACAAGTTCAAATTATGGATTTGTTGATGAAAGTTAAAGCGATATATAATTTTACCTATATATTTATTACACATGATTTACCATCAGTTACGTATATGTGCGATCGTGTATTATTTCTTAACAAGGGGCAGGTAGCAGAAATCATACCTGTTGAAATGATTAGTGAAGTTAGGAGTGAGTATGCCAGAAAATTATTGCACTCTATTTTAGAAATTAATAGAGAGTAAAAAATAAATTGAGAATAAATATCGGAAAAAGGATTGATTTATTATAAATCAATCCTTTTCTTCACTATAGTTTCATGTTATTTTAATCTTACAAGAATATAGTAACCATAAGGAAAGCGTTAGTGAAAAGAATTAAATAGAGAGAAGATGATAAATGATAAACAATCTCAAATTATCAATTAAATTTAAAATTGAAAATTGAGACTAGATTTATAATTATCGATGTGTTATAATGAATATGTAAGCAATAATAAGTACTTACAGAGAATCAATTAAGGTTAGTAACTTTAGTTATAACTTTATTTAATTAAGTTTTTAATATTAAAATTATATAATAGGAAAGGTTTGAGGTGACATTTTTATGAATAAGAATATCGCAAAAGCATTAAATGAACAGGTTATTTTTGAATTTAATTCCGCATACTTATATTTAGCATTGTCTTTGGCAATGGCTGATGCTCGTTTTAAAGGTTTATCAGCATGGTTACGTTTACAATACCAAGAAGAAATGGATCATGCTTTTAAAATTATTGATTATTTAGAAAGCCGTAATGCTACGACTACATTGGGTGATATTAAAGCACAGGCTGTTGAAGTCTCTGATCCATTGAAAGTAGCTGAAATGGTTTATAATCATGAACAAGTTATTACTGGTAAAATTAATGATTTGTATGCATTAGCTACTGAAGAAAAAGACTATGCAACAGTTAACTTCTTAAACTGGTTTATTACTGAACAGGTTGAAGAAGAAGCTAGTGCTCGTGATTTAGTTGATGAATTTACATTTGCTGGTGATAGCCGTGCAAGCCAATTGTTCGTGGATGCTCGCTTGGGTAATCGTCAACAATAATTCAATACTAACACAGGCTTAGGCAAGTGTTAATAATACCCTTTGCTTCTAAGTAGAAGCATTACTGATAAAAATTACAACAGCTTAATGATAAGCTACCAAAAAGCGCTCTTCGGAGCGCTTTTTTAGTGTGTAAATGATTAATAGGTTTTAAGTATATTAGGTAATAGTTATGATATTTAAAAAGTCAAAAAAATAAAAAGTCAAAAATTTTATAAAAATTTGACCTTTTCTATTGACAAAAGTCAAAAAGTCAATTATTATATAGTCAAGGTTAAAAGAACAAAAAGTCAAAAGAGTAGAAAGTCAAATAATGACAAATGACTATAACCGAAGTTGAACAAAGAATGAAGGTAATCTATGAAAGATATAGTAATAATATATAAACAGTTTGGAGAGATGACATATGGGTATTCTAGCGGATCGTATTGAAAAATTTATTTTAGCAAAGTTACTAGAAGAACAAGCTAAAGAAGAAGGTATTGTGTTACGTCGTAATGAATTAGCTGATGAACTCAATTGTGCACCGTCACAGATTAGTTATGTTCTAAGTACACGGTTTTCTAATGATCGCGGTTTTATTGTAGAGTCTCGTCGAGGCCTTGGTGGTTTTATTAGTATTACACGGATTCCTGTTAAAGCATTATTGGAAGCACCAAAACAGCAACAAACTACTGAATCAAGTGATAAACCATTAACTATGGGCATGATAGATAATTCTCTATTTGAATTAATGCAACAAAAGTTGTTACGTAAACGAGAGGCTGCACTTTTACATGAAGCCTTTGCAATATTGATGGAAGAGCCTGAACGTAAGACTCGAGAGCACAAAGTACGCCGCTTATTTGAACAAGTGGTAGCTATGGTGAAGGAGGGATAAGGGTTATGTTATGTGATAATTGTAAACAAAATGAAGCAACCGTACATATGACACGAGTTGTAAATGGTAAAAAAACTGAACGTCATTTATGTAATGTTTGTGCAGCTAAGCAACCAAATGATGGGTTTGGTAGCCAAGGTTTTATGAATTTTGGTCCATCGCTGTTAGATAATGATTTTTTTACTAATGATTTCTTTACAAATACTTTGTATCCAGATAGTCTATTAAATCCACGGCAAGAAACACGTTGTAGTCAATGTGGCATGACATTTAGTGAATTTAATCAAACAGGTAAGTTTGGTTGTGACCACTGTTACGATACTTTTGAAGCGCAAATTGCACCATTGGTAAAACGTTTGCAAGGGTCTTTGTCCTATGAAGGGCGTGTACCAAGTCGAGGAACAGGTGTTTTTAAAACGAAACATCAAATTAAGCGTTTGCGCCAAGAATTAGATAAAGCTGTAAAAGCAGAACAGTTTGAGGAAGCTGTTCGGTTGCGAGATGAAATTAAAGTATTAGAAGAATCGATACATAAGGATAATCAATAGGGGGTGTGACTATGTTAGACAAAATTTTAGATGAACCTTTAAGTAGCTGGCTACGTAGTACAGATCCTATCGGTGATATACATTCTCATATTGTACTATCTAGTCGTATTCGATTAGCACGTAATTTTAAGAGCTTGCAATTTACTAATCGGAATCACGAAGCGTCTTTGAAAGATGTTGAAAGCCGGATGCGCGGTGTGTTAGGCACTTTAAAAGCCGCCGACGGTCGTGAGTACTCCAACATTAGTTTAGATAAATTATCGGACACAGAACGTGAAATTTTAGTGGAAAAGCATTTGATGAGTCCACAAATGGGCCAAAAGTTACCTTATCGCAGTTTAGTAGTCGCTGATGATGCTTCTGTAGCCATTATGGTTAACGAAGAAGATCATATCCGAATTCAGACGATGGAAGCGGGTCTTCATCTGCAAGAAGCACTAGAACACGCGCTGAAAATTGATGATGCGATTGAAAGTAAATGTGATTATGCGTTTAATGAACGTTATGGCTATTTAACCGCTTGTCCTACTAATGTAGGCACAGGGATGCGTGCTTCGGCGATGCTTCACTTGCCAGCCTTAGCCATGACGGGTCGTATTAATCGACTTATTCGTAGTATTACACAATTAGGTTACTCCGTGCGTGGTTTATATGGCGAAGGATCACAGGCACTTGGTAATATTTATCAAATCTCTAATCAAGTAACGATGGGAATTAGTGAAGAAGATACAATTACTCAGTTACAGAAAGTGCTTGAAAAATTGGTGCAAGAAGAAGTAAAAGCGCGTGAAGCGATTCGAAATGGTGATTTTGAAGCTTTTGAAGACAGGGTATGGCGTGCTTTTGGTACCTTGCAGTATGCTCGACGTCTTTCTGGTGAAGAGGCGTTAGGTCTTCTTAGCGATGTCCAGTTAGGTATGGATTTAGGTGTATTACCACAGCATTCAGCCGATGTATTTAATGAATTAGTGGTCACTACACGACCTAATTTCTTAAGTAAGTATGCTGGTAAGGAAAGTATGACAGCATCTGAACGAGATAGTTATCGAGCAAAAGTTGTGAGAGATCGCTTGGCTCGTTAATATATAAAGTTAATATATAAAGTTAATATATATAAAATTAAACTAACATAAATTTATAAATTTTACGATGTATCATATAGATATGAGGTGATTGTATGTTTGAACGTTTTACAGATGGTGCGCAACGTGCTCTTGGCATTGCGCAAAAAAAGGCGCAGGAATTTGGCCACGATTATGTGGGCACTGAACATTTGCTGTTAGGTTTATTGGAAGAATCTAATAGTGTAGCATCTAAAGCTTTGCATTCCTTAGGTTTGGAAGATAAAGCGGCGGAGGATGCAGTATTAGCAGCTGTTGGTCGTGGTAATAGTCGTGGTAATGAATTATATATGACACCACGGACAAAACGCGTTATACAGTTGGCGGTAGAGATTGCTAACCGCATGCAACATAATTATGTAGGTGCTGAACATGTATTGCTCGGTATTTTACAAGATGGTGGTGGTGTAGCTGTTGCTGTATTACACGAATTTGGTATTCGCAGTTCCGATGTAGTAAAAGCTATTAATAGTATTTATGGATCGGAACAGAGTGGTAGTGATGGTACTAGTGTAGGTGGTGCTACTGGTGGCCATGCTGCGAATAGTAATTTAGGTGATTTGAAAGATTTTGCTACTGATTTAAATGAATTGGCTAAACAAGGTAAGATTGACCCTGTTATTGGGCGTGATACAGAAATTAACCGTGTTATCCAAATTTTGAGTCGCCGTACTAAAAATAACCCAGTTCTTATTGGGGAACCTGGGGTTGGTAAAACGGCAATTGCAGAAGGGCTAGCACAGCGAATTGTAAACCAAAATGTGCCTGAAATTTTGCGGGATAAACGTATTATTTCGTTAAGCTTAACTGCTATGTTAGCGGGTGCTAAGTATCGTGGTGAATTTGAAGAACGTCTTAAAAAGGCAATCGATGAAGTTCAAAAACACGATGATATGATTATTTTTATTGATGAAATTCATACATTAGTTGGTGCTGGTGCTTCGGAAGGCGCTATGGATGCTGCGAATATTTTGAAACCAGCATTAGCACGAGGGACGTTCCAAGTTATTGGTGCGACTACACTCGATGAGTATAAGAAACATATTGAAAAGGATGCAGCGTTAGAACGTCGTTTTCAACCTGTTTTGGTAGGGGAACCAAATGAAGAAGATGCCCTTGAAATTTTAAAAGGCTTGCGTGACCGCTATGAAGCATTTCATAAGGCTAAAATTACGGATGCGGCTTTAAAAGCTGCCGTTGAATTATCTAATCGTTATATTTCTGACCGTTTCTTACCAGATAAGGCGATTGACGTAATGGATGAAGCGGCTTCTAAAGTACGTATGAAAGTCTTTACAGCGCCACCAGACGTAAAAGATTTAGAAAAACGATTAGCTGATGTGCGTAAAGAAAAAGAAGCAGCCGTAACCAGTCAGAATTTTGAGGAAGCAGCGAAACTTCGTGATGAAGAAAAACAATTGACTGAAGACATTGAAGCTAAACAGGCGCAGCGTAGTAAAGAAGACGAAGAAAAGCTCGTTGTTACAGAAGATGATATTGCTGCCGTTGTTGCTGAATGGAGCGGAGTTCCTGTTGCTAAAATTGCCGAAGAAGAATCACAACGACTACTTCGTTTAGAAGATGAACTTCATCAGCGTGTTATTGGTCAAGATGAAGCTGTGGTAGCTGTAGCTAAAGCCGTTCGTCGGGCACGGGCTGGACTAAAAGATCCAAAACGTCCTATTGGTTCCTTTTTATTCTTAGGGCCTACAGGGGTTGGTAAAACCGAATTGGCACGCTCCTTAGCAGCTAACCTCTTTGGTGATGAAAATGCTATGATTCGACTTGATATGTCTGAATATATGGAAAAACATACTGTATCTCGCTTAGTTGGGGCGCCTCCAGGATATGTTGGTTATGATGAAGGCGGTCAGTTAACGGATGCGGTACGTCGTAAACCATACAGTGTAATTCTCTTTGATGAAGTAGAAAAAGCACATCCAGATTTCTTCAACATCTTACTTCAAGTATTAGATGATGGTCGTTTGACAGATAATCAAGGGCGTACGGTTGATTTCCGTAATACCGTTATTATTATGACAAGTAATTTAGGTTCGAAGTTCTTGAAAGAAGATAGTGCCACTATGGGCTTCTTAGCTGCTAAGAATAAAGACGAGGCTAAGAAAAATGAAGCAGAAACCTTTGCAGAAGCTAAGAAAAATACATTAGCAGCAGTAAAACAACACTTCCGTCCTGAATTCTTGAATCGTATTGATGAAATGGTTGTATTCCATCCATTAACTAGCGAAGATTTAGGTAAAATTGTTAATATTTTACTTAAAGATGTGACTAAACGTCTTGCTGAACGTGAATTAACCTTAGAAGTTACGCCAGAAGCTCTTGATATATTAGTTAAAGAAGGCTCTGACTTTGCTTATGGGGCAAGGCCTTTAAAACGTGCTATTCAGCGCTTGATTGAAGATCCTATTTCTGATTTAATTTTGAAAGGTGATGCTCACGAAGGTTCTGTTATTAAGGCAAAAGTAGTAGATGGTGACATTACGATGGTGGTATAATAACTTAAGGTTATACTTTAATGGCTGATGTATAATTGTCAGTTACATGAAACTATAAATTTTCTCCTCTGTTTGCAGGATATTGCACTTAAAATCACGAATACTATTTAGATGGTGTTCGTGATTTTTTTATCTAATGAGTTCAAAATTTTGAAAATTAGAAGGATTATATAATGGCTAAAGTTAAAACTGTTTATTTTTGTAATAATTGTGGTGCTGAATCAGCTCGATGGCTAGGTAAATGTCCACAATGTGGTGAATGGAATACCCTCGTTGAAGAAGTGGTGCGCCCGACGACGAGTAAAGGAACTGCTGCTTATGCGCCTGTTGATCGTTCAGCGACGAAACCAGTAGCGCTGTCTGATATAAAAACAGAAGACTCGCCACGTATGTCTACAGGGTATGATGAAATCGATAGAGTCCTAGGGGGTGGGATTGTACCAGGTGCGTTGATGTTATTAGGTGGTGATCCAGGCATTGGCAAATCAACGATTTTACTCCAAGTGTCAGGGCGAATTGCCGAACGTTTTGGCAAAGTCCTCTATGCATCAGGGGAAGAATCACAGATGCAGTTGAAGTTACGTGCGGAGCGATTAGGGATTGAAGGTAATCAGCTAGCGGTTATGGCAGATACAAATTTGGATTCTATTTTACAGGAAGCATCACAACATAAACCGGCTTTACTTGTTATTGATTCTATTCAGACCATGTTTACAGATGCGTTAGATTCTACGCCAGGTAGTGTAGGTCAAGTCAGAGAATGTACAGCTCGTTTACTTCGTTTCGCAAAAGAGCAGGGCGTGCCAGTGATTATTATTGGTCATGTAACCAAAGATGGTAATATTGCGGGGCCTCGTATGCTTGAACATATGGTAGATGTGGTACTGTATTTTGAAGGCGAACGTTCTTATCAGTTTCGTATTTTACGAGGCATTAAGAATCGTTTTGGTTCTACGTCAGAATCTGGACTCTTTGTGATGGAAGAAGAAGGGTTAGCAGAGTTAGTGAATCCATCAGCTACGTTATTAGCTGAGCGAACTGAAGAAGAAACTGGATCGGCTGTCATGGCGTATCTAGAAGGGATCCGACCAATTTTAGTAGAGGTACAGAGTTTAGTCGCTACTACCGCTTTTGGTATGCCACGACGTACCTCCATAGGCTATGATTTAAATCGACTGATTATTTTATTAGCGGTGTTAGAAAAACGTTGCGGTTTGACTTTAGGTAATAAAGATGTATATGTAAATGTTATTGGTGGCCTTAAAGTTAATGAACCCGCTTGTGATTTATCGGTAGCAGTAGCCATTGTATCTAATTTAAAAAATCGCCCCGTACCGGCTGATATGGTTATTCTTGGTGAAGTAGGGCTAACTGGTAATATTCGCAGTATCCCTCGGATTGAACAGCGGATTGCTGAGGCAGCTAAAATGGGATTTACACGATTTGTAGTGCCAGCCGGAAATAGTAAACAAGTCAAAACAAATCGAAAGGGAATTTCTGTGCATGGTGTTACGACTGTGCAAGAGGCTATGCACTTGGTATTTGGTTGACAGTACTTAAGGACAAGTATTTTATGGTTTTATAACTATTTTTATTCAAGTTGTTTTAATTTGGTGAAAAATTGTGCAGAAGTTTATGATTTATTTAGCGTTTTAATGTACAATAGAAGAGTACGATGTGAAAGGAGGTGAAAAAATGATATATAAAATTTTACGTTATGTCATAGCCTTATTGGTTGGGATTATGGGATACATGTTGACGGATAGTATTATGCCAGTATTAGAACCAATTATTGATGTTAAGTTTTGGACAATGGGTTTCTTTGGCATTTCTATTATTAAAATTTTAGCCTTAGCATTCGGTGGTCTATTGGGGGCCGTTATTGGTTTCTTTATTGCTATGCCCATTATTAGTCAAGGGTTGCGACTGGCTAAAAATATGGAACGGCTTCTATCTCGAGTACCTAATCAGGAATTAATGGCCGGTACAGCCGGATTACTCTTTGGACTTATAATAGCAAATCTTATTGGCTTGGCATTTTATCGTGTACCACTCATTGGCTCATATATCCCTATTATTTTGAGTGCTATTTTTGGTTATATTGGTATGCGATTAGCGTCTCGTAAGGGACCGGAATTGTATGCAAATTGGCTTCAAAATCGTACAATTGTAAAGGATAAAAAGAAAGAGGCTGCTCCTAAAGAGGTAGAAGCACCTGCTCATTTAGCTGTCTCTGATTTTGAATCAGTTTCCGTGGCCAAATTATTAGATACGTCAGTTATTATTGACGGTCGTATTGCGGAACTTTGTGCGACCGGTTTTTTAGAGGGGCCTTTGGTAGTACCTTTATTTGTTCTTGAAGAGTTGCAGCATATTTCTGATTCAGCAGATGTGCTCAAACGGAATCGTGGTCGCCGTGGTCTTGATATTTTACAAGGTTTACAGCAAAAAGAATTAATCGATATTAAAGTTATTGACGATGATTTTGAGGATATTACAGAGGTTGATTCTAAATTGATGCGGTTAGCCCTTGATAAAAAATGGAAAATCATAACCAATGATTTTAACTTGAATAAAGTGGCTAGTTTGCAAGGTATTGAAATATTAAATCTTAATGATTTAGCAAATGCGTTGAAACCAGCTATGATTCCTGGTGAATGGATTCGTGTACAGGTAATCAAAGAAGGGAAAGAAGATAATCAAGGGGTAGCTTATTTAGATGATGGCACTATGATTGTTATTGAAAATGGTGCTCAGTATGTAGATACGTCTATTGATGTGATGGTAACGTCTGTATTACAGACAAGTGCTGGACGAATGATTTTTGCTAAAGCGAAAGGAACTAAAGAATGATTAGTTGTATTTTATTGGCTGCTGGTGCTGGTAAGCGAATGCAATGTGAGGCGAATAAAATCTTTTTGCGTTTAGGCAAGTATTCTGTGCTACAATGGAATTTACAACATATGGCAGATGTTCCTGATTTAAGTGAAGTCATTATAGTTGTAGCTGATGGTGAAGAAGAGGCCATTCAAAATGAAGTGGCCTCTTTAACCAATTTACCGTGGCAACCTAGATTGGTTATTGGTGGTGCAGAGCGGCAAGATTCTGTATTAGCAGGCACCAAAGCGACTAGTGAAACGGCGGATATTGTTTTAGTCCATGATGGTGCTCGGCCAATGGCTAGGGCGGCTTTGTTTACCGCTGTAGCTGAGGCGGCTCAACAACATGGTGCAGCAGTGGCTGCCGTACCTGTGGTAGATACGATTAAACAGGTTCGAGATGATCAAACTGTGGTACAGACGCTACGGCGAAGTGAATTGTATGCGGTGCAAACGCCACAAGGTTTTAGAAGGTCTTGGCTGTTAGAGGCACAAGAATATGCTAAGAAGACGCAATTTGTAGGTACTGATGATGTATCCTTAGTTGAACATCAAGGAAAGCCAGTATATATTGTAAATAGTGATTATACAAACTGTAAGCTCACAACACCAGCTGATATTGTGAAAGCGAAACAGTATTTAGGAGTGACAGAACCTATGATGCGTGTTGGCTTTGGTTATGATGTACATCGTTTTAAAACGGGGCGTCCTTGTATTTTAGGGGGCGTGCAGATTGAGAGTGAATTTGGTCCCGATGGACATAGTGATGCTGATGTGCTAATTCATGCGTTAATGGATGCTTTATTAGGCGCAGCTGGCTTACCGGATATTGGCTATTGGTTCCCGCCAGAAGATGAGGCCTTTAAAGGTGCTTCTAGTATGGAATTATTAAAGCAAGTTGTGAAGTTACTACACGAAAAAGGTTTTAAGGCGTATAATGTAGATGTTATGGTTATCGCTGAAGCCCCTAAATTAAAACCTCACATTAATGCTATGAAGGCTAATTTAGCTGGTGTTTTGGGGATTGGCGAAGAGTTCATAAGTGTAAAAGCAACGACTCATGAAAAATTAGGCGCTTTTGGACGCTTAGAAGGGTTAGCGGCTCAAGCGGTGGCAACTTTATACAGCTTATGATTAGTGATGTACAATATATTAGTGATATAGATAATAGCAAAGGAGTGGATATAGACATGGCAAAGATGAAAGTTCGTTTTGCACCAAGTCCAACTGGCCCATTTCATATTGGTGGAGCCCGTTCTGCATTGTTTAATTGGTTATTAGCGCGTAAAGAAGGCGGTACATTTCTCCTTCGTATTGAAGATACTGATTTAGCTCGCTCAACTCGTGAGAGTGAAGAAAATATTAAAGCAGCTCTTAAATGGCTTGGTATGGATTGGGACGAAGGTATTGATGTAGGGGGCGACAATGGCCCATATCGTCAAACAGAACGATTGGATATTTATAAAGAAGTGACACAACGTTTATTAGATGAAGGTAAAGCGTATCGTTGCTATTGCTCTGAAGAAGAATTAGAAGCTGAACGCCAAGCACAATTAGATCGTGGTGAAACACCAAAATATAATGGTCATTGTAGTCATTTAACAGACGAACAAATAGCAGCTTATGATAAAGAAGGTCGTAAACACACGATTCGTTTGCGTGTTCCTTTGAATCAAACGTTTGCATTTGATGACATGGTACGTGGCCATGTATCTTTTGAATCCAATGGTGTTGGTGATTTTGTTATTGTTAAATCAGATGGAATTCCAGTCTATAACTATGCGGTTGTCATTGATGACCATACAATGGGAATTACACATGTAATTCGTGCAGAAGAACATCTTTCTAATACACCACGCCAGATTGCGATTTACAATGCGCTCGGTTGGGATGTACCTACGTTTGGTCATATTTCACTTATCCTTGGTAAGGATTATAAGAAAATGAGTAAACGCCATGGTGCCACTTCTGTTGATCAATATCGTCAACTTGGTTACTTACCAGATGCGATTGACAACTTCTTAGCTTTATTAGGTTGGGCACCAGAAGGGGAACAGGAATTATTTACTAAAGATGAATTAATTCAGAATTTCTCTATGGACCGAGTTGCTAAAAATCCAGCTGTATTTGATATTGATAAACTAAATTGGATTAACTTCAATTATATGAAAAATTTAAGTGATGAAGCACTATATGAATTATGTTTACCTCATTTACAAGAAGCTGGTTATGCATCGGCAACTCCTGATGAAACTGAAAAAGCAAAACTTATTATGCTTTGTGTATGCTTAAAAGATCACATTAGCTTTGGCGCACAAATTAAAGAAGAAGCAAAACTAATTTTTGATGATACGTTTGCTTTTGATGAAACTCACGCTGAAGATATTAAGGCCGTATTAGCGGAAGAGTCTTGCCCAACTGTACTTAAAGCATTCCGTGAAGCTATTGCGGATTTAGAGGACATTACTCCAGATGTGGTAAAAGCAACGATTAAAGGTATTATGAAAGAGACAAAATTAAAAGGTAAGTTTGTCTTTATGCCAATTCGTATTGCTACTACAGGGCAAATGCATGGTCCAGATTTGAATTATATTATTACTTTATTTGGCAAGGAAAAAACATTAGCTCGTTTAGATGAAACAATCAGTCAAATGGCTGTTTAACTCTGTGGGGGCATAGTTAAACAGTTTCATAGTTTGTTTTATTAAGGAGGATTATTATGGAAACGATGGTTGAACGTTTTTTGCGTTATACAAAGACTAATACACGGTCTAACGAAGAGTCTACAACAGTGCCAAGTACTGACACACAAGTGGCATTTGCTAAGGTACTAGCTGCTGACTTAACAGAGATTGGGTTAGAAGGTGTAAAAGTCAATGAAAATAATGGTTTTGTCATTGGCTCTTTACCAGCTAATACAGAGGAAGTTGTTCCTGCTATTGGCTTCATTGCTCATATGGACACAGCTGATTATAATGCTGAAAATATAGCCCCACGTATTATTGAAAACTATGATGGTACAGATATTCTCCTTAATAAAGATAAAGAATTATATAGTCGTGTAGCTGATTTTCCTAACTTAAATAACTATAAAGGACAGACTTTAATTGTTACTGATGGCACTACTTTGCTAGGCGGTGATGACAAAGCGGGAATTGTGGAAATTATGGAAGCGCTTCGGTATTTAAAGATGCATCCAGAAGTGAAACATGGTCTCGTGATGTGTGCCTTTGGTCCTGATGAAGAAATTGGTCGTGGCGCTGATTTATTTGACGTAAGAGATTTTCCCGTTGATTTTGCGTATACAATTGATGGTACTCGCTTAGGTGAGCTAGAATATGAAACATTTAATGCTTGTGCTGCTACCGTAGAACTTCATGGTGTATCAGTTCATCCAGGGTCAGCTAAAAACACCATGATTAATTGTAATAAATTAGCTATGGAATTTGACCGTATGTTACCACAGGCAGCTGTTCCAGAACTGACTGAAGATTACGAAGGTTTTATTATGTTATCAAGTAATGAAACCGGTGTGGAATCAGGAACGATGAAGTACATAATTCGAGACCATGATCGCGCCTTATTTGAAAGTAAGAAGAAACTTTTTGAACTGGCTGCTAAGGTATTAAATGAACGGTATGGTCGTGAAGTAGTGACCTTGACGCTTAAAGATAGCTACTACAATATGTATGATGTAATTAAAGATCATATGGAATGTGTAGAAATTGCTAAAGCCGCTATGGAAAAAGCTGGTGTAACACCATTGATTCAGCCAATCCGTGGTGGCACTGATGGCTCTAAGATTTCTTTTATGGGGATTCCAACACCAAATCTATTTACTGGTGTAGAAAATTTACATGGGCCACACGAATTTGCTTGTGTGGAACATATGGAATTAGCGGTTAAAACAATCATCAATATTGCTTCTGTAGCAAAATAATTTGACAGTTTTAAACTAATTGAGCACTATTTAATTTTGCTGTAATTATTGATAGACAGTTAGCGTAGAAACATTGACTTTAGTTAGGTTTCATGCTATTATACTCTATATATCGATAAAAATTGTTATTAAAGACGATGAACGAAAGAAGTACTTTGAGACTAGCTTTACAGCGAGAACTAAATGGTGGAAGGGTTCATGTGTAGCCAAGGGAAATGCATTCGGGAGTTAATAGACTGAAATGAGTATGTCTATTCGGTCACGCCCGTTACGCGTTTGAGTGAGTGCTACATAGGACTTAACAGAGTGGAACCGCGGGCCACCGTCTCTGTAATGAGATGGTGGCTTTTTATATTTTTATGGAAGTGAGGCATCGGTAGCGATGAGAGAAATTAAAGTATTCAATACGATGACAAGAGAAAAAGAAGTATTCAAGCCAGTAAAGGAGGGAGAAGCAAAGATTTATGTATGTGGTGTAACGCCATATAACCATCCTCATATTGGGAATGCTCGTCCATTTGTTACTTGGGATGTTATCCGTCGCTATTTGACGCATATTGGCTATAAAGTAACGTATGTGCAAAACTTTACGGATGTAGATGATAAAATTATTAATACGTCCAATGGCGAAGGTGTGTCTTGGGATACAATTGCCAATCGCTATATTGAGTCCTATTTTGAAGTAATGGATGCACTTCATGTACGTCATGCTGATGTATATCCACGTGTATCGGAACATATTGATGAAATTGTAGCAATGATTGCCACTCTTATTGAAAAAGGTTTTGCCTACGAATTAGATGGTGATGTGTATTATAGTGTAGAAAAATTTGAAGAATACGGTAAATTATCTGGACGTACATTAGAAGATATGGAAGCTGGTGCTCGTGTAGATGTAGACGATCGTAAACACAATCCAATGGACTTTGCTTTATGGAAAAGTGCAAAACCTGGTGAACCATCTTGGGAAAGCCCATGGGGGCAAGGACGTCCGGGTTGGCATATTGAATGCTCGACTATGAGTAATAAATATTTAGGCGAAGAGTTTGATTTCCATGGTGGTGGCAGTGATTTGATTTTCCCGCATCATGAAAATGAAATTGCTCAGTCAGAAGGGTGTACCGGTCATCATCCAGCTGTTCGTTATTGGTTGCACAATGGATTTATTACAATTAATCAGGAAAAGATGAGTAAATCGTTGAATAACTTCTTCTTAGTTAAAGATATTTTGGAAGAGTATAGTCCTGATGCACTTCGTTATTTCTTGTTGAGCACTCATTATCGTAGCCCACTGGATTTCAGTGATGAACGATTAGAAGAAGCTAATAAATCGTTAGAACGTATGACGACAGCTATTGAAAATCTTCTTTATCTAGAAAATCAAGAAGAAGGCGAATGCGATGATGAAGCAAAAGCACTATTAGAAAATGCTCGTAAATATGCTAATGAATTTGAAGATGCCATGGCTGATGATTTTAATACATCCTTAGCTGGTGCCCCTATGTTTGGTTTAGCTAAAGAAATTAATATTTATTATCAAGCTGTGCAAAATTGCAATGGCAAAGTGTGCCATAAAACATTGGATGAAGTTAAATCTATCTTCAAGATGATGACGGATATCCTTGGTATCTTAGAACAAGCTTGGGAAGGTCCTAATGCGGGGGCTGGCGCCGAAGAGTATGAACAATTAATGCAAGTAATATTGAATGTTCGTCAGAATTGCCGTGAACGTAAACTTTGGGATTTAGCCGATGCTATTCGTGATGAATTAGCTAATATTGGCGTTGTAATTGAAGATTCGCCACAAGGGGCTCGGTGGAAGAAACGTGAACTTTAAGCGCTATCAATTTTTACGAGCTACAGCGATTGAAAAACTAAAAGGTACAATTGAGCATGAGGGAAATACAACAGCAAATGCTGAGGATTCCCTCATGCTTGCCTATATAGGTGATGCTGTATATTCTCTATTTGTGAGAGAACGGATGACAGAAGCTGGTATTATGAAGGTTCAAGTACTTCATAATTTGGTAACAGATTTTATCTGTGCTAAGGCTCAAGCTAAAGTATTACAAGCTTGGGATACAGAACAAGTATTAACGGACGTTGAACAGCAAGTAGCTAAACGGGCTCGCAATAGTCAAGTTCATGTGCCGAAAAGTGCCACTGTTCAAGAATATCGAGCTAGCACGGCCTTTGAAGCGGTTCTGGGGTATTTATATCGTACGAATCAAACTGAACGTTTACAAACGCTAATGGGACAGGCTTTTCAATACACATTAAATTCGATGAAATAAAGGAGACTGAATAACTATGAGTGATTATATTGTAGGACGCAATGCGGTGCGCGAAGCGTTAAAAGCAGACCGTACGATTCAGCGCCTTTTTATTGCGAATGATAAAGTGCAAGGTTCGATGCAAGAAATTATAGGGCTTGCCAAATCTAAAGGGATTGAAATTCGTCGCGTTGGGGATAATCAACTGGCTAAATATGCCAATGGTGTCGTACATCAAGGTGTTGTTGCTTTGGCCTCACAAGTGAAATTTGCTGACTTAGAAGAAGTATTAGCTGCTTGGCCCACCGATAAAGCGCCTATCCTTGTTTTATTGGATGGTATAGAAGATCCGCATAATATGGGGGCCATTATTCGTACAGCTGAATGCTGTGGTGCAACAGCAGTTTTGATTCCTAAACGACATACGGCACCAATCAATGCTACCGTTGCTAAAACATCGGCTGGTGCATTAGAATGTATACCTTTAGTACAAGTTGGTAATGTGGCGCAGACGATTGAAGAATTAAAAAAGCAAGGTTTTTGGGTCTTAGGAGCTCATATGGAAGGACAACAAACTTTATATGAAGCTGATTTGACAAGTCCGTTAGTGCTAGTGATTGGTAATGAAGGAAAAGGCTTAAGTCGGTTGACAAAAGAGCGTTGTGATTTTCTAGTGACGATTCCTATGTATGGTCGTCTTAATTCTTTAAATGCTTCCGTGGCGGCAGCGATTTTACTGTATGAAGCGGTGCGACAACGGCAATAATGAGGTCTTACTATGAAAGAAGATATATTAATTGTTGATGGATACAATGTTATCTTTGCTTGGCCTGAATTAAAGAAAATAAGTAAAAGTTCATTAGAACATGCGCGCTCTCGTATTAAAAGTATCTTACAAAATTATGGTAAACATAAAGGCTATCGCGTGATTCTGGTGTTTGATGGAAAGTTTGCTAATCCAGGGGCTGCTGAAGAATATATGACAGAGGATTTTTTAGAAGTATATACGGCTGATGGAGAGACTGCAGACTCTTATATTGAGCGTACTGTATTTACATTTAAAAATACCTATGCTAATGTGTATGTGTGTACGTCTGACTATGCAGAACAAAGCCAAGTATTAGGTTTTGGTGCGTTACGTATTTCAGCAAGAGAATTGAAAGCTCAAGTAGAGCGTGCTAAACTGGATGAGCAACGATTTTATAAAGGCTTTCATAAACGAGATAGCATGCGCTTGCAGCGTAATGAAGTGGGGCATCAATTGGATGGCGAAGTGGCTAAGCAATGGGAAAGCTTGCGCCGTGGTAATAAATAACCTTGCAGAACTAAGGGCTATCAAGTATAATGAGAGATACATTAGTTGTGTTCTGCTAGAATAAGAGAGTGGAGGTTGGCATGTGCGTTAATCAACGCTTAAATGATGAGTTTCGCCGCTATGTTGATTTATCTGATGAGGAAATTTGTAAATTAGCTCAAGAACAAGATGATCATTTAGCTGTGGACTATCTAGTCGATAAATATAAGAATTTTGTACGCGCCAAAGCTCGGTCTTATTTTTTGATTGGAGCGGATAAAGAAGATATTATTCAAGAGGGAATGATAGGCCTTTATAAAGCAACCCGTGATTTTAAAGGCGATCGGTTAGCTTCATTTAAAGCTTTTGCTGAATTATGTGTAACTCGTCAGATTATTACAGCTATTAAGACAGCTACGCGACAAAAGCACATTCCTCTCAATTCATATATATCTTTGAATAAACCTATTTATACGGATGAAGCGGAACGAACATTAATGGATGTTCTCGTTGAGGGGCAAGGAACTGATCCAGAAGAATTATTCATTAATCGGGAAGAGTTTTCTGATATTGAAGAAAAGATGGGATCGATATTAAGTGATTTAGAAGGTAAGGTGTTGATGGGCTACTTAGATGGGAAGTCGTACAATGAAATTGCCGCTGAATATAATCGGAGTGTTAAGTCCATTGATAATGCATTACAACGTGTGAAACGTAAATTAGAAAAATATTTAGCCCATCGCAGTAATGCAGCAAAACAGGATGAGCTATAGGAAGGATGACAATTGTGAGAAATTTTTTGATGTTTGCAGAAGTGGTAGTAGCTATTTTATTGATTTTAGTGGTAGTGTTACAATCGAGTAAAAGTGCTGGTATGGGTGGTGCCGTTAGTGGTGCTGCTGACTCTGTATTTGGTGGTAAAGCTCGAGGTATAGACGGGTTGTTATCGAAATGCACTATCGTGTTGGGTATTCTTTTTGCCATCTTGAGCTTATTCTTAGGAATCTACTTAAATCAATATTAATGGGAGCCTGCCTTGTGCAGGCTTTTTTGGTAGAGGTAAGAAACTATGGAAGATATGAAAAATAAGATTTTAGCTTTTTTTAAAGCGATTAGTCCTGAAGCGTATCATGTGGAAGATGCTGCCTATATTCTAGGTATTAAAGGGGCTGAAGAATTAGAAACTTTTATGAGTCAAGTAAAAGAGTTATCTGAGGTTGGTTTATTGGCAAAACGAAACGGAGATTACTACAGACTAGCAGTGCCGATGGTAGAGGCTAATAATAAGCCACAACAAGCAAATACGGTAGAAGGTACTTATAAAAGCTTACGTAATGGCCGGGGCCTTGTGGTGGTCGAAACAGGAACACATGAAGTACTTATTGGGTCAGATGATCGTAATGGGGCCATGCATAATGATAAAGTAATAGCTCATATTTTTCGATTTGGTCGAATTGGGGATCAGCGACCAGAAGGGCGCGTTGAACGTATAATAGAACATGTAAATACATCAATTGTTGGCACTTATGATCGACAACGCCAATTTGGTTTTGTGACACCTGATGATGAACGGTTGGTAGATGATATTTATGTAGCACTGCCTGACTCAATGGAAGCACGGAGTGGGGCCAAAGTGTTAGTAGAAATAAATTCTTGGCCTGATGGCAAGGGACGTCATCCGGAAGGTAAAATTACTCAAATATTAGGCTATACTGGGGATGTGGGCGTAGATATTAATTGTATTATGGCAGCGCACAAGATTCCTTTCGCCTTTCCAGAACCTGTATTAAAAGAAGCGGAAACAGTGTCTTTTGATGTGTCGGTCACTGGCAAACGATTAGATTTGCGAGATGTGCCTATGATTACAATTGATGGTGAAGATGCGAAAGATTTAGATGATGCTGTAAGTTGTAAGCAATTAGCTAATGGTCATTATCAACTAGGTGTTCATATTGCTGATGTAAGTCACTATGTAAGAGGTAATACTGCTCTTGATAAAGAGGCGTACAAACGAGGAACTAGTGTTTATTTAGTCGATCGAGTAGTGCCTATGTTGCCGACCGTGTTATCGAATGGTATTTGTAGTTTAAATGCTAAAGAAGATCGCTATGCTATGAGTTGTATCATGGAAATTAATCATGTTGGTAAAGTGGTTGATTTTACAATTAGCCCTTCAGTTATTCGTGTAGATCGTCGTTGTAGTTATCCAGAAATATATAAAGCCTTGGAAGAAGCGATTATTCCTGATGATTTATTACCATTAATGCCGATGGTACATGAATTGCATGAAGTAGCTAAGATTTTAATTGCTATGCGTGAAAAATCAGGAGCCTTATCGTTTGAGTTCCCTGAATATAAAATTTTATTAGCTAATGATGGTACACCACTCAAAATTGTTCGTAAAGATAGGACGATTGCAGAAAAAATTATTGAAGCTTGCATGTTGCTTGCTAATGAAACCGTAGCTACATATTTGCGTGATTCAGGAAAACCATCTATATATCGTATACATGAACAACCAAGTGAAGAAAAACTTCAAGCCTTGCAGACTGTAGTTACCTATTTAGGTAAGCCATTCCATTTAGCAGATGGCGCAGTAGAACCGAAAGATATTCAACAATTTTTGGATAGTATAGCAGGGACTGATATAGAACAGATTGCACAAATTATGACGTTGCGCTCCATGAAACAAGCTCGTTATTCTGCTATTAATGTAGGTCACTTTGGACTGGCTTCGGCTTGTTATACGCATTTTACCTCGCCAATTAGACGGTATCCAGATTTAATTGTTCATAGACTTTTAAAGAAACGTTTACATTGGCCGGATGGATACAGTAAATACGATGATTCTGAAGAATATTTAACAGAGGCAGCTGAACATTGCTCAATGCAAGAACAAGTTGCTGTTGCGGCAGAACGTGATACCAATGATTTGAAAAAAGTCCAATATATGGAGCCTTATGTAGGTGAGGTTTTTGATGGTAGAATTAGCTCTATCACATCCTTTGGTATGTTTGTAGAACTTGAAAATGGTATTGATGGTTTAGTGCATATTGCTACAATGGATGATGATTATTATTTCTTTGATGAAGAACACTTCTTATTGGTGGGGCGTCGAACTGGACGAACTTATCATTTAGGGGAAGCTGTTAAGGTTACATTAATTAAAGCGGATAAAGATAAAAAACAAATTGATTTCTTATTAGGTGAAGTGGATGCAGCAACATTAATTCAAAAGTCTTTACATAGTCGTATGCGTAGATCGGCTTCGGATACCTCGTTCACTAGTCGAGGTAAAAGTCGTAAGACTCGTAAAGGGGCCGACTCAAATGAAGACCGTGGACGTAAAGGCCGTAAGAAAACAGGGCGAGATTCATTTAGTAAAGTTGCTAAAAAATCTAAAAGTAAAAAACAAAGTAAAAAAGGCTCTAAAAGTGGTAAAGGCAAGAAAAAAAGTGGCAAAAAGAAATGATGAAATATAGACAGGTTAAATTGTATCATTTTATATGAGTGATTATGTCTAGCATTTGCTGTAAGATAGAAGTATTATAAAAGGAAGTTGTAGGAGGAACGTAGTGAGTAAGGCAAAAAAAGATAGTAGTAGTTTAATTGCTGATAATCGCAAAGCGCGCCATGATTATCATATACATGAGACATTTGAAGCGGGTATTGTATTAACTGGTACTGAAGTGAAATCCATTCGTCAAGGACGGTTAAATTTAAAAGATAGTTATTGCGCGATTCAAAATGGTGAGTTATTCTTATTTCAAGCACATATTAGCCCTTATGAACAAGGAAATCAGTTTAATCATGAGCCTATGCGCACACGGAAGTTGTTAATGCATCGGAGTGAAATTAACCGCTTGTTAGGTCAAGTAAAAGAAAAAGGTTTTTCTTTAGTTCCTTTAAATTTTCATTTTGCTCATGGACTGATTAAAGTAACCGTTGGCTTAGTGACTGGTAAAAAGAATTATGACAAGCGTCAAGATATTGCTGATCGGGATGCACAACGAGATATTCGTCGGCGTATGAAAGAGCAGAGCAGGGATTATTGATTGTTTAATTGCACAAGTATTACTGGACATTTTAATATTGAGTATTAGTGGATATTTTAATAGTATGGATTAAAAAAGGCAGTAACGATAAGTTATGAAACTCATCGTTACTGCCTTTTAGATGCTATGGTGGAGACGAGGGGAATCGAACCCCTGTCCAAAAGCGTTGCCCCACAGACTTCTCCGAGTGCAGTCGCTGTTTTAGAATCTTAGCTAGCTATTGTACAACGACAAACTACACTAGCCCAGCTCAATGGTTTAACCTAATTTACTTGAGCATATAAAGTAGGCGAGCCCGTAGTTTGACGCCTTATCCCTACTCACGGGCAGAGTAAGGTAAGACGTAGCTTATGCAGCTAATGCAAAGTTTTCTTTTGCGTTTAATTTAAAAGTTCCACCGTTTTACGGCCTCATGGAACGCCGACTCGCTATCTATGATACACGCACCCCTGTCGAAACCATTACGTCCCCATGTGTGTATAATTGTGTATTGCGTATCTTTTATTATAAACAACTAAGGTAGTAGTGTCAAATGAAAAGAGCCTAGGTGATATATGAGTGATAGCTATTATTCTTTTTCTGTTATGGGGTAGTTTTTTTACTAGATGCTGTACATGAGCAAGAACAGTAATAAAAAGAAAATAGACGAAGGAAGAATAGTACATGAAATGAAAAATTTTGAAAAAGTGTATTGACATGATTGTAAAGTTTGCGTATAATAACTATTGTTCCGAACGTGCCGGAGTGGCGGAATGGCAGACGCACTTGACTCAAAATCAAGCGGGTAACACCGTGTGGGTTCAAGTCCCACCTCCGGCACCATTGATTGGACATTGCTTGACTGAAGTGATGTTCTATGAAGACTGTTAGAACCTAGATACTAGGGCTGACAGTCTTTTTTTATTTTCAAAAAAGGGTTATAGTTACCAAAAGCCTAAGGTGTATTGTAAAAATAGTGCAGTTATGGTGATACTACACCAGCACAGAAAACCTGTTAAGAGAGGTTTAGGGCCATTGCTAATTAATTTTAAAATATTTGTATTTAGACCGATAGCGACCATGGCTATTACAATGAAGAATTTAGACAAGCTTTTAAAAGGGCTGAAGATTTCGATAGGGATACCTAGTGCAGAGGATAGCGTAGTGAGTAAACTGGCACTGATAAAGTAAAGGATAAATGCAGGAACTGCTTTTTTTATATTTGGTGCGGTAGTATTTGAGGTTTTCATTTTTTTAGCTGTCCCATAGGCGAGTAGTAAAGTAATGGGGATAATAGTTAAGGTACGAGTTAGTTTCACGGTTACTGCTTTATCTAGCGTTTCAGAGCCAAGATTGAACATGCTATCCCAAGTAGCAGCGGTGGCAGTAACTGAAGAGGTATCATTGACAGCTGTGCCCGCAAATAAACCAAAAGCTTCGCCTGATATAGGGGAAAGACCGAGGAATATACCTAAAGGCGGAAAGAGAAGCGCTGCTATTACATTAAAAAAGAAAATGACTGCAATGGCTTGGGCAATATCTTTGTCATTAGCTTTTATAATAGGGGCTGTAGCAGCAATAGCTGAACCACCGCATATGGAAGAACCAACACCGATTAAAATAGCCATCGTACTATTAATCGATAGATAACGATAACATAAGTAGGCGACTAATAAAGCAATGGTAATGGTACAAATAATGATGGGAAGTGATTGCAAACCTGTTTCAAATACGATTCGTAAGTTTAAACCAAATCCTAAAAGAATGACGGCATACTGTAAAATTTGTTTACTAGCGTAGGTAATTCCTTTTTCGAATAGTTGGCGGTTAAAAGAACATTGAGCAAGCAGCATACCAACTATAATAGCTATGACAGGGCCACCAATTAGGGGAAATTTTTGCCCTAGCATATAGCAAGGAATGGCGATAAGGGTACAGAGCGTTAAACCAAGTCGTTCTTGTTGTAACCATTTCATACACAAGTCCTCCAAAGCGTCATAATAAGATACGGGGCTCTCTAAATGATATGGATTGATAATAGTTTGAGTTTATTTTATCATAAATACTATTAAAAAATTAGTTGAAAATATAAATATTGAATTTGAATAAAAGTGGTGACAAATGACAAAGTTAGTGATAAAATACAAAACTGAATTTAAGTAAAGACGTTGTAGATTGAAGCGGTTACTTTAATTCAGTGGCAGTGAATTGTTGACTGCCACGGTAGTAAGTTTTAAAAGAGGCAAGAAAGGAGGCTTTGTGATGAAAGCAGGTTTTAATTACATCACAGAAGCAGGGAGACGACGCCTGGGCTTATCCATTGTAATCGGTATTATTGTAGGTATTATAGGTGCTATTGCGAAATGGGGTTGGGAAGTACCGTTCCCACCACGTGATCCTAATGTATTTTGGCCATTAGGGGCGATGGAACGAGTAACGCCACCGAAGGTTGTATTAGATATGTTTAATGCACCTGATTTATCATATACTTTTTCAGGTGTGCAGTTGCCACTTGATGTGTTTATCGTGCATGTGTTATTTTCTGTAGTTTTTGGCATTATGTATTGTGTGATTGCTGAATATTGGCCTCGTATAAAAATGTGGCAAGGATGTGTATTTGGCTTTTTTACGTATTTATTTGCTCATGTTATTGTAATGCCTTTGATGGGCTTAGTACCACCATTACCACAGATTCCATTTGATGAAAATCTTTCTGAATTATTTGGTCATTTGTGGTGGTTGTGGATTATGGAAGTAGCTCGTCGAGACTTGCGTAATCGCATGACAGGAGAACTTGATCCTGAGAAATATGTATAGCTGTTGCCAATTAGATAGGTAGCACTACTATAGTAGCTTATAAGCTATTGGATTAAACGAAAAGGTCCTCAGTGAAAATTAGTAGTTAAATACTAGGATTCACGAGGACCTTTTATGTACGTTTTAGCGTATTTATGGATGTTTATTTTCCGTATTTTTCAAAGAGGGATTTTAACAATTTACCATGGTTGATTTCTTGTTTGGCAATAAAATTCATATGGTCAGCAGCGTTTGTAAGGCCGGCAGAGCGGAGTGCATCTGCTCTTTCATCAAGACGATCACCAGCTTGTTCTTCTAATTGTTGAATCTGTTTAGCCACGGCCCAGAAGTCAGGTTTTTGTTCACCATTGCAAAGGGCATAGAAACCAGCGTGTTCCGCTTCTTGTACGGCAATTTCGTGGAAGGTAGCCGCTACATCATCGAGACCTTGTTCTTTAGCTAATAAATATAAAGTCATATATATGCGTGTGCCATGTAACTCGGCTTCAACGCCACCTTTAAAAATTTCTTCAAATTGAGTATCTTTGGTTACATTATAAAAACTCATTAAATTCCTCCTACGAATAACCGTATCTAAAAAGATAATACGCACTAAATTGATAAAGTAATAGTTTGAAACAGTGACTATTACTAAGTTTTTCGATTTGATAGTTTTAGTATACAAGAAAATAAAATTTATGTCAATTAAATTGCGTAAAATTGTTATAGAGGAGAATGTTGTCAAATATTGAGTAGTAAGCTATTTTTGATATTGACAATTGACTTACTTTTAGTTAAACTGAGAAATGGTACTAGAGTTTTCAATTCGGTTTTCGTGAGCTAGTGACGTATTGGATTGGGAGCTTTTTTTATGGATAGAGACTTTATTGAGTACAAAAACTTCATAAATTTTTTGTATGGTCTATGTGTAAGTATTGTGTTTTGAAAAATATAGACTAGGGCTGTTGTGCTTTTAGTTTGTGTGACGTAAGGGAGGCGACAATGAAGCAACGGATTCTTGAAGCAGCTGTAGCTGAGATAGAATTGCACGGCTCGTCATTCCGGATGGATGACTTGGCTAAGCGATTAAATATTAGCAAGCGAACGTTATATGAGAATTTTCATTCTAAAAATGAGATTATAGAGCGGATTTTATTTGAAAAAAGCCAAGATTTTTATAATCTCCATAAAGAAATTCTTGAAGATCCTACATTGGATTGTGTAACTAAGTTAAAGAAGTATTTTTCTGTGCGGTCTGATTTGTATGCTGCTATTAGTGGTGATCATTATCGTTTAATGTTTGCATCAGTTCCATCATTAGTAGATAATGTGTTGCGTGTATTTGAACGTGACTGGGACTTATTAGGAAACTTTTTAAAAGAACAACAACGAATTGGTATTATTAAAGAAGGCGATATAGAAGTGTTGTTGTTGATGTTAAAAGGTGTAGTGCGGACAGTTTTCTATGATGGACATCGCAACCCTGAAGATTGTATTACAATTTTATCAGAAGCTATGAATATGATATTGCATGGTATTTTAAATGAGGAGGCAAAGAATGAGTAAGTTTCGTTTTTCAGGAGCCCTAGTAGCTATTATGGCAATGATGCTAGTAGTAGCTGGTTGTGGCAAAGAGGAGGCGCGGCCTAATGAGGTGGCTGTTAATACCTATAAGATAACGGCTACGGATACGCAGATTGCAACATCGTTTAATGGGACAATTACAGCTCAGAACAAAACGGCGATTCATGCTCGTGTATCGGGACATGTAGTTGAAAAATATGTCAAAGGTGGTCAACAAGTTGTGAAAGGTCAACCTTTATTCCGTTTAGATTCCCGTCAGTATGAAGCTAATTTAGCTAGTGCACAAGCTACAGCAGCGTCTACTAATGCATCGTACTTAAATTCTGAACGTGATTTGCAACGGTACCAACAATTAGCGAATGAAGATGCGATTGCTCGTCAGACGCTCGATACACAAGCAAGTACAGCAGAACAACAACGAGCTGCCTTAGAAGCAAATGAAGCGGCAGTACGTATTGCACAGGATAATTTACAAGATACAGTAATCTATGCACCATTTGATGGCACATTAGAGATGGATGACATTGATTTAGGCTCTTATGTAACGGCAGGTAGTACTACATTAGTTACCATCAATACGGTAGATCCTGTATATGTACAATTTGCTATGAGCGAATCTGAATATTTGGATTTCATGAAAAATAAACAGGGGCAAAGTTTAGATAACTTACCATTACAACTTCGTTTGTCTGATGGATCCATTTATCAGTACACAGGCACCTTAGTACAAGCGGCTAAAAATCTTGACAGTTCTTCTGGCCAGTTGATTTTCAAAGCCTCCTTCCCAAATCCAGAACACATGTTATTGCCTAATATGTATGCTTCTGTTGTATCCCCTGGGGATATTATTAAAGGCGCTATTTTAGTTCCAACAAAAGCATTAACACAGGTATTGGATAAATCGTTTGTATATACGGTAGATGAATCTGGTACGGTAACTCAGGTGCCAGTAGTTACAAGTGGTACACAGGGAATTTATACGATTGTTAAAAGTGGTTTAAAACCAGGTGAAACAGTTGTTGTTGATGGTTTGACTAAGATTCGTAATGGTGTGAAAGTTAATGCCACGGCCTTAACTAAAGACCAAGTAGAAAAGACTAAATAAGGGGGGATATCGTGTCGAAATTTTTCATAAACCGACCTATATTCGCCATCGTTTTGTCCTTGATTATTACGATTGTTGGTTTAGTATCTATGTTTACTTTGCCAATTGCTCGTTATCCAGAAATTACGCCACCACAGGTTCGTGTAAGCACTAGTTATGTCGGTGCTTCTGCATCTGTTGTTAGTGATACTGTAGCGTCTGTTATTGAAGCTCAGATTATTGGTGTACAGGATATGGACTATATGATGTCCACAAGTAGTAGTAGCGGTACTTACTCTTTGACAGTTCAATTTAATCAAGGCACTGATGCAGATATGGATACCGTTAACACGCAGAACCGTGTGCAACGTGCATTAGCGTCATTACCTTCTGAAGTTCAAAACGTTGGTGTAATTACAACTAAATCTACAGGCGATATGTCCTTAGTATTTGCCTTGAAGTCAACTGATGAAAGTACCTATGACCAGACATTTTTGAAAAACTATGCATCTAACTATATGATGGATGAGATTAAATCCATCAATGGGGTAGGTAGTGTTCAAGAATTCGGTTCTGACTTTGCTATGCGTGTTTGGTTAGACCCAGCTAAGATGGCGCAGCATAATGTGACAATTGCTCAAGTAGTTAATGCTATTTCTACACAGAATAAGCAAGCGGCCGCAGGTTCTCTTGGTACAGATCCAACACCAAGTGTGCAACAAGTGTCACATAATATTACAATTCAAGGTCGTTTAATGACTACAGAAGAATTTGGTAATATTATTATTAAGACTGATAATAATGGTAACTTGTTACGTCTTAAAGATGTATCTAATATTCAATTAGGATCTAAAGATTATGGTTTCAGTGCTAAGAGTGATGGCAAACCAATGGCAGCCTTCGCCGTATCGTTAACAAGTGATGCTAATGCGATTGAAACAATTACTAAAGTAAAACAAGTATTAGAACAACAGAAAGAAAGTTTACCACCTGGTGTTGAATATACTATTATCGTAGATAATACAAACTTCGTTACCGCATCTATTGAAGAAGTTATTCATACTTTTGTGGAAGCCTTGATCTTGGTTGCCTTGATTGTGTACATTTTCTTACAGTCCTGGCGTTCCACGTTGATTCCAATGATTGCTGTACCAGTATCTTTGTTAGGTACATTCGCATCCTTTGAGGTATTAGGATTTACAATCAATACATTGACTTTGTTTGCCATGGTATTGGCTATTGGTCTGGTTGTCGATGATGCTATCGTTGTTATTGAAGCCGTAGAATATGAAATTAAAGTCAATGGTTTAAAACCTCATGAGGCAACGATTGAGGCGATGAAAAATGTACAAGGTCCAGTAGTTGGTATCGCCTTTGTATTGGCATCGGTATTCGTACCAGTATCCTTTATGGGCGGTATGACAGGGATTTTGTATAAACAGTTTGCTTTGACGATTGCTGTATCTGTAGCAATTTCCGCGTTTGTTGCGTTAACATTGACGCCAGCGCTCTGTTCTATGATGTTAAAACCACATGTGCCAAAAGAAAAAGAAGATTTCATTCATCGTGGTCTTAATAAATTCAATGATGAGTTAGAACGCTTTAGTGATTGGTATGGTTTCCAATTAGCTCGCCTAGCAAAACACTTATGGCTAACAGTCGTTGTACTAATTGGTTTTGTTTTGGTTTCTGTAGGCGTGTTCCGCGTATTACCATCAGCCTTTGTTCCTTCTGAGGATAATGGCTACTACATGGTTGCTATTAGCTTACCGGAAGGGGCTACGTCTTCCCGTACTATGGGTGTTATTGAAAAAGTAACAGAATTTATGAATCAAGACCCTGATATTGTGGATAAAGCGGGGATTTCTGGATTCGACATCTTATCTAATGCACAGAAAACAAGTGGTGGCTTGATGTTTGCTACGTTAGCTGATTGGAGTGAGCGTAAAGGTGCAGGGCAGGATGTAGATTCTAAAATTGGCAGATTGATGGGCTTTTCAGCCACTATTCCAGAAGCTACAATTTTGCCAATGAACCCACCACCAATTCCAGGTTTAGGTAACACAGGCGGGTTCTCCATGTATATCATTAACAAAGCAGGGGATACACCTGAACAGATGGCTACTGTTGTTAATGACTTCTTAGGTGAAGCTCGTAAACAACCTGTATTTGCTTCTATTTATACAACTTACAGTGATGGTACACCAACTTATGATTTTGATATTAACCGTGATAAAGCAGCACGTGACGGCGTGAGTGTAGCAGATATTTTCACAACGTTACAGGGCTTCTATGGTAGTATTCAAGTCAATGACTTTAATGAGTTTGGTAAAAACTACAAAGTTGTTATTCAAGCGCAACAAGATTATCGTATGTCGCCAGAAAATAACAACAATATTTATGTAGCTAGTAGTAGTGGTACATTGTATCCAGTGGCTAACTATATTAAATCGACAGCGACTACATCTGTATCTACAATCACTCGTTTTAACAACTATCCAGCGGTTAAAATCGGTGGTAACCAAGGTGCTGGTTATAGTTCGGGTGATGCGATTGCGGCCTTGGAAGAAGCGGCTAAAAACTTACCGCAAGGATATACTTATGACTGGGCGGACCAAAGCCGTGAAGAAGTTAAAGCTGGGACTCAGACAATTCTTATCTTGGGCATGGGGATTATCTTCGTATTCCTCGTATTGGCTGCCTTATATGAATCTTGGAAAGTTCCATTTGCCGTACTATTCTCTGTACCATCAGGTATCGTAGGGGCGGCCTTAATTCCTTGGTTATTAAATTTAACAGGGGCGTATAGTTTAACCAACGATATTTATTTGCAGATTGGTTTGTTAACGCTGGTTGGTTTGGCAGCAAAGAATGCGATTTTGATTATTGAATATGCTAAGATTCGTGTAGATGAACGTGGCATGCGCTTCGTTGATGCAGCTATTGAAGCTGCTAAGATTCGTCTCCGTCCAATTTTGATGACATCTTTAGCATTTATTTTAGGTTGTATTCCATTGGCCATTTCTAGTGGTGCTGGTGCTGGTGCCCGTGTTTCCATGGGGATTACCGTAGTTGCTGGTATGACATCGGCTACTTTATTCGGCATCTTTGTTATTCCAATGTTATTTATTCTTATCGAAAATATCGGTTTTGGTAAAAAGAATAAGAAACATTAAACATAGGGTCTGTACTACAATCATTTAAAATTAAATAGTTACTGTTAAATCTTCAGTATATGGGTTATAGATTGACAGATAAAAAACGTGAGCATGCAATAAGGTATGCTCACGTTTTTATATTGAAATCTAATGTTGAAATCTGTTAGAATAAATACTTTAAAATGCTATTTATGCATATTAAGTATAATTAAGATAAATATGTTCGTGATATAATGTATACAAATTTAGATGTATGCATATGAGCAGGGGGCATGCATCTTCGTAACACAGTAAGAATTACTAAGTTGTGATTTAGGTGAGGAGGTATGCATGTGAACATTCTAATTTCTATTATTGTTATTTTGTGGATTGGTACCCTTGTATTTAAGCGGTACAAAGCACAGGCCGTACTTTTCATTGGTGGTATGGTATTATTAGCCTTGGCCTATTTATTAGGATACGGCACTATATTAGGAGCTAAACAAGCAACGGGCAACTTTATTTTTGACATTTATGAACTTATTCGTATTTTATTTAGTGAACGTGCTGCTAAATTAGGTCTTAATATTATGGCCGTAGCTGGGTTTGCTCGTTATATGGATCATATCGGTGCATCTCGAGCTTTAGTAACGTTAACAATTAAACCGTTGCAGAAATTAAAATCTCCTTATATCGTATTAAGTGCATGTTGGGTATTAGGTATGGTCATTGGTTTGGCGATTAATAGTGCATCTGGACTTGCTATGTTATTAATGGTAACCATGTATCCAGTACTGATTGCATTAGGCGTGAGCAAATTGTCTGCTACGGCAGCCATTGCAACGACTCTTTGCTTAGACTGGAGCCCAAGTGATACAGGCACTATTTTTGCGGCTGAACTAGCTGGTCTTGATCCTGTAACATATTGGCATTCGTTCCAAGTACCGGTAGCTTTATGGGTGTTCCCAGTAGTAGCCGTATTACATTATTTTACTCAAAAATACATGGATAAACGAGATGGTCATGTAGTAGTTGCCCAAGAAGCAACAGTTAACGAAGATAAGATGACAAATGAAGATTTAAAAGTTGAGGCTCCGTTATATTATGCAATTTTACCAGTGATTCCTTTAGCCTTAATTTTATCCTTCTCCAGTCTTTGGATTTCTTGGATTAAAATGAATATTATTATGGCCATGTTAATTGGTACTACGATTGGGATGATTTTCCAATATGTGCGGACGTTAGATGGTAAATCAGTCCTTGCTGATTTACAAGTGTATTTTGATGGTATGGGCCGTCAAATGGCAAATGTAGTAAGTCTTATCGTAGCTGGTGAATTATTTGCTAAAGGGCTCATGGCGATTGGTACTATTGATGCGTTGATTAATTGGGCGAAGACATCTGGTTTTGGTGGTATTGGTATTACACTTGTTATGGTAGCAATTATTGGTGTATCTTCGGTGGTAATGGGCTCTGGTAATGCACCTTTCTTCGCGTTTGCTAACTTAGTACCATCTATTGCGGCCTCTACTGGTGTTTCAGCGGCTCTTATGATTTTACCTATGCATTTTATTGCCAGCGCTTTCCGTGCTATTTCACCAATTACCGCTGTTATCGTAGTAGCTTCTGGTATGGCCGGTATTTCGCCATTTGATCTAGTAAAACGGACAGCAATCCCAATGATTGGTGCCGGTATTACTTTAGTAATTGCTAACTTTGTTATGTTTTTATAATTAAAAGTTTAGTCACTCTCAGTCATTCGTTTGGTCACTGTGATTGAAAAAGTGAGGCATATAAAATCTCCATCCAAGTGAATTGGGTGGAGATTTTATTTCTTCCTAGATTTACCATACTGTAAAGGGATAATCTATGATATAATAAATAAGATAAATTAACATCGTTAATTCTAAATATTTTATGAGGTGATATACATGAGTGAAAATGTGATTTTCGTAACTGGCCATAAGAGCCCTGATACTGATTCTTTCTGCTCTGCTTTAGGGTATGCAAATTTAAAAAATCAAATGGGCATTCCTGCAAAAGCTATTTGTGCAGGTCAAGCTAATAAAGAAACGTCCTTTGTACTTGATTATTTCAAAGTAGAACATCCGGAAATAGTAACAAGCTTTGCTGTGCGTATTAAAGATGTATTAGAAGCTGTGCCAGCAGTTGAAGCAAGTGCTAATTTGGAAACTGTTCTTGCATGGCGCAAAGAGCATGATATGAATCGTGTGCCAGTAGTAAAAGATGGTAAATTTGTAGGCGTTATTTTGCCTAGCCGTTTAATTGAGGCTTTGGCTAATGCTTGGCTTGATAAAAAAGCAGTAACCGCCGGTGAAATCGTATCGAAAGCTGGCTGCCAATTAATTTCGCCTGACCTTAAATTGAAAGAATTTGATCGTGGTCATAATGGTGCCTTCCCAGTAGTAGGGGGAGATACGTATTTTGGTATGGTTCGTTCTAATGTAGAGGCACCTAAAGATAAACAAAAAGTGATTTTAATCGACCATAATGAAAAAGTTCAAATCATTGATGATATTGAAGAGGCTGAAATTGTGGAAAATGTTGATCATCATCGCATTGGTGGCTTAGTAACGGAAAATCCTATTTTCATTCACTATGAACCAGTAGGTTGCTCTTGTACTATTGTTGCTAATTTCTATTGGCAGTATGGTCAAGAAATTCCTAAGCAAATTGCGGGTCTTTTATTATCAGCTATTATTTCTGATACAGTATTATTCCGTTCGCCAACCTGCACACCAAAAGATGTAGAAACAGCTAAGAAATTGGCAACAATTGCTGGTGTTGATTTAGAAACTTATGGTCTTGAAATGTTAAAAGCGGGTGCTGATGTATCTGATTTTAGCGACGAAAAGATTGTTCGTACGGATATGAAAGAATTTAGTGCCAATGGGCAAGTATTTACAATTGGCCAGTTATCAACTATGAATGCTGAAGAAGTATTAACTCGTAAACCAGCTTTATTGAAAGCATTAGAAGAATTACGCGCTACTAATAATTATTTAGCATCGTATATTATGGTTACAGATATTTTAAAAGAAAGTACCAATTTATTATTTGCTGGTGATGTAGCTGATATTGTTAAGGCTGCGTTTGGTGAAGAACCAAAAGATCAAGAAGTATTCTTGGCCAATACATTGTCTCGTAAAAAACAAATTGTACCTCAGATTTTGGGGGCTATGAAATAAGCCAATTCAGTAGCTATTAGCTTTTGTGTTGGATATAGTACTAACAAAAACGTTGCCTTCTGCAACGTTTTTGTTCATTACCGATTAAAGTAAGGAAAGGATTGTTATGAGTAGTTTATTTGATGGTTTGAATACAGAGCAACAAGAAGCGGTACGCACTACGGAAGGTCCCTTATTGATTGTAGCGGGCGCCGGTTCCGGTAAAACACGAGTTCTTACTTATCGAATTGCTCATTTATTAGCACAAGGGGTGAACCCTTATGAAATCTTAGCCATTACCTTTACCAATAAAGCGGCTAAAGAGATGAAAAATCGTGTAGAAGATTTAGTAGGCTCGTTAGCAGACCGCATTTGGCTTAGCACCTTTCATTCGTTTTGTGCTAAATTCTTACGATTTGAGTTAGATAATTTTTTAGGCTACAGCAAAAACTTTACTATCTATGACACCGGTGATTCACAAGCTGTTATTAAAGGGGCTTTAAAAGCGCTCAATTTAGATGATAAATATTTCCCTGTAGGTGCCATGCTAAGTGCTATTTCTGATGCAAAGAATCGTTTATTATTAGCTCATGATTATCGGATGGAAGCGCGTGATTTTTATAGTCAAAAAGTAGCTGATGTTTATGAGTATTATGAACGAGAATTGCGAAAGAATAATGCTCTGGATTTTGATGACTTATTATTAGTTGCTGTTAAATTATTACAAAATAAAGAAGAGATTTTAGCTAAATATAGTCAGCGCTTCCGTTATATCATGATTGATGAATATCAAGATACAAACCATGCTCAATATACCTTAGCTCATTTACTGGCTTCTAAATGGCAAAATATTTGTGTAGTTGGGGATGCTGATCAGAGTATTTATGCTTGGCGTGGGGCGGATATTCAAAATATCTTAGATTTTGAAAAAGATTATCCAACTTGTAAAACCATTAAATTGGAGCAGAATTATCGCTCTACAAAAACGATTCTAGAAGCAGCTAACGCCGTCATTGACAATAATGAAGGTCGACCAGATAAAGTGCTTTGGACAGACAAGGATATGGGACCAAAGATTCGTCATTTTGAAGCGCAGTCGGAACAGGAAGAAGCGGCTTTTATTAGCGAAACGATTGCCAAACAACATGACTTACATGAAGTACCGTATGGTAATATGGCCATTTTATATCGCACTAATGCACAGTCGCGTGCACTTGAAGAAGGTCTTATTAAACGAGGGATTCCTTATGTAATGGTAGGGGGTACTAAGTTCTATGATCGCAAGGAAATCAAAGATGTATTAGCGTATTTAAAGGTACTATTTAATCCGTTTGATGATTTGAGTTTATTGCGTATTATTAATGTGCCTAAGCGAAGTATTGGGGCCACAACTGTGGGTAAATTACAAGATTATGCTCGTGAAACGGGTAATTCGTTATTTATGACCCTTACTATGTTAAATCAGATTCCTACGATAAAAGGCAAAACTAAGGATAAATTAGAAGAATTTGGTGTTTTAATCTTTACTTTAGTTGCCATGATGGATGACCATAATGTATTACAGATTTTAGAATCTATATTAGAAAAAACAGGCTATTTAAAAGAGCTCGAAGATAGTACAGATCCACAAGATGAAGCGCGGGTTGAAAACATTGGTGAATTACTGTCTGTAGCCAAAGTATTCTTAGATGAAAATCCCACGGGCACAGTACAGGATTTCTTAGAACAAGTAGCGTTAGTGAATGATGTAGATACCTATGAACAAGCAGATTCCAAAGTAACTCTGATGACATTACATTCAGCGAAAGGGCTGGAATTTCCGATTGTGTTCTTAGCGGGTCTTGAAGAAGGTTTATTTCCTCATAGTCGCACGCTTATGAATCCAGAAGAAATTGAGGAAGAACGCCGCCTTTGCTATGTGGGGATTACTCGTGCTGAAAAAGAATTATATCTATTAAATGCAACGACGCGTACTGTCTTCGGTCGAACTAATGGCTATTTGCCATCACGTTTTTTAAAGGAAATTCCTGAAGGCTTGATTGAGGAATTACGGGCGAAACGAAAAGTTCGAGAAGAGGTACAACGTCATGTGCCCGCTCATTTGTCAGTTATGTCGAGACCAGTGACGAAACCAACCTTGCGTAACCCTGTCGTAGAAAATTGGCAAGTGGGTGATACCGCTGTTCATGCTAAATGGGGGAATGGTACAGTATTAGAATTACAAGGGTCTGGCCCAGGTTTGAAACTTAAAATTGAATTCCCAACTCAGGGAGTTCGTTTAATTATGGCTCAATTTGCCCCCGTCAAACGATTAGAAAAGTAAAACTGCAGGAGACTATTATGCCAGCAATGAAAGAATTAAGAGCAGCCCTAACGCAAGCTAGTACGGATGAAGCAAAAACGCATGCTTTGCAGCATTTACTGGCGTATTGTGGCTATTTATATTATGTAAAAGATGCTCCACAAATGGAGGATTATGAGTACGACAAACTGTATCGTGAATTAGTAGAATTAGAAACGGCACATCCTGAATATATTACGTCCTATTCGCCAACTCAGCGGGTAGGGGCCAAAGTAGAAGGTGATTTTCCAAAAGTTGTTCATGGCACACCTATGCTTAGTTTAGGCAATGTATTTACCTATGAAGAAGTTCGTGGTTTCACAGAACGGACGGAACGTGATTTAGGTCATCAACCAGACTATGTGGTGGAGCTTAAAATTGATGGACTTGCTTGTAATTTACATTATGAAAATGGTGTATTAGTACGAGCAGTAACTCGTGGTGATGGTCGTGTTGGTGAAGATGTGACTAACAACGTACGGACTATTCAATCAGTACCTTTATGGATTGAAAATGCGCCACCATACATTGAAATTCGTGGTGAAGTGTATATGCCACATAAAGAATTTCAGCGAATTAATGAAGAGCGCGAAGCGGAAGGGGTACCTACTTTTGTGAATCCTCGTAATGCGGCTGCTGGTTCATTACGTCAGTTAGATCCAGCGATTACAGCCAGTCGTAATTTAGACTTTTTTGCGTATGCACTTGGTTCCTCAGATGGTGCTAGTATTCGTTCACAGCATGAATTACTGGCGATGTTAGATGAGTATCATTTCCATGTGAATCCTAACTATAAGCTATGCCATAATGCGGATGAAATTATTGAGCGCATTGCGTATTGGGATACAGAACGACATAATTTACCCTATGATACAGATGGTATGGTCATCAAAGTTAATGCGTTTGAAGATCAAGAGCAATTAGGGGCTACCGTAAAAGATCCTCGTTGGGCGACAGCTTTTAAATATCCACCGGAAGAAGTCGAAACGATTGTGAAGGATATTACGATTAATATTGGTCGTACTGGCGTTCTAACACCGACGGCAGAATTAGAGCCTGTATTTGTTTCCGGAACAAATGTGGCGCGTGCTACGCTTCACAATGAAGATTTTATAAAAGATAAGGATATTCGCATTGGTGATCATGTAATGATTCACAAAGCGGCGGAAATTATTCCAGAAGTCATAAAGTCATTACCTGAAAAGCGAACGGGGAGCGAAATTGAATTCACGATGCCTAGTCATTGTCCTATTTGTGATTCTCCGACAATACGGCGTGATGGTGAAGTGGCAGTTCGTTGTAGTAATGAACATTGTCCGGCTGTAGAAAAAGAAAAGATTATTCATTTTGCTTCACGGGATGCTATGAATATTGATGGCTTAGGCCCAAGCATTGTAGAAAGTCTGATTTCCTATAAACTCATTGCCACTGTTGCTGATTTATATCATTTAACCGAAGAGCAGTTAGTGACGATGGAACGGATGGGTACCAAGTCAGCTCAGAATCTATTAAAAGCAATTGAAGACTCTAAATCTCGAGGTTTAGGACGTTTGTTATTTGCTTTGGGTATTCGTTTAATTGGAGCCAAAGCAGGCCGTACGATTGCTGAGCATTTTCCTACGATGGAAAGTTTACAAACAGCTACCATTGAAACATTGACAGCTGTTAGTGAAATTGGGCCTACTATGGCTGATAGCTTGGTTGCCTATTTTAAAGAGCCGTATAATTTGGCCTTAATTGAAGAATTACGCAAGGTGGGCGTCGTTATGCAGGAAGAAGTAACGGAGCCAAGCGGAACAGAACTTGCTGGTGAAACGATTGTATTAACAGGTACTTTAGAAAGTATGGGCCGTAAGGAAGCGGGAGAACTCTTGGCTGCTCATGGTGCTAAAATTACTGGGTCTGTTAGTAAAAAAACGACCATTCTTATTGCTGGTGCTGAAGCTGGAAGTAAATTGACGAAAGCAGAATCGCTAGGAATTCGTATAATGAACGAAGCAGAGTTTTTAGAATTGATTAAAGACTGGCAATAGGCTCGTTTTGTATTGTTACAGCCGATTTGATATAATAATACAATGAAAGGATGTGTACGGATGAAAATCACTCGGGATGAAATTAAAAAGATTGCTTTATTATCACGCTTAGATATTAGCGAAGAAAATATGGGCTCTGTAGAAAAAGCCTTAAATGATGTGTTGTCCTATGTAACTGAATTAGAAGAATTAGACCTTGATGGGGTGCAACCTATGGCCCATGCAGTGCCTTTGCAAAATGTATTCCGCGAAGATGAAGTAAAACCTTCTTTAGACCATGACTTAGCATTACAAAATGCACCAGAAGAAGAAAATGGGTATTTCAAAGTACCACGCGTAGTACAAGAATAGGAGGAGACGCACTGTGACAATTCATGAATTACATAAAAAATTAACAGCTAAAGAACTGTCTGCGGTAGAATTGACTAAGGCTGTGATTGCTCATAAAGAAAAAACAGAGCCAGCAGTACATGCGTACTTATCTGACTCTCATGAAGCTGCTTTAGCAGTAGCCACTAAAGTAGATGAAAAAATTGCTAATGGTGAAACAATTTCACCATTAGCAGGGATTCCAGGGGCTATTAAAGATAATATTTGTATTAAAGATCAGAAGGCTACTTGTGCTTCTAAAATGTTAGAAAACTTTGTGCCTCCGTACAATGCAACTGTTATTGAAAAATTAGTAAGCCAAGATTATGTAAGCCTTGGCAAAGTAAATATGGATGAATTTGCTATGGGCGGTTCCACTGAAAATTCGGCCTTAGCGAAAACGACAAATCCATGGAATGCAGACTATGTGCCAGGTGGTTCTTCTGGTGGTAGTGCAGCTGCTGTATCCGCTGGTAGTGCTGTTTGGGCTTTAGGGTCTGATACAGGCGGTTCTATTCGTCAACCAGGGGCTTATTGTGGTGTCGTCGGTTTAAAACCAACTTATGGTAATGTATCTCGTTATGGTTTGATTGCTTTTGCCTCTTCTTTAGATCAGATTGGCCCTGTAACACGAGATGTTACTGATGCAGCGATTGTATTGAATGCGATTACTGGTCATGATCATCGTGATTCTACCTCTATTCCAGGGGAACGTCCAGATTATACTCAATCTTTGGTGAGCGATGTAAAAGGTCTTAAAATTGGCATGCCAAAAGAATATTTTGGTGATGGTATTAATAGTGAAGTTCGTGAAGCTATTGAAAAAGCAGCTAAAACGTATGAAGCGTTAGGCGCTCAAATTGTAGAAGTAAGTTTACCAACTTCTAAATATGCTTTATCTGCGTATTATATTATCGCTCTAGCAGAAGCAAGCTCTAATTTGGCTCGTTATGATGGTGTAAGTTATGGGCTTCGTGTGCCAGCTGATAACTTAGTGGAAATGTCAACGAAAACACGGACTCAAGGTTTTGGCCCAGAAGTACAACGCCGTATTTTACTTGGCACATATGTATTGAGTTCTGGCTATTATGATGCGTATTACTTGAAGGCTTTAAAAGCGCGTCGTTTAATTAAAAACGAATTTGATGCAGCTTTTGAAAATGTAGACGTTTTATTAACGCCAACAGCACCAAATACAGCGTTTAAATTTGGTGAAAAAATTAATGATCCATTATCTATGTATATGGAAGATATTTGTACCACCCCAGTTAATTTAGCGGGTATTCCTGGTATTTCTATCCCTGCTGGTTTTGCAAGCAATGGCATGCCAATTGGCATGCAATTATTGGCGCCTGCTATGGGTGAAGAGGTATTATTACGCGCCGCTTACACCTTTGAACAAGCTCGACCTGAATGTAATAAAGTAGCAGCCATTGGGGAGGTAACACTATGAAATATGAAACAGTCGTAGGGCTGGAAGTACATACTGAATTAAAAACAAAGTCTAAAATTTTCTGTGGATGTACTACTGAATTTGGTGGCGACCAAAATACCCATGTATGTCCTGTATGTTTAGGCCTACCAGGCGTTTTGCCAGTACTTAATAAAAAAGTAGTCGACTATGCAATTCGTGTGGGCTTAGCTTTAAATTGTGAAATTTTACAATTTAATAAATTTGACCGTAAAAACTACTATTATCCTGATTTACCTAAAAATTGGCAGACGTCGCAATATGATTTGCCAATTTGCCTCAACGGCCATTTAGATATTGAAGTGAATGGTGAAACACGTCGTATTCGCATTACACGCATTCACATGGAAGAAGATGCAGGCAAACTTGTGCATAGTGGTAATACAATTAGCACTTCTGATTCTTCTAACGTAGATTATAACCGTACCGGCGTTCCACTTCTTGAAATTGTATCTGAACCAGATCTTCGTTCCGGTGAAGAAGCTCGCGCCTATGTAGAAAAACTTCGTTCTATCATTAAATACTTAGACGTATCTGATGTACGCATGGAAGAAGGTAGCTTACGCTGTGATGCCAATATTTCCGTGCGTTTAATGGGTGAAGAAAAATTAGGTACTAAAACTGAAATTAAGAATATGAACTCCTTAACTGCTTTGCAGAAAGGGATTGAATATGAAGCAGTTCGTCAAGCGGAAACATTAGAAGATGGTGGTGAAATCGTACAAGAAACACGTACTTGGGATGATGGTAAAGGTATGACATTATCTATGCGTAAAAAAGAAGCTGAAAATGACTACCGCTACTTCCCAGAACCTGATTTGGTACCAATCGTAATCAGCGATGAACAAATTGAAGCAGCGCGTCAATCATTGCCTGAATTGCCCGATGCTAAAATTGCTCGTTTTAAAGCAGAGTATGGCTTATCTGAAGAAGATAGCAGTATTTTAACAGCTATGAGAGAAACAGCTGATTATTTGGATGCAGCTGTAAAAGCAGGGGCTGATGCTAAAACAGCAGCTAACTGGATGCTTGGTGACTTATCTAAAATGGTGAATGAAGCAGGCATTACTTTCGCTGAGGCTAAGGTAAAACCAGCGCAATTGGCCGCTATGATTGGTTTGATTGAAAAAGGTACAATTTCTGGTAAAATAGCTAAAAAAGTTATCGTATCTATGTGGGAATCTGGTAAAGACCCTCAGACAATCGTTGAAGAAGAAGGTCTTGTTCAGATTACCGATACGGGTGCTATTGAAGAAATCGTAAAACAAGTTATTGCTGATAATCCTAAATCAGTAGAAGATTTCCAAAGTGGTAAAGGTAAAGCAATTGGTTTCTTAGTAGGGCAAGTTATGAAGCTCAGCAAGGGACGTGCTAACCCTGGCGTAGTTAATGAATTATTGCAGAAACACTTAAAAGCTTAATTGTACGTACAGGAGATGGCCTATGGAAAATAAACAATCTTATGAAACAAAAAATACGAATGTTTTATCTGATGAGGAACGTCGTTCTTTTGATGGGCTGACTATTGATGAAGAAGGGCGCGAACAATCAGAAGAGGATATTCGTCGTGCTAAGCAGGCGGAAACTAAAGGGGCCTATGAATATGGGCGAGACAAAAACTCGTATGATGGCTTTCCTAAAATGAAAGTCTATACTTTTAGTTCCCTAGGTTGGAAAGGCAAGCTTGTGTTAGCTACCTTAGCAGCTGTTGCTTTAGGTGTGTTGTTCTTTTTTGGTAGTTTATTTTTAATTGGGTTTAGTGTAGTGGCAGTTGGGGTTGCTTTATTGGCGCTTTTGCGAAAATTGTTTTAGTGTGTAAAACCGCTATACGGGGAAACCGTTGGCTAGTCGTGCAAGCACGGATGCCAACTTGTTCCCCCGTATAGCGGTTTCTTCTTAAATACAATAGGTATAAAAAGCGCCGAAATAAGCAAGCGCAGTGTTTGAGGAGCGGTCGTGCAAGTAAAAAGAAGGGAGTGTGGTAAGGATGTCTATGGAAGAAACAAATAAGCCGATTGTAGCGTTAATGTATGATTTTGATAAAACGCTTTGTACAAAAGACATGCAAGAATATGGTTTTATTCCTGAACTAGGTGTGACACCAGCTGAATTTTGGCAGGAAGCAAATAATTTAACTGATAGTGAAGGTATGGATGGTATTTTAGCGTACATGTTTATGATGGTTAAAATGAGTCAACGCCATGAAGTACGGATTACTCGAGAAACTCTTAATCGATTAGGTAATGGGATAGAATTTTTCCCTGGTGTAGCCACTTGGTTTGATCGGATTAATACTTATGGTAAGTCACAAGGGGTTGAAGTCGAGCATTATATTGTATCATCTGGTGTAAAAGAAATTATTGATGGTACAAGTATTGCGCATTATTTTAAGAAAATATATGCTTGTGAGTTTAAATATGATTATAATGGTCTTATTGAATGGCCTAAAGTGGCTGTTAATTATACGGCAAAGACACAGTTTTTATTCCGCATCAATAAAGGTGTTTTAGATATTACCACTCATAGTGATAGAGAGCTCAATCAATATACACCAGAAGTTAAACGGCGTGTACCTTTTAGCAATATGATATATATTGGTGATGGTTTGACTGATGTACCTTGCATGAAGTTAGTGAAGGTAAATGGTGGACAATCTATTGCAGTATATAATTTAGATAATGACACTGGATTAACGTCTGCTACTAAGTTAGTCAGAGATAATCGTGTTAATTTTATTACACCTGCTGATTATGAAGAACATAGTCGGTTAGAGAACATCGTTAAAACAATCATTAATAAAGTAAAAGCTGTGGAAGAACTACAGTGTATATAATTACAATTAAAGTATTGAAAAATCCCCTAATAGTACCTATATAGTAGGTAGTACTAGGGGATTTATAGTATATACATAATTTTTCTCTTAATGGTTAGCGTTTAAGAGATCCTCTTTTAATGCATAGTACGTTTCTGTATAATATGGTTTCATTTGAGATTCTAATAGATCTCCACCGTAAGCACGACGACTCACCACAATAATGGGGGGACTTTGAATTCGTTTAGCCACGGCCATACCAGAAAATAGGTTCCACCATCGTTCTAAATCACTAATAAATTCTTGTGCTGTTTTAAAATAATGGTGAATTGGCTGAGGAATAGATAAGAGTTGTTCTAACCGTTGTTCTTTATAAGCTAACAGAATATCTTCTGGGCTTAGGCGGTTCCAAGGTTCTATAAAAGATTGAAATAGTCGGTCGTGATATTCATATTGCAATGGATCACCTTGACCTTTACTAATATCTTGATTTTCAGATAGTTCGGCACTAGGAATAATGTCGATAGTGCCTTGAGGGATGACGTCTCGTTTAAAGATTTCTTGATTTATATAGTGGGCTAGCCCATAGACTTGATATTTCCATAAATCACCGGTAGCAGCAAGGAATCCGGCTAAATCACCGTATAAGGTGGCATAACCAATAGTAAATTCGGTCTTATTACCATTACAGGTGAAGGCACCGCCGACAGCCGCCGCTACGCCAGCTAAAATACGACTTGAACGATCGCGGGCTTGAATATTTTCTTTTATAAATGAACTGATAGCTAAAGTCTCTGTTTCGCCTGATGGTTGTGTAAAAACTAAGTTACTTAATTGCTTGGTTGTTAATTGGAGGCTATCTTCTACAGGACAAACGGCATAGTGACAACCTAAGTTATGCGCTAATTGGGCTGCTAAATCTTTGGTAGCCGATGAATTAAATTGGGAAGGCATATTGACTAAATATATTTGGTCGGGTTTTAAAATGGTCGCATATAAAGCAGCATTTAAGGCCGAATCAATGCCACCAGATACACCAATAATGATTTTTTTGATACCTGTTTGTTGTAAGAAAGTACGAATTCCATATTGAAGGGCTTTGAAAATTTGCTCAATTTCGTTAGGTTTTGCAGGCTTAAAACTTTTTCGAGCTACTGGTTGGCCTTCTAATAGATTGACTGGTTCATAGGTCAAATTTTCTAATCGTTCTAGTAATATAGGCATTACAGTTGCTTCATAAGCGGGTAGTTGAATACTAATATCACCGGAAGCGTTATAAACAGTCGATTGACCATCAAAGGTACAAAGTGATTTGCCATTGTTTTGTAAGCCAATAGAATTAATATATATAATAGGGGCATTTAATTCTTTAGCTTGATTTTTAAATATACGGTGACGGCGTTCATTTTTGCCTAAGGTAAAAGGCGAGGCCGAAAGATTGATGTAAGCATCAATCGGTGTTCCTAAAAGTTGACTCTTTTCATGAAGCGTTGTAGTGGGTGATACAAGATAGTTTTCATCCCAACTATCTTCACAAAGTAAGGGCGCAACTGTAAATGGTTGTCCTTTAAAAGTGAAGGGTAAGAGGCCTAATAATTCTTCGATAGGACGATGTAATTCATAGGCGACGGTTGTGAGACTTGTAAAGTATCGAGCCTCATTGAAAAAGCGGTAGTTAGGATCTAAGGTTTTGATTACAAAGGGGTATGGGGATTCTTGTGGGGCTAGAATTTTACCATTTTGCGCTGCAAAAATAGCGTTGTATTTACGGCTACGTCCATCTGCATTATGTTTAGTTGGATCTACGGCTACATTACCAAACACGACGGCTATATTTTGGGTAGCAGCAATAATATCTTCGCCCATTTTCACACATTCGTTGACAAAGGCAGGCTGATCCCAAGCATCGCCTACTAAATAGCCACTAATGGCGAGCTCTGGTAAAATGAGTAAATCTAAGCGTAATGCTTTTGCATAAGCAATTGCTTTTAAAATTGTTTCTTTATTTTTACGTGGGTTTCCAGGGACAATTTCAATTTGGCCCATACCAATTCGAATCATAGGTAACTCCTTATATATTGTATTAGGTGCATAATTTTTTAGTATCTAGTGTAGTGTAAAAAGCTCTTTACTCTTTATTTTTAAGTTTAAAACGAGGTAAATCTGTAATTAAAAAAGTAGCTAATAAAGCAAGCCAACAAATGGGATTAAGTGTCAGCCAAGCTGTTTGTAAATCATACATATCAGCTAGTTTACCAATTAATGGTGTTATGATACCACCTAAGGTAATGCCAAGCCCTAAAGTAATGCCAGAAGCAAAGCCAATGTTTTTAGCTAAGTATTGTTGGCCTAAAATAACAATAGGGCTATATTGTGAAAAGACGCCAAAGCTTAAAGGTAATAAGAGTAACATAGATAACCAATAGATATCACTAAGGGTAAAGGCTAGCATGATAGGGACTAATAATACATAGCAATAACGAATGACTTTAACAAAGCCAATACGGTCAGCCAGTGTGCCACCAATGAGTGTGACGATAACGCCACAGATGAAAAAGGCTGATAAGGCGAAGTTGGCTGAAGCGGTATTTTGACCAAGTTGAGTAATCCAATAAATAGGTATAAAGGTATTTAATACAGAAAATATAATCGAACGAGCGGCAATAATAATAAATAATATATTAAAACTGCGCCAATCATTTTGATTGATTATAGTTTGTGATTGTTTTGTTTGTTTCTGGCGTGCGGTTACTAATTTATAAGGTTTAGCTAATAAATAAAATGTCACTAAAAGTGCGCCCATGGCGGCAAAGATAACTAGACTATGAGGGCCCCATATGTAGGCTGTACTGGCTAATATTGGGCCAACTGCGAAACCGGCTTGACCACCAACCGAGAAATAACCCATAATCTTTCCTTTTTTCTGACCAGATAGAGCATTTACCCAACGCGCTGCTTCAGGGTGAAATAAAGCTGAACCAAAGCCAGCAATCAATGAGCATAATATAATACTTTCGTAACTACTTACAAAGCCAATAGCAGTAATACTAAGGCAACAAATCATGATACCCATAGGAACACTGGGCCAAAACGTCCGCTTATCAGCTAAATAGCCAAAGAAAGGTTGGGCAACGGAAGCCAACGCTGTATTAAAAAATATAATGATAGCTACTTCTTCATAGGTTAAACCGTAATTAGTAATAAATAAAGGTAAAAGGGCTGGTAATGATCCTTGTGCTGTATCATTAACCATATGGCAGATAGCCGGTAAATATTCACGACCTTTTTGAAAAATACTTGGTTCTATTGGGTCTTGAGTAAGACTAACTTCGTTTTGCATAAGTACCTCACTTAGTGTAGTTATATAGCAATAAACAGACCATTTATTTGGACATCATCTAGCAGTCAAAGAAAGAAATATAATATACTCAGAAATTATAATTTCATTGTAACACTAATACGGTTATTTACCTATATATTTATCACTAATTTGACCTGCTACATAGGACTCTATATAATAAAAGCAGATAAGTATCATTTGGTCGCTTATAAAGGATTAAAAATTAGCAAAGTTTATATATTTGATAGATTTTAGACGATAATCTTAATATATGGAAAGGATTTATATGGCAACGATTTATTTAATTCGTCATGGGGAGAGTGCTGCTAATGCGGGGCTTAAAACGGAGGCAACAGATTTGATTCCTTTGACCCCGCTTGGTCATGAGCAGGCCCGAACAGTGCCTAGTCGGTTACCTAATACATTGGACTATATTATTCATTCTACATATTTACGTACGAAAGAGACGGCACAACCTACCATACAGGTGCATCCACAAACTGCAGTAGAGGAGTGGGCGTTAGTTCGAGAATTCACATATTTAGACCCTAGCCTTTGTGTAGGCACTACAATGGAGGAGCGACGACCTTTAGTGGACGATTTTTGGGGACGGTTGGATCCGAATTTACAAGTAAGCCCTGAAGTAGAGTCTTTTGGTCAGTTTATTACGCGTGTTAAGTTAGCTCATAAAAAATTGGAAGAACGATTTGCTAGTACAGAGGCTGTAGTAGCGCTTTTTACACACGCACTGTTTATGAAGGCTTTTTTTCAAGTGTTGGAACAGCCAACAGCGCCAGCTAGTAAATTGATGGCTGAATTCTTTGATTGTCCAGTCATTCATAACTGTGATATTTTGACATACAACTTACCGTAAAACTTGTGTAAAAGATTAAGTGTATTATGACATATCTATCATAGTTGTCATAAAATGTGCTATAATAAAGAGAAATAACTAGTTAAGTGGCAGTGTAGTTTACTGCGATCATATGATGAGGATATCGATGAAAGTTGTATTAAGTACTTTAAATTCAAAATTTATACATTCGTCTTTAGCATTGCGTTATTTGCGTGCTTATGGGCGTACCCGTGGACAGGCATACGATATAGTGGAATACACTATTAATATGCCTGTTTTAGATATTATTAGTGATTTGACGGAGCATGAAGCTGATATTGTTGGCTTTGCCTGTTATATTTGGAACATTGATATGACGCTTCATGTAGCTTCACTTTTAAAAGCGGTAAAACCAGAAATAAAAATTGTTTTAGGTGGGCCTGAAGTATCCTATACGGCGCGCCGGATATTAGAAAGTCATGACTATATTGACTTCATCGTGCAAGGTGAAGGTGAAGAAGTGTTTGCGGAACTTGTGGCGCGTTTAGACAAGAAGGAATCACCTTTTAAGCCTGAAATCACAGGTATACTGGGGCGCCAGAGGATTGGTGAAACATTAGAACAACCGATAAATTATTCAGCTAATACTCAGATAGAGGAAGCTGAAATCACCAAAATCGTTGGCTCTGAAACAGTAGCCGAAGTGGCTGACCTAGGGACAATTCCGTTTCCTTATGATGAATCAGATATGGTCGATTTAGAACATAAGATTATTTATTATGAATCGTCGCGAGGCTGTCCATTCTCCTGCCAATATTGTTTATCTGGTAATGCCAATACAGTTCGTTTCTTTCCGCAAGAACGGACGTTTAAAGAACTTAAGTGGTTTGTGGATCATAAGGTGAAACAAGTTAAATTTGTAGATCGCACTTTTAATTGTGCCAAACATCATCATTTACCATTAATGCAGTGGATGCATGATGTGGCTACAAATACGAATTTTCATTTAGAAATGGAGCCAGTGCTCATGGGTGATGAGGAAGTGGCTCTACTTAGTTCAGCACCGAAAGGTCGCATGCAAATAGAAGTAGGCGTGCAGAGTACAAATCCTGCTACACTGCAGGCGATTCGCCGATATAATAATTGGGATCATATTTGTAAGGTGATTGCGCCTGTTATTAAAGCAGGGCGAACTCATGTACATATGGACTTAATAGTTGGTTTACCACATGAACCTTATGAGCGTTTTGCACAGTCTTTTAATGATGTATTTAGTTTAACACCGCATGCTTTGCAGATAGGCTTTTTGAAGTTATTACAAGGATCTGGCTTAGAACGAAGTAATGAATTTAGTTATGTGTATGACCCGAAAGCACCGTATGAAGTGTTGTCTACTCATGTGATGCCCTATGAGGATATTCGCTTTTTAAAACATTTTGAAGATGTATTTGAGCGTTTTTATAATAGTGAACGACTTCGTACTGTATTTGGTTATTTAGGACAGCGCCTAATCCGTGAAAAGTCGAGTGCTTTTCATTATTTTGAAGCGTTGACTAAGGCCTGGCTTCAGCAAGATTTACATCAACGCAAGTTAAATGATCGTGATCAAATGGCCTTTTTACATGTTTATTTTGAAAAACAAGGTGATGTGGTTAGTCAAGAACTATTAGAATATGATTGTTTGGTTAGTTTTGGTGGCAAGGTGCGAGGCGATGAATTGGGCTTGCCTAAACAGACTAAGGAATTATTACAAGCAGGGGAAGCATTTTGGCGTGAAGAAACGTTAGTGCGCCAATATATACCAACGTATCGCTTTGTGGAATGGCGACGTATTCGTCAAGATTATTGTGAACATACGGTTAGTTTAGAAACAGCTCATATTTTGGGGGCTCTTGATAATCAGACCTTAGAGACGTATCAAAAAGAAGGTCTTTCAAAAGTAACTTTGATTATAGATGTGAAACAACGGCAGCGGCCGTTTGTAAGACCGGAGGTAGTGGCTAATTAATGAGTGATACAACGAAACCAAAACGGTATCGACCAATCTCGACATTTTTAAGAGAAAAATATGGTGAAAAAGTATATAAATTGCCAGTTGCGTTACCGTTGACTTGTCCAAATCGGGATGGCTCAGCGGGTGTGGGCGGTTGTGTGTTTTGTGGTGAAATTGGGGCTGGTTATGAAAATTTACCAGCGTCCATGACTGTACAAGAGCAGTTACATAAAAACATTGCCCATATTGCCCCTAAGTATAAGGCCTATAAATACATTCCCTATTATCAAAATTTTAGTAATACCTATTTAGAGCCGGAACGTTTTAAAGCTTATATGGAAGCTGGTTGTATTGATAGTACAGTAGGGCTGGCTATTGCTACACGACCAGATTGTATTAATGATACGTATCTAGACATATTGCAAGATATTAAAGAACGATATGGTGTAGATATTTATTTAGAATATGGCTTGCAGTCAGTCAATTATCATACGCTGGAGAAAATAAATCGTGGCCATGGCATGGCTGAATTTATCGATGCGGTTTTACGGACTAAACGGTATGGTTTTAGTGTATGTGCCCATATGATTGTCAATCTTCCTTGGGATACGATGACAGATACGGTTGAAGGGGCTCGTATGTTGACTGCTTTAGGCGTTGACCAAGTTAAATTACATGCCCTTTATATTGTTAAAAATACCCTTATGGCTAACTGGTATGAAGCTGGAGAATTTTCACTCATTAGTGCTGACGAGTACATTGAACGAGTTATCGCTTTTTTGCGCCATTTAGATAAGGATATTGTACTCCAGCGTTTAGTGGGACGAGCACCAGAAGAAAATACCTTGTTTACTAATTGGTCTATGGGCTGGTGGCGGATTCAAGAAGAAATAGAACGACGCATGGAAGAACGAGATGTGCGTCAAGGTGATTTATGTAATTACTTAAATGGCTCAGCAGTGCGCAAATTTTTAAAGTAAAGGAGTAGTGTATGACGGAACGAACATTTACGTTTCCACGGTATGAAATGGCAGGCCCTATTTTAGGCTTGCAAGAGCGTCATTTAAAAATTATGGTTGAAGAATTGCCGTGCCAAGTAGTGAGTCGCGGTGATACGTTGCAGCTTAAAGGGGATGACGAAATTGTTAATCAATTTTGGCGTGTTCTTGAAGAATTAGTTTTTTTATATAATGAAAGTAGTGCGATTACGGAACAACAAATTCGTATGGCCGTAAAAATGGTAAAAAGTGGCAAAGCTGATTTGTTGCATACTATGTTTGAAGATACCATCAATGTAACTATTAAGGGGCGTATGATTACACCTAAAACAGAAGGTCAGAAAATATATGTTGATAGTATCCGTCGTAATACGATTACTTTTGGCATAGGGCCAGCGGGTACGGGTAAAACATTCTTGGCTGTTGCATTAGCAGCCTTTTATCTAAAAAATCGTGATGTAGAGCGTATTATTTTAACACGTCCTGCTGTAGAAGCTGGTGAAAAGTTAGGTTATTTACCAGGTGACTTAAAAGAAAAAGTAGATCCTTATTTAAGACCTTTATACGATGCGCTCAATGATATGTTTGGGTTAGAGCAAGTGGATCGCTTTATGATGAAAGGAATCATCGAAGTGGCGCCACTAGCTTATATGCGTGGTCGTACACTAGAAAATGCCTTTATTATTCTTGATGAAGCACAGAATACTACCCCAGAGCAGATGAAAATGTTCCTTACTCGCTTAGGCAATAATTCTAAAATGGTTATAAATGGTGACCGTACACAGGTAGACTTACCAGGGCGTATGATTTCTGGCCTTATTGAAGCGGAAAAGGTATTAAAGGGCTTAGCCGGTATTTCGATGGTGCATTTTACTGATGAAGATGTTGTGCGTCATGATTTAGTAAGTAAGATTATTCGTGCTTATGAACGGTATGAAGGGATAAAATCGAGTCGCGATATTGCCAAAGAAGCGGCAAAAGTATAACAATTTCAAAAAGTCAGGTATAAAGGAGTAGTACGGTGGAAGTAACAATTAGTTATGCAGAAGGCATGACGACTGAGGCGGCTTACGAAGAAATTATTCTTAAAGTATGTGCTGAAGTAAGTAGAGTCTATGGTCTTGGTGAAGAAGAAGAATTAAGCGTTCTATTGTGTGATAATGAATACATTCATACACTAAATAAAACCTATCGAGGAATTGATCGGCCTACAGATGTGCTTTCTTTTGCCCTTAATGAAGGGGAGGAAGAGGATAGTGAAGAAGAATCCCATTTATTGGGGGATTTAATTATTTCATTAGAACGGACAGCTGAACAAGCGGAAGAATATGGACATCCGTTTGAACGAGAACTGGCGTATTTAACAGTCCATGGTTGTTTGCATATTTTAGGATATGACCATATGACTGATGCTGATAAAAAAGAAATGCGCCAAGAAGAAGAATTTGTATTAGGTAATTTAGGCTATGTGCGGGAGGATGCACCATATAATGAATAAAGATAAACACTTTAAATCTGGATTTGTAGCCGTTGTTGGTCGTCCAAATGTGGGAAAATCGACATTAATTAATGCGCTTATTGGTGATAAGATTGTTATTGTTTCAGATAAAGCACAGACAACGCGTAATCGTATTGTTTGTGTATATATGGATGAAAAAAAACAAATCGTATTCATGGATACTCCAGGTATTCATAAACCAAAACATAAATTAGGGGAATTTATGGTAAAAGCAGCAGTGGATTCTTTAAAAGAAGTAGAAGCTGTTTTATTCTTAGTAGCTGGTAATGAAAAACGTGGACCAGGCGACAATTTTATTATTGAACAGCTTAAAAATGTGAATGTTCCTGTATTTTTAGTTATTAATAAGATTGACACATTATCCAAAGAAGACATTTTAGCAGTGATTGTAGAATACCAAAATTTATATCCCTTTGAAGGGATTATTCCTATTTCTGCTTTGGAAAAAGATAATATTCAGGAAGTTCTTCAAGTATTGGAGCAGGTATTGCCAGAAGGTCCTCAGTACTTCCCAGAAGATATGATTACTGATCAACCAGAACGGCTGATTATAGCCGATATTGTGCGTGAAAAAATTCTTCTCAAAACGAGAGAAGAGATTCCTCATGCTATAGCTGTAGATGTGGATGAAATGAAGCAACGTACTGATGGCACAACTTATATCCGAGCAACTATCTATTGCGAACGAGACTCTCAAAAGGGTATAATAATCGGTAAAAAAGGAAGTATGCTTCGCGAATTAGGTGCAGAAGCACGAACGGATGTGGAACGCTTATTAGCAACTAAGGTGTATCTTGATTTATGGGTAAAAGTGAAGAAAGATTGGCGTAATAAGTCTGGTATGCTTTCTGAATTTGGTTATGAATAATAGAAAGGAATGATTCGTATCGATACCCCCCTTGAGGCTGGCTTATTAATAATTGGGCTAGCCGCATTCTGCTTATTGATGATTAATATTTTAGTGTTAGCAAAATTTTCTTTTGCTCGTCTTAGTGAAGAACATCTGGATGATATGGAGGATTTAAGCGAAGAGGCGAAAACTTTTTTGCGTAAATTATATCAACGACCGGAACGCTTTATTAATACAACTCAGTTTTTAATTCTTTTTTTTATTGTTCTCCTAGCTAGTGTAGGCAGCACGTTGATTGCTCCTTATATTGATGTATGGGAACAACAATTAGGCCTTGATAATGAATGGCTTACGAGTTTATTTGATATTATCGTATTAGCCTTATTTGCTTTGATTATTTTGACCTTTGGTGAAATTATTCCTAAAGCGCTTGGTTTATCATTTCCAATTCGTTATGTACGTTGGACATCTAAATTTGTTGTTGCCTTTGGGGCCATTGCTACGCCTTTTGTGTTAATTGCTCAATATGTAAGTGCTATTTTACTGAAAAGTTTTGGCACGCTTTATAAAAATGAACTCGATTTAGTTCATACGGAAGAAGAAATTCGTATGATGGTTAATCGAAGTCATTTGGAGGGGCAATTAGACCAAGTAGAAGGGGAACTCATTGACAATGTGTTTGACTTCGTAGAGCGGATGGCGCGCGAAGTAATGATTCCACGTCAGGATGTAGACTGTATCTTTGTAGAAGATGATTTTGAGGATACGTTAAAAAGTATTTCAGCAACGAGTCATACAAGATATCCGCTATGTATGGAAGATAAAGACCATGTTATTGGATTGGTTCACATTAAAGATTTGATGGAACAAAAAGAAAAGGCGCGTAAGGATTTACGTCTTGTTCGTCGTGATATTTTAACCATTCCAGAAGTTATGAAATTGTCTGTTTTACTTCAGTATATGCGGACCCGTCGAATTTATCAGGCCGTGGTTGTTGATGAATACGGTGGTATGGTAGGACTGGTATGTCTGGAAGATATTATTGAAGAACTTGTTGGTGATATTAAAGATGAGCATGAAACTGATTTACCAGCTGTTATGATCAATGAAGATGGTACATTTGATTTCGATGGTAAGGTATTGGTAGATGAAGTAGAATATGCTATGCGTGTTGATTTTAATGATCCAGAAGAAGATACAATTGGTGGTTATATTTTTGGTATTTTAGAGCGAACTCCTGTAGTGGGGGATACCGTTGAAGCCGAAGGATACATATTTACCGTTACTGAAATGCAAGGCTACCGGATTGCGCGCTTAAAAGCAACACCGGCACCGCCGAAGGAAGAGGATACATCAGCTGAGGAAGAGCCAACATGAGCACTGCGAAGTTAACGATTAATTGTGAGGCCATTGTACTGTATCGGCGAAAACGTAAGATCTATTCAATCGTTACATTTTTGACAAAACAACGAGGTATTATTCACTGTTCTATACCACAACGCCGCTGGCAAAGTTTAAAAAATGTGGGTTATTTACAGCCGTTTAGTAAGGTGTATATTACCTTGAGCCCTAATGGTGAATATTATGAATTACAGCAGATTGATGGGGTCTATTTAATTCGGTCTATTGAAAGTGATTTAGATAGCATTTGTTATGCGGCTTTTGGTGGAGAATTAATTAGCACGGCGTTTGCACAAGAGGAAGTTGATTTGACTTTATATGAGTTGGTAGTTCGCTTTTCTCAATTGATTCAAACTAAGCCAGTGCCATTGGCTGTTATTTTATTAGGGTGGCAATTATTGAGTATTGCTGGCTTTATACCCTCAGCTAAAGCATATCAACAAACAGATGGGGTAGCTCGTTTTGTATCAGAATTTAAAGGCAGTACAGGATTTAATTTATCCCATCAAGCACAGGCTGCATTAGGTGAGATTTTAAATTATAATTGGCAGCCAGAATTAGTCGTACAACTTCCACGGTCCTTGTGGCAAGAATTAGAGCGTGGGTTGTTTGCTTATGCAACTATACAATTAGGGCAAGAATTGACATCTTTACGCTTTTTACATGACATGAAGGCAAAAGCATTTTAAGATAATGGAATAGCTTAATTATTGATTCTTACTGTTTTTTAGTTGACAATATAAACGGGACTTGGTATTGTAACAGAAGTTATAGTCCGCAACGGATAATAGTTTAGGAGGAATGGACATGACATTTCAAGAGATAATTTTGAATCTCCAAAAATTTTGGGCAGAGCAAGGCTGTATTTTACAGCAACCATATGATATTGAAAAAGGGGCTGGTACGATGAATCCAGCGACCTTCTTACATGCAATTGGGCCAGAACCTTGGGCTGTTTGTTATGTAGAACCGTCTCGTCGTCCTGCTGATGGCCGTTATGGGGACAATCCAAACCGTTTATTTCAGCATCACCAGTTTCAGGTAATCATTAAGCCATCGCCTGATAATATTCAGGAATTATATTTAAAAAGTTTAGAAACTTTAGGTATCCATCCAGAAGATCATGACATTCGCTTTGTTGAAGATAACTGGGAGTCGCCAACCTTAGGTGCTTGGGGTCTTGGTTGGGAAGTATGGCTTGACGGTATGGAAGTGACACAGTTTACTTATTTCCAACAGGTAGGGAGTATTGATGTAAAACCTGTATCAGTTGAAATTACGTATGGTTTAGAGCGTTTAGCCATGTATATTCAAGGCGTTGAAAATGTGTATGATTTAAAGTGGAATGATACCATTACTTATGGTGATATTTGGCATTTGAATGAAGTAGAACAGTCTGCTTACAATTTTGAATTAGCTGATACGGATATGTTATTTACTTTATTTGACATGTATGAAAAAGAAGCAAAACGTATTTGTGGTGAAGGTTATATTTTACCCGCTTACGATTATGTCTTAAAATGTTCACATACGTTTAATTTATTAGATTCTCGTGGGGCAATTAGTATTAGTGAACGTACTGCTTTTATTGGTCGTGTACGTAACTTAGCCCGTATTTGTGCGCAAGCATATTTAGCAAAACGTGAAGAATTAGGATTCCCTCTGTTGAAAGGAGATAAGTAATATGGCAAAAGATGTATTATTTGAAATTGGCGCTGAAGAGATCCCTGCCGGCGCTATGCCAGGTATTTTAGCCCAGCTTAAAACTTTAGCAGAGAATAAATTAGCGGAACATCATTTAAGCTATGAAAACCTTCGAACATTAGGGACACCTCGTCGTATGACTTTGATGATTGATGGTGTAGCGGATATGTCAGCTGAACTTAGTGAACGTCATAAAGGGCCATCAGCAAAGATTGCTTTTGATGGTGAGGGAAATCCAACTAAAGCAGCGATTGGTTTTGCTCGTGGTAAAGGGCTTGATGTAGCTGATTTAGTTGTAGAAGATGGCTATATCTATGCAGAAAATAAAACTGCTGGTGTTGCAGCTATGGATATTTTTACTGAAATTTTGCCACAGTTAATTCATGATTTAAGTTTCCCTAAATCCATGCATTGGGCTAATTTAGATGATAAATTTATTCGTCCGGTCCGTTGGATATTAGCTTTATTAGATACAGCCGTTATTCCTGTAGAATTTGCAGGCGTTCGTTCTTCTAATTTTAGTCGTGGTCATCGATTCTTAGGTGAACGAGGCGTATTAGTACAGCATCCTGTTGATTATATTAAAAACTTAGAAGATAACTTTGTTATTGTAGATCAAGATGTGCGCCGCGATATGATCACTAAACAATTAAAGGAACTTGCTGCTAGTAAAGAAGCTACCATTGTATGGGATGAAGATTTACTAGAAGAAGTTTTATATTTAGTCGAATATCCAACAGCCCTTTGTGGTACTTTTGATGAAAGTTATTTGAATTTACCGGATGCAGCTGTCATTACGCCAATGAAGGATCATCAACGGTATTTCCCATTAGTATCTAAAGACGGTAAATTATTACCTATGTTTTTAACTGTTCGCAATGGGGATGCTAAGAGCCTTGAGGTTGTTGCTGCTGGTAATGAACGCGTATTACGTGCTCGTCTCGATGATGCTAAATTCTTCTTTAATGAAGATCGCAAAAAATCCTTGGCAGATCGCTCTGAAGGATTAACGAAAATCGTATTCCAAGAAGGTCTTGGTAATTTAGCGGATAAGACAGAGCGTTTGTTAGCTCTTGGTGAAGCGTTTGGTGAAGCTTGCGGCCTTGGTGAAGATGCTATGGTAGAATTGGAAAGAGCCACGGTGTTAGCTAAGACTGACTTAACAACAGGCATGGTAACAGAATTTACTGAATTACAAGGTGTGATTGGTAAAGAATATGCGTTGCTTGATGGGGAATCGGCAGAAGTAGCAGACGCTATTTTTGAACAATATTTGCCACGTTTTGCTGGGGATATTTTACCTAAAACGCCAGCTGGTAAAGTCTTGAGTATTATTGATAAAGTAGATAATATTGTAGCTACTTTTAGCCGCGGTTTAATTCCAACTGGTTCACAAGATCCATTTGCGCTCCGTCGTCAAACGATTGGTGTTTTAAACACACTTAGCGAAAGTGCTCTTGATGTATCTTTAGAGCCAGTATGGCGTCGAGATTTAACATTACTTGGCGTAGCAGACGCAAAACATGATGAAATTGTTGCCCAGTTGGCTCATTTCTTCTTGCTTCGTTTGAAAAATATTTACTTAGACCGCCAGATTCCACATGATGTAATTGAATTAGTTTTATCGAATGAGGATGTAACGGTAGCTAAAGCGGATGGGCTAGCAACAGCGATTATGAATCATCGTATTGATGAAAATGTGGAACTCGTACAAGCGTTTACTCGTATGTATAATTTGGTAAAAGAGGTAACATATACAGCCGTTGATGAAACTCTATTTGAAGATAAAGCAGAAAATGAGTTATTCCAAGCGGCCATTAATGCGTATGAAGCGTCTCAAACGGCATTAGAAGCTAAGGATTATGATAAAGTAGTGGCGTTACCAGAAACACTAGTACCACCTATTAATAATTTCTTTGAAGCTGTTATGGTAATGGCTGATAATGAATCTGTTAAGGCTAATCGTTTACAACTTCTTCGTTTGGCCTATGAAGTGATGGCTGTTATTGGTAATGTAAGTGCTTTAAAATAAAAAAATGAAAATAAAGCTTGCTATTAGAGCATAGTATGTGCTAAAATAGTAACGTTAATTTGAGATAGTCCGCTGCCTATGAGGTATGGGTAAGAATGTCTACAATAAGGAGGAAATAAAAGTGAACATTATTAACGTACTTGAGCAAGAACAACTTCGTGCAGACATTCCTGCATTCCGCGCTGGTGACACCGTTCGTGTACACGTAAAGGTTGTCGAAGGTAGCCGTGAACGTATCCAGGTTTTTGAAGGCTTGGTTATCAACCGTCAAGGTGGTAGCGTTCGTGAAACTTTCACCGTTCGTCGTATTGCTTCTGGTGTGGGTGTAGAACGTACATTCCCGCTTCACAGCCCACGTTTGGCTAAGATCGAAGTTATGCGTCGTGGTGTTGTTCGTCGTGCTAAATTGTACTACTTACGTAATCTCACTGGTAAAGCTGCGCGTATTCGCGAAAAACGCTAATTACAAAGATAGAGGGTTGCCTATGGCAGCCCTTTATTTTTTGCTATAATACATATAGGGTTAAATTTTAGAAATACACGAATCGCATAAAAATGTTTTTTTATATCAGTCGGATGTATTTTAAAGTGGTTTTGTGAGTAATAAGAGATTCATATTGCCTTTAGATACTTTAAAATTAGTTTGTAATTTTTGAATAACCTAGTTTTGAATGTATATTGACTAGGCAAAGATAAATGAAAAGATAAATGAAAAGATAAATGAAAAGATAAATGATAGGAGGCGATAGCAATGGCAGATATGAAACAAGATGTGTTTCCAGTAGTACATTGGTTTCCCGGTCATATGGCAAAAGCTACTCGTATGATTAAGGAATATGTGAAGAAGGTTGACGTGGTTATTGAATTATTGGATGCACGTATTCCAAGAAGTAGTGCCAATCCTGTAATTAGTGAAGTTGTTGGTGAAAAACCTCATATTATTGTATTAAATAAGGCAGACTTAGCGGATCCGAAAGAAACTAAGGCTTGGACGGAATATTTTACCACTCAAGGCATGACAGTCTTAGCTATTGACTCTAAGTCTGGTAAAGGAAATAAACAATTAGTCAAAGCAGTAGAACGCTTGTCACAACCTATTATTGATAAATGGTTAAAGAAAGGGATACGTAGTCGCTCCGTGCGCACCATCATTTTGGGGATTCCTAATGTAGGTAAATCAACCTTAATTAATAAATTAGCTGGTGCAGCTGCAACTCGTACAGCAGATAAGCCAGGTCATACACGGGGACAGCAATGGGTTAAGATTGGTAAAAATCTTGAATTATTAGATACTCCAGGTGTATTATGGCCTAAGCTAGAAGATCAACGAGCAGCCGCTCGTTTAGCGATGACGGGTGCTATTTCTGATGATGTGTATGACCTGGAATCTGTAATGAAACAATTGTTGCGTCAAGTGAAAGAAAATAATCCTAATTTATTGGTCGAACGATATAAATTAAAACCGGAAGAACTTGATGATATGGAACAGTTATTAGAGTCCATTGGTCGTCGGCGAGGCTGTTTAGTAAGTGGTGGAGTTGTAGATTTAGACAAGGCCCGTCGTATTGTATTAGCAGATTATCGGAATCAAAAATTAGGAAATTTGACGTTAGATGGTGTAGACGAAGAACCTGTTATAATTGAGGATACGATAGAGTATGACGAAAAATGAGTTTGATCAATTAAAAGTTAAAGATATAAAAGCTTTGTTAGAATCTAATCAATTTGAGTTTGATGCGCTCTTGTGGGCACAAGAAGATAGTCGTTCATCGGTGCGCAAATTAGCAGCGGCCTATGTTATGCGTCAAAAGAAAAAATTACTAGAATCACAACGATTAGAGGCTCTCTATACATATGAAGCGAGTTTTTATGAAGAAGGCATTTATGAAGTGGCTGGTGTTGATGAAGTAGGACGAGGCCCTATTGCTGGTCCAGTAACGGTAGCAGCTGTTATTTTGCCACCCCATACTCATATCGAAGGACTTAATGATTCTAAAAAAATTGCTCCCCATAAACGAGAGCTGATTTATAATCAAATTATGACACAGGCAGTAGCGGTTAGTTGTATTTCCTATAGTCCTGAAAAAATTGATGAGTTAAATATTTATCGAGCGACACGTGAGGCTATGTATGAAGCCATTCGTACGTTGAAGGTACCTGCTAGAGCTGTATTAGTGGATGCTATGCCTTTGCCAGAGTTACAAATTCCAGTAGAGTCATTAGTAAAAGGGGATATGAAGAGTGCTTCTATTGCAGCGGCTTCCATTGTGGCTAAAGTGACGCGAGATCGCTATATGGAATCATTAGAGGCTGAGTATCCAGGCTATGGTTTTGCTATCCATAAAGGGTATTATACACCGCTTCATCGAGACGCTTTGGAACAACAAGGAATAACGCCCCTTCATCGCAAAAGTTTTGAGCCTATTAAGAGTATGGTAGGATTTACGTATTCGAATCAGACACAAAAAGTCTGATATATTAAGACATATAACGTTACATAAGAATCTATATAATTTAATACTATAAAGTATCATGGAAAACCAGTCCCAAAGGACTGGTTTTTGTATTTATACAGTTGGCTGAGGTATAGCTGAAAGAAAGAATATATAAAATGAATAATTATTCATTTCAACTTAGAACAAATAAATTGATTTTGTCAATACAAGTAAAAAGAAAGATTTATAAATATAGAGAGTATCAATGGTTAGTTAACTTTACAGATACAAAATAACCTGTTATGGTAAATACTTGGAAAGTATATTTAATCATATATGAATCTTAAATAGGAGCATCGGAAGATGACGAATTTAGAATTAGGTTATTTTGGTGAAAAAATGGCTACTGAATATTTACGAAAGCAAGGCTATGTTTTAATAGGTCGTAATATTCGGACTCGATGTGGTGAACTAGATATTATTATGAAGGATAAGGGTGTATTAGTGGCTATTGAAGTTAAAACTAGGCGGAGTCGTCAATATGGTCTTCCTTGTGAGGCTGTAAATAGGAGAAAACAGCGGCATATACGACAAAGTATGGCCTTGTATTTAGCTCAATATGGAAATCATCAAATGGAGGTGCGATTTGACGTAGTCGAAGTATATGTTCTAGGAGACGTAGTCACTCATATACAACATTTAAGAGGTTGTTTTTAATGGGGGCGTTAGTTAAATAAAGGGGTGTAAACGGTGTATGCAAAAACAAAGGGCCTAGTTCTATTAGGTTTACAAAGTGAAATTGTTACTGTAGAAGTGGATATAGCGGCAGGTTTACCTTGTTTTGAAATAGTAGGCTTACCAACAGCCGCTGTAAGAGAAGCTAAAGAACGTGTGCGAGCAGCGATTCGTAATGCGGGCTTTGAATTTCCTATGCGGCGTATTGTTATTAATTTGGCACCAGCTGATATACGTAAGGATGGCTCGGGATTAGATTTAGCTATGGCGATGGGGATATTATTAGCTTCGCATGTTTTAAAACTGAAAAAAACACAACAAGATATGCTAGCTAATAGCTCAGTATTTATTGGTGAATTATCACTCGAAGGATATATTAAAGGTGTTACAGGCGGATTAGCTATGGCCATGGGGGCTCGTAAAAAAGGAATTTCAACGATTTATACAACACCGAGTATTGGTAGCGAAATAAAAAGTGGTTTTGGTGAGTCTGTTGTTATTGCTGATACATTACATGAATTGGTCAATATGATAACAGGTCAGATGGCTATTCGTTTAGCCGAAAAAGCAACTGCTGTCGCTGAGAAGATAGATTTGTTACCTGATTTTAAAGAGGTGCAAGGGCAAGTGATTGCCAAAAAAGCATTAGAAATTGCAGCGGCTGGAGGCCATCATGTTTTATTATCTGGTTCACCAGGCGCAGGTAAAACAATGTTAGCGCGTTCCCTGCCTTCTATATTGCCACCTTTAACAGAAGAAGAACAATTGATAATTAGTCAGATTTATAGTGTCGCCGGTTTATTGCCTCATGAAGGACTTATGCAGGTTAGGCCGTTTAGAAGTCCTCATCATACAATTACACTAGCTGGCATGGCAGGTGGAGGTTCTGTGCCAAAGCCAGGTGAATTAACATTAAGTCATGGAGGCGTTCTTTTTTTAGATGAAGCACCTGAGTTTTCGCGAACTGTGTTAGAGGTATTGCGACAACCCTTAGAAGAAGGCGTTATTCATATTGCAAGGGCACGCGGTAATTATGCATTTCCTTGCCGATTTATTTTATTAATGGCTATGAATCCTTGTCCTTGTGGGTGGTATAACAGCAAAGATGGCCATGTTTGTACGTGTACACCATGGCAACGAGAAAATTATATACGACGTTTATCAGGCCCTTTATTGGATCGTATTGATATGGTAATTGAAGTAGCAAGACCTAGCTATGAAGAATTTTGTGGGCAAGCCGTGAATGAAACATCCGCTGTTATTCGAGAAAGGGTTATACAGGCTAGGGAGTTTCAAGCTTGGCGTATGAAACAAAAAGGGCTCTGTGAAACGCTTTTAAATAGTGAACTTACACATAGTCAATTATTAGCTACCTGTGAATTAACAGGTATGGCAGAGTCCATGTTAGCTCAAGTGTTTCAACGGTTACAAGTAAGTATTCGCAGTTATGATAAGATTTTACGCGTAGCACGTACAATTGCTGATTTAAAACAGTCGCTTACCGTGGAAGCTGATTACGTAGCAGAGGCACTGAGTTATCGTATGAATTAAATCAGGGTATATTATGGTGTTAGATACGAATTAATTAGACGTTAAGCTATAGAGGGGATATTACCGTGGAAGAAAATAGATTAATACTGGCAGCATTAGGTTCCTTGCCTAATGTAGGCAGTGTGACAATTAAAGAAGTGTTAACATATTATAAAACAGCAAAAACTGTTTGGGATGTAATTCATCAAGATAAAGCTATTGATCCAGAGATAAAAATTGCCACGCGTTATAAAAATGCTTTGGTAAAAGGTATTTTAAATATAGAGTTAGACACGTTGGCTCAGCAAATGGAACGTTACCATATGGACGTATTGGGGATTGATGATGAAGTATACCCTGCGCAGTTGAGAGAAATTTTTAATCCACCACAAGTTCTTTTTTTCCGTGGAAACAGGCAGTTACTACAAAATTCACGTCAAGTTGCTATGGTAGGTGCTCGCAACTGTACTCCGTATGGTCGAAATGTGGCGACTTGGTTTGCCTCTCAATTAGTTAAGTATGGTATTACTATTGTAAGTGGCGGAGCTCGTGGTATAGATTCGTATGCACATGAAGGAGCATTAAAAGGTAAAGGAACTACCATTGCGGTTATGGGATGTGGTCTTGACTATTGCTATCCTCGTCGCAATGCTAAATTATTTCGCACGATTGTAGAAGAAGGGGGACTATTGCTATCTGAATTTGGACCTGGTGTAGAGCCTAGGGCCGGTAACTTTCCTATGCGTAATCGCATTATTAGTGGCATTGCTAAAGCTGTCATAGTTGTTGAAGCAAAAGCTAGTAGTGGCTCTTTAATCACCGCGGATATGGCTAATAGTGAGGGGCGCGATGTATATACGGTGCCTGGTAATGTGTTAACAGATGATTTTGTGGGAAATCATTGGCTGTTAGAACAAGGGGCCAGTTTATTAACGAATGTCGAACAATTGCCCAAAATATATAATTGGGATACGATAGATTTAGATATATCGCAAAAAATGGGTAGCCATAACGGCATGGGTGTGTTAAGCTTTACTTTGGAGGAACGAAAGATTTTAGAATCATTATCAAATGCTAAGGAAACGTCGCTTGAAACATTAGCGATGACAACGAATCTTTCAGAGGGAGCGCTCCACTTAAGCTTATTGTCCTTAGAGCTTAAGCAGTGTATTGAACGCACCGCTTCAAAGGGATATATAATCTTGGAATACGGGAGGAATCAGTTTGTCCATTAAACGTTCCATTGTAATAGGTGAAAAAGATGATACTAAAGGAGCAACTAAGAAGGAAGAACGTCGCTTAGAAGGTAAAGTGGCTGTGTCCGCTAAAGGAAAAACTAAACCTGTTATGCAGGCTGTTGGGGACTTAGCGAAAACATTACCGCCACGCACGTTTAATCCTGATGGTAAAACTTTAGTGATTGTGGAATCACCAGCAAAATCAAAAACAATTGAGAAATTTTTAGGCCCTGATTATGTAGTAAAAGCAAGTATGGGGCATTTACGAGATTTACCGAAGAGTCAGCTAGGCATTGATATAGAAAATGGATTTGTACCACGATATGCTAATTTAATGACTCGTAAAAAATTAATAGAAGAATTACAAGCTGAAGCCGATGAATCAAAAGCTATTTTACTGGCGACTGACCCGGATAGAGAAGGGGAAGCCATTTCTTGGCATTTAGCATATATTTTAAATGTAGATGAAGCGTCTAAATGCCGGATTACGTTTAATGAAATAACAAAGCATGCTGTAGCAGAGGCGATTTCGGCACCGCGTACGATTGATAAAAATATGGTTGATGCACAACAAGCTCGGCGCATGCTCGACCGCATTGTTGGGTATAAATTAAGTCCTTTACTTTGGAAAAAAATCTGTAAGGGACTTAGTGCTGGACGTGTGCAATCAGTAGCAGTGCGTCTTATTTGTGAAAGAGAGCGAGAAATTCAGGCCTTTGTTCCTGAAGAATATTGGTCTGTTGAAGGTCAGTATGAAACGGCGAACAAGGAAATTTTTACAGCGGAATTGACACATAAAGGGCAAGAAAAGATCAGTATACCTAATGAAGCTATGGCTATGGCGATTCAGGCTGATCTAGCCAAGCAAACTGCTGAGGTTATGAGTGTTGATCGTCGCAAACGGTCACGAAAAGCACCAGCTCCATTTACTACGTCTACGTTACAACAAGAAGGGGTTCGTAAACTTAATTTTGGGGCTAAACGGACTATGATGATTGCTCAACATTTATATGAAGGTCTTGAAATTGGTGGTTATGGTCATGTAGGTTTGATTACGTATATGCGTACAGATTCGACGCGTATTGCTCAAGAAATGCAAAGTGCAGCTAAGGAGTATATTATTAATCATTTTGGCAAGGAGTATTATCCAGCTAAACCTAATGTGTTTGGTACTAAAGAAAGCAGTCAAGATGCGCATGAGGCTATTCGTCCGACTAGTTTAGAACTTCCTCCTAAAATGGTTGAACCATTTTTGAGTCGAGATGAGTTAAAGTTATATACTTTAATTTGGAATCGCTTTATGGCAAGTCAAATGACACCTCAACAGTCAGAGATTGTGACGGCTCAATTAGCTTGTGGTGAATATACATTGCGTGCTTCTGGGAGCAAGGTAATCTTTAAAGGATTTACTGAAGTCTATGAAGACACGAAAAAAGAAGGGGAAGAACCTAAGTTAATTCCAAGTATGGAAGCAGGGCAAGTGGTGACCAATACGGCCATTGATCCACAACAGCATTTTACACAACCGCCAGCTCGTTATTCAGAAGCTAGTTTGATTAAAACCTTAGAAGAACAAGGTATTGGGCGTCCAAGTACTTATGCCCCTATCATTGATACCATTATGACGCGCAATTATGTAGAGAAGCAAGATAAACAATTTATACCGACAGAACTTGGCTTTGTCGTAGTTGATTTTTTAATCGCTCATTTTGAAAAATTTATCAATGTAGATTTTACCGTTCATTTAGAAAAAGATTTAGATGAAATTGCGAGCGGTGAAGAAACGTATCAAGATGTATTGAATGAATTTTATTCAGTATTTGCTAAAGAATTAGAGGAAGCGAATGAAGTAGAGCGTGTAAAGATTGCTGATGAAGAGAGCGATGAAGTGTGCGATCTTTGTGGCAGCCCTATGGTTTATAAATTTGGTCGTTTTGGACGTTTCTTAGCTTGTTCTAATTTTCCCGAATGTAAAAATACAAAACCGATTACTGTAAGTACGGGGGTCACTTGTCCTAAATGTCAGGAAGGGACTATTGTAGAACGTAAATCTAAACGAGGCCGTGTATTTTACGGCTGTGATCGTTATCCCGCTTGTGATTTTACCCTTTGGAATAAACCAATTAATGAAACTTGTGAAACTTGTGGTAGTATTATGACAGAAAAAACGTATAAAAATGGAACGACTAAAAAATTCTGTTCCAATGAAAACTGTCCAACTCAACCTAAAAAACGGACTCGCAAGAAAAAAGTTGAAGATAATGAAGATAATAAAGAAGCATAGTATAAAGGAGGATATTGTGACTACATCGAAAGTTACGATTATTGGTGCAGGTTTAGCGGGCTCCGAAGCAGCTTGGCAATTAGCTAAACGCAACATTCCTGTAACCTTATATGAAATGCGGCCACAACGGACTTCGCCAGCACATCATACAGAGCAATTTGCAGAACTCGTTTGTAGTAATTCGTTACGGGCTGGTAATATTGAAAATGCAGTGGGCCTTTTAAAAGAAGAAATGCGCCAGCTTGATTCTATTATTATGGCTTGTGCTGATGCAACGGCAGTACCAGCTGGTGGTGCTTTAGCCGTAGACCGCCATTTATTTAGTCAAATGGTGACTGAACGTTTAACAGCGCATCCACTGATTACAGTCGTGCGCGAGGAAGTAACGGAATTACCTACCGAAGGTATTGTTATTGTGGCAGCAGGACCATTGATGTCAGAGGCCTTGGCAGAACAAGTAAAAGCTAAGACTGGCACAGGTGATTTTTACTTCTATGATGCGGCAGCTCCTATCGTCACGGCAGAGTCATTAAACTATGATAAAGTATTTGCAGCATCCCGCTATGATAAAGGTGATGCGGATTATTTAAATTGTCCTATGACAGAAGACGAATATAAAGCATTTTGGGATGCTTTAACAACGGCTGAAGTGGCAGAGCTAAAAGAATTTGAAAAAGAACAATATTTTGAAGGTTGTATGCCTGTAGAAATTATGGCTTCTCGTGGCATTGATACCTTGCGCTATGGTCCTTTAAAACCAGTTGGCTTAGTTGATAAGCGTACGGGCACAGAGTCCTATGCCGTTGTGCAGCTTCGCAAAGAAAATAAAGAAGCGACTATGTTTAACTTGGTAGGATTTCAAACTCATCTAAAATGGGGTGAACAAAAACGAGTATTTTCTATGATTCCTGGTCTAGAAAATGCGGAATTTGTTCGCTATGGTGTTATGCATCGTAACACATACATTAATTCGCCAACTTTGTTAAATGAATTTTTCCAGTTAAAAGCAGATAGTCGTTTATTCTTTGCTGGGCAAATGACAGGCGTAGAAGGCTATTTGGAATCAGCTGCTTCTGGCCTTATGGCAGGAATTCAAGTCAGTCAATTATTAGCGGAAAAAGATTTTATTAGCTTCCCAAGGACGACCGCTTTAGGTGGGCTAAGTCATTATATTAGTGAATATGAAGGCTCTGATTTCCAACCAATGAATATTAATTTTGGTATAATGGAACCATGGCCTACTAAGGTTCGTAAGAAGAAAGAAAAGAATGGTCTTATTGCACAACGTGCATTAGAGACGTTAGCAACACTTAAGGAGGAATATTTAGGATGAGTGTAGAATTTCATGCTACTACTATATGTGCTGTAAAACGTAATGATGCGATTGCCATTGCTGGTGATGGCCAAGTTACAATGGGGCAAAGCGTAGTTATGAAAAATACGGCCCAAAAGGTTCGCCGTTTATATAATGGTAAAGTTATTTCTGGGTTTGCAGGTTCTGTAGCCGATGCCTTTACTTTATTCGATAAATTTGAAGCTAAATTGAATCAATATAATGGGCAATTAGTGCGCAGTGCTGTAGAGTTGGCTAAAGAATGGCGCAGTGATAAAATGCTTCGAAATTTAGAAGCCTTACTATTAGTGTCTGACGGTAAAACTATTTTACTGGTTTCGGGTAATGGTGAAGTGATTGAACCAGATGATGGAATTTGCGCGATTGGTTCTGGTGGTAACTATGCACTAGCCGCGGCTCGTGCGTTAGCTAGCAATACGGAACTTAGTGCGCGTGAAATTGCAGAAAAAGCATTGCATATTGCAGCTGATATTTGTGTATATACGAATCACAATGTAATTGTGGAAGAACTTAAATAAGATATATTGGAGGATTTGAATGGATAGTAACAATTTTACACCTCGTCAGATTGTAGCCGAGTTAGATAAATATGTTATTGGACAAAAAGAAGCTAAGAAGATGGTAGCCATTGCGCTGCGTAATCGTTGGCGCGCGAAACAATTACCAGAAGATGTGCGTGAAGAATATACGCCAAAAAATATTTTGTTAATTGGCCCTACTGGGGTTGGTAAAACAGAATTGGCTCGTCGTATGGCTAAATTAGTAAAAGCACCTTTTGTAAAGGTGGAAGCAACTAAATTTACTGAAGTAGGCTATGTTGGTCGTGATGTGGATCAAATGATTCGTGATTTAGTAGAAAATGCAGTACGCATGGTCAAAGAAGAAATGATGGAAGGGCAACAGGAAAAAGCAGAAGAATTAGCGAATAAGCGATTATTACAGATTCTTTGGCCTAAAAAGGAGAATGAAACATCTAAAAAGATGACAAATCCTTTAGAAATGCTTTTTGCTAATCCAGAGGACGCTAAAGAAGAAGAAAAGAAAGAGCCAGAAACACCAGAAATGTCTGAAAAGCGTAGCCAGTTCTATGAACAATTAAAAAATGGTCTTATGGATAGCCGTGAGATTGAAATTGAAGTGGAAGAACAGGCTAAAGCATTTGCAATGCCTTTAAATGGCGCACCTGATAGCATGGGAACGGATATTTCTGAGATGTTTGGTAATTTATTACCAAAGAAAAAGAAAAAACGTCATACGACAGTAGGTCAGGCCCGCAAAATCTTTATCCAAGAAGAGGCTCAAAAATTGTTGGATATGGATGCGGTGAATGATAAAGCGGTTCAATTAACAGAACAAGAAGGTATTGTATTTATAGATGAGTTTGATAAAATCGCTGCACGTAGTGGCGCATCTGGCCCTGATGTATCTCGAGAAGGGGTTCAACGAGATATTTTGCCTATCGTAGAAGGGGCAACGGTAAATACTAAATATGGGCCCATTAAAACGGAACATATTCTATTTATAGCTGCTGGTGCCTTTCATGTATCAAAACCATCTGATTTGATTCCTGAATTACAAGGTCGTTTCCCAATTCGTGTAGAGCTAAATAGTCTTACACAAGCAGACTTTAAAGAAATTTTAACGACACCACAACAGGCGTTGCTAAAACAATATCATATGTTATTGAAGGCTGATAAAGTGACCATTCATTTTAAAGAAGAGGCTATTGATAAAATTGCCGAATTGGCCTATCGTGTTAATAATGAAACCGAAGATATTGGCGCCCGTCGTTTACATACGATTTTAGAAAAATTGTTACAAGATATTTCCTTTAATGCACCACCAGCCGAAGAAGTGGATGTAACCATTACAGCCGAAATGGTAGAGGAACGATTAGGTACTATTGTACAAGATGTGGATTTGTCTAATTATATCTTGTAATGATTGGGTCGATTAGTTTGTAATATTTATTATAAAAAGCAATCTGTATAGGTAGCATTCGTTTAAGAGCGTCTACTTATACAGATTGCTTTTTTGTTTAACTTTTAATATATGATTTAAAATTTCTTATTTTAGTGATTTTATATTAGAGTAATTCGTCTACAATATGATGATTTTTCTTGAGTGTATTTATAAAAAAGGGGATAGCTGCTTCGGAATCACTAATAGGAATATTAACTCTATTTTTAGGAAGTATCCCATGAAATTGACTTAGATTTGTTGTAAAACTAGGTAGATTGGAGGCGTTCACTAAGGCAATAAAGGTATCATTGTCATTTTGTTTAATAAACGTTGTTTTTGTTAAGCGACTAACAAGATGGTTCCAAATCCCTAGATGTGTTCGTAATAGCATAGTTAAACCCGCTAAGTCATCTAATGTAATAGATTCTTGTTTGGCCAATGGATGATCGTCTAATACAGATAAAAATAATTTTTCTGTAAAAAATGGTTTTGTTGCAATTCGTGAATCATCTAAAGGGGCAGTTGTAATTACAATTTGGTAAGTTTCATTGAGTAAAGCTTCTTTTAATGTATTTTCTTCTTCTTGCTTTGTTGTTATTTTTTGATTAGGCATACGTGAATTGATTCGGTAGGTGATTTCAAAAATAGGCCCAGGTGCACAAGAACCAATAAAAAGAACCAATTGTTGTAAAGCGTGGTGGTGTACTTTATTTAAAAATTCTTGAGAGTGGCGTAAGAGTTGACGCGCTTGTGCTACAGTATAGTAACCTGTGTCGGTTAATGTCATACGGTTTTTCGTGCGGGTAAATAACTGAACCCCTAGTTCATTCTCTAAGCGTTGCATACTACGGGTTAAAGCTGGTTGGGATATTAAAAGTTGCTCGGCTGCTTTAGATAAAGTACCGCAATCATTAAAGGCGATAAGTTGTTCCAATAAGCGTAAATCAATCATAGGTACCTCGCTAGTATTTATATAAATCCAATATGATTAGTTTCACTATGCGTTTATATTATACTACATTAGATAGTTGGTATTGTACTATTTTTAGCAAAATTGATAGTCTATCTATAGAAATTACAATGAATAGAGAGCTTGACTTGAAGTTAACTTTAGGTTGTATGGTAATTATAAATATAAAGTTTACTTCAATTGAGAGGAGCATATGATGGGATCGGTGTATAGTTTTATTCAGTTAGTCATAGGGTGGTTACTTGTTAGCTTGCCTTTAATAGTTTTCTTATATGTCGGAGTTATTGAAAGTCAGCGAAATTTATATAGTTATGATGTAGGCATATTAGCTTATGTAGGTTGGTTAATAGCTTTATATATTAGTACCCGACCTAATTGGTTAGTACGTTGGTTTGGTATGGGACGTCTTATGTTTTGGCATCGCGTATTGGGTTCTTTGACCTTAGTAACAGCTATTGGCCATTATTGGTTCTCATTTACTATGCATAGTGAAATAAAATACACAGGATTAGTAGCTCTCATATTATCTGTAATAGCATTTTTGATAGCTGTACTCATATTGAGCCCTTTAGGAAGTCGCTCATTGATAGGGTTTCGCCACTTGAAAACAATCATTCGTGAACGGTGGTCACGAAAAAGTGGTTTATGGCTTCATCGTTTGTATATAAGCGCCATTTTATTAGGATGGCTTCATGTTCATTTGATTATACGAATTGCTAATAGTATGTATTTTATGATGCTCTTTGATGGCTATACATTATTGGTTCTGGCAATATACGGATGGCATAAATTAAAAGGATAAATTGAAGGTGCTGAACGAAAAGGTCATACGTTGTATAAAGCCGATGTCATGGTGCTAGCTAGCCTTATATTTTATGGGGCTATTACTGGTCAGTTAAAAATGGTTAGGATTGTATGTATGCTTTAGGAGAAGCTAATGATGGTGTAATGCCTAAAAAAGAGGCCTTTCTATGTATGTGTTTTAACTGTAAACTAAATTAGTTTAGTAGTTAGGCACATAGCATGTGAAAGGCCTCTTTTGTGGTTTATCTTATAGCAAAATGATTTAAATTATTTGCGTTTATTATTTTTTTTCTTATCTGAGATTACACCGTTTTTATTGACTGTAGAATTTTGTGGAGGTCTTTTTCCAGATATAGCGGCTTCTTCAGCTGCTTCATGGGCTAATAGAACGTGTTCATCATATTTGCCTTTGATTTGTAAAGCAATAAAGATAACAATTCCAATAATGATCACGGTTAAGCTAGTCATTTGAGCTGATTTTAATCCCATCGTAAGGTTTACATAGTCACCGCGTAGAAACTCTAAGAAAAAGCGGGCTGTAGAGTAAAGGATTGCATATAATACAAAGGTTTGTCCTTTTTTATGTTTTGTTGTGTTAAAGAGTAAGAGAATGACAAAAATTAATATGTCGATTTGTCCTTCCCAGATTTCAGCAGGCCAAAGGGGTTGCGCTCCATAGGTTTTAAAGGCTAAAGTTGTTTCAGGATAGAGTATACCAAAGTTTCCACCAGTAGGGTTACCAAATGCATCGCCATTCATAAGGTTAGCCATACGGCCCACCGATTGACCGAGAATTAAAGCTGGGGCAAAAATATCAGCAAACGCCCAAGGGTCTATGCCCTGGCGTTTTACATACCAAATACCGACTAAGGTCCCCAAAATAACCCCACCTTGAATGGCCATGCCGCCTTGCCATACGAAAGGAATTTCTAGTAGGTGATGTTGGTAATAGGTCCAGTCAAAAAAGAACACATCCCATAGACGAGCCCCGATTATACCAGCAATGCCAGTATAAATGGCAAAATCGACCATATGAACATGCCAGCCACGACCATCTTTTTTCAATAAGAAGTAGCCAACTGCGGCGGCACAGAAAATGCCTAGAGATAAAAGTAGCCCATAGGCACGAACAGGAAAATCACCGATATAAAATAAATATTGATGCATAGAAACCTCCTAATAATTAGTATAGTTTCATTATAGCGGAGAGCCTTTCTTATGACAATAAAAAGACCATATGTTATAATAAAAATTATTGTTAGGCAGGCATAATAGTAGTTACTTAGATTGTCAGGAGGCGATGCGCGTGAAAATTATAGCATTTTTAGGCCCGCGAGGAACATTTACAGAAGAAGCGTTAAATCGTCTTTGTCAATGGCAAGGATTGACAGTGACCAAAGAAGCGACTCATACTATTGAAGAAGCCATTGAAGAGGCTATGACTGAAAAAGCTAACTATGCCTTTGTGCCTGTAGAGAACTCGTTAGGTGGTACCGTGTTAACAACTATGGATTATTTAGCGGAACATCAGAACGTTGAAATTGTAGCAGAAATTAGCATGCCCATTCGTCATTATGTGTGGGGCATACCTCAAGCTAGTTTAATTGACCTTGAAGCAGTTTATTCTCATCCGCAAGCATTAAGGCAGTGTAAACGGTTTCTAAAAGATACGTTAAGCGCTGTTAAACAGGAAGTTACTACGTCTACTGCCGAAGGGGCATATATAGTCGCTACCGCAGGTAATAAAAAATGGGGCGCTATTGGTGGAGAAGCGATGGGCGCTCAATATAAATTAATTAAATTGACAGATCAAGTGCAGGATAATGCCTTTAATCTAACTCGATTCATTTTAGTTAAGCCAAATGAAATGATTCAGTTTGATGCCTCGAAAGTATCTGGCAAAGTATCTTTGCAATGTGAACTTGATGGGTTACGACCGGGATCTTTATGGGAATGCTTGGGTATTTTTGCTAAACGACAAATTAATTTGGTAAAAATTGAATCACGACCTACTAAAGGTCGATTAGGTGACTATAAATTCTTTTTAGATTTACAAATTGATCATAATGGGGCTCAAATCGAAGAGGCGTTAGCTGAATTAAAAGAGTTAGCCACTTCAATGCAATTATTAGGCACTTATGAAACATATCATGTAGAATAAATTGTTGATTATATAAAAAGCGATAGCCTAGAGAATAGAAAGGATAGAATATGAAACATAGAATGTTAGGTGCTTTAGTACTTGCTTCGTTAACTTTGGGATTGGCGAATGTAGAAGCAGCTGAAATACTGGTAACTAAAGATGCAACGACCATTAATACAAATGAGGTAAGCAAAAATACGGTTAATGAGCCTACTATTTTTTTACGAACTTTATATGGACAAATTTCATCAACAGATGAATTAGCGATTACAGAAGGTGAACATCTGTATATACCATTAGCTATCTATAAGCAAGTAAATTTGAACCCTATTACCTCTGAAAAGGGCCAATCCTATATACAACTTCCAGCGCCAAGACGAGCCGGCGATATGCTATATACTGGGGATACAAGGCAAGGTCAGCGGAAAATTCAGTTGGCCACGACTGTTCGCAATGGTCAGCAGTATGTAGATATGAGTAGCATTTCCCCAGCTTTGGGAGTTACAGCGACTAAAACTAAACAAGGGATTGAACTATACGCCCCATTAGGAGCTATCAAGCTAGCAGACCGTAAGGAAATACAAGAGCCTATTGCTTGGGTTTTTGATCCTTTTGTGACGAAAACTTATGAAGGGCCTATCGCTAAAAAAAGTACGTCCATTGTATCGCCAACTTGGTTTGATATTAGTGAGCAGGGCTTGACAGTAAAACCTAATGTTCGATTAGATTATGTGAATACATATAAAGACCAAGACTATCGGGTATGGCCCTTAGTGACAAATACCTTTGAGCCAGATTTTACCAGCAAAATCTTAAATAATGAAAAATCTTGGCCTTTGATTGGTGATGATTTGGTGCTTTATGCGTTAACCTATGGATATGATGGTTATAATTTAGATTTTGAAAATATCTACTATAAAGATAAGGCGAAATTGACTAGCTTTGTAGCGTATTTAATGAAACGACTCCACGAGGCTAATTTATTTGTATCTATGGATGTGACGGGGTATTCTGATAGTGAAAATTGGTCAAAGGTGTATGATCGCAAGCATTTAGGTGAGTTATTAGATTATGTTGTACTTATGGCATATGATGAAACACCAGCAGGGAGCAAAACGGCTGGGCCAGTGGCGTCCTATCCTTGGGTAAAGGAGAATAGTATGGCCATTATGCGTGAAATTTCTCCTGAAAAATTAGTATTAGGAATTCCATACTATATGCGTATTTGGGAAAAAACGATATCGGTAGATGATAAGGGGACGGTTCATTATGGGCCGGCTAAAGCTCGGACATTACCGATGGCTGAAGCAGATGAATTAAAAGCTAAGTATGGTGAACGTGTAAGCTGGAATGAAGAGTTAAAAGTCAATTATCTGCGTTTTGGTAATACTGATTTAGGGGAACAATTGATTGCTTATGCTGAAACGGGGCGTGAGCCACGGATAGCTGGGGGATTGCGGAATAAAACAGCGACTATTACCGAAGTGTGGTTTGAAGATACTCTGTCTATGCCCTACAAATTAAATTTGATTCCTGAATTAAAGCTGGCAGGGTTTGCGGCTTGGCGTAAAGGGTTTGAAACTCCAGAGTTTCGTCAATTTATAATCCAAGAGTATGATGCTACAAAAGTGAAAAAATTAGACAAAACAAAGCAAGAAGACAAAACAAAGCAAGAAGACAAAACAAAGCAAGAAAATACTAAGTCATCTAGCGTAATGATTACTAAAGAATCATGAGTATATTCCTGTATTGACGGTAGTTGACAATTAGTAATATAATTAAGTTTAAGACTTGTAGTTTAAGAGAGTAGAGTAGGTTTTAGAGGAATTTGAACTGAGGAGGCTGTGGCATGAACGAAAAATATGTAGCCCAGGATATTGAAAAGAAATGGCAAGCGTATTGGCTTGAACATAAAACATTTAAAACGGAATACGATGAAAATAAAGAGAAATATTATGTATTAGAAATGTTCCCATACCCATCGGGTAATCTTCACATGGGACATGTTCGTAACTATTCGATTGGTGACGTTGTAGCGCGTTTCAAAAAAATGAAAGGCTTTAATGTTCTCCATCCAATGGGCTGGGATGCTTTTGGTATGCCTGCTGAAAATGCAGCTATCAAACATGGGATTGCCCCAAGCAAATGGACACTTGAAAATATTGCTAATATGAAACGTCAGCAACAAGAGTTAGGTTTATCCTATGATTGGGATCGTGAAGTAGCAACTTGCAAAGAAGATTATTATCGTTGGACTCAATGGTTATTCCAACAATTCTATAAAAAAGGGTTAGCCTATAAAAAAGAAGCTAAAGTTAACTGGTGTGATCACTGTCATACTGTATTAGCTAACGAACAGGTTATTGATGGTCTTTGTTGGCGTTGTGATAATAAGGTAGAAAAGAAAGACCTTAAACAATGGTTCTTAAAAATTACAGAATATGCAGATCGTTTATTGGCTGATTTAGATACGCTTGATCATTGGCCTGAACGTGTTAAAACTATGCAGAAGAACTGGATTGGCCGTAGTGAAGGGGCTCAGTTTGCTTTTGAAATTCCTGAAATCAATAAAAATATTGAAGTATATACAACTCGTGTCGATACGATTTATGGCGTATCGTATATCGTGTTAGCACCAGAACATCCATATGTGGAAGAATTGATTGCTAATAAAGCTAATAAAGCTGAATTAGATGCTTTTATTCATAAGGTACGCAATCTTAATGAAATTGATCGTACATCCACTGATGTAGAAAAAGAAGGCCTTTTCACAGGGGCTTATGCTAAACATCCTATGACGGGGAAAGAGATTCCTATTTGGATTGCTAACTATGTATTAGTGGATTATGGGACTGGCGCCGTTATGGGTTCACCAGCGCATGACGAACGCGATAATAAGTTCGCTCGTAAATACAATTTACCAATCCTTCCTGTTGTTCAAAATGAAGCACAGACTTTAACATTTGACGAATGGCACACTGAGGCGCATGAAGATGGTGTACTTATTAATTCTGGTGAATATGATGGCATGACATCGGCTGAGGCCCGTGAAGCGATTATTAAGAATTTTGAAGATCGTGGAATCGGTCGTAAAATGGTCAACTATCGTTTACGTGACTGGTTGATTTCTCGTCAACGGTATTGGGGCGTGCCAATTCCTGTTGTATATTGTGATAAATGTGGTGAGCAATTGGTGCCAGAAGAAGAATTACCAGTTCGTTTACCAGAAGATGTAGTCTTCGATGGTGGTGCTATTTCGCCATTAGCTACTTCTGAAAATTTTGTTAAAGCGACTTGCCCATGCTGTGGCGGTGAAGCTCGTCGCGAAATTGATACCATGGATACCTTTATTGATTCTTCTTGGTATTTCCTTCGTTATACAGATGCACGTAATGACAAAGAAGCTTTTAGCAAACAATTAGCTGATTATTGGATGAATGTCGATCAGTATATTGGTGGGATTGAACATGCTATTTTGCACTTGTTATATTCCCGTTTCTTTGTAAAAGTTGTTCATGATTTAGGTCTTGTTAGCTATGATGAACCATTCAAAGGATTGTTGACGCAAGGCATGGTGCTTAAAGAAGGCAGTAAAATGTCTAAATCAAAAGGCAATGTTGTATCTCCAGAGGAAATTGTTGCCAAATATGGTGCTGATACAGCTCGTCTGTTCATTTTATTTGCAGCCCCTGTAGAACGTGACCTTGATTGGAGCGATGAAGGGGTAGAAGGCTCGTATCGTTTCTTAAGTCGTGTATGGCGTATTGTTGATGCTTATCAGCAATGGGCTAAGACTGGTCATAGTGATAAATTATCTAAAGAAGAGTTTGCTCTTCGTCGTGAATTACATCGTGTAATTAAAAAAGTAACAGCTGATTTAGATGGTAAATTTAACTTCAATACAGCGATTTCTAGTATTATGGAATTAGTTAATGCTATGTATCAGTTCAAAGATTCTCATGAAACAGTACAAGCTACATTGGCTAATGAATTAGTAGAAAAATTACTTTTATTATTAGCGCCTTTTACACCACATATTACGGAAGAATTGTGGCATGAAGTAGGGTTTGAAGGTAGTATTCATCAGCAAGAATGGCCAGTTTATGAAGAAGCAGCGCTTGTGATTGATGAAATTGAAATTGCCGTTCAAGTAAATGGTAAAGTTCGTGATAAAATCACCATTCCTGTAGATATGCCTAAAGCTGATTTAGAAGCGTTAGCATTAGATTTAGATCGTGTTAAGGAATTTACGACTGATAAAACAGTGGCTAAAGTTATCATTATTCCAAATAAAATTGTGAATATTGTTGTAAAATAGTTGCATATGAAAAACTCACAAAGTAATATATTGACTTTGTGAGTTTTTTTATACAATAATGAAGTACAGTATTAATTTATATATTTAGGAGGTAAAGATGCCTAAACGTAGTGATTATATAACGTGGGATGAATATTTTATGGGGGTTGCTATTTTAGCAGCTCAACGGTCTAAAGATCCAAATACACAGGTAGGGGCATGTATTGTAAGTGAGGATAATAAAATTTTATCCATTGGCTATAATGGTATGCCTTGTGGCTGTAGTGATGATGAATTTGCCTGGGAACGAGATGCTAGTAAGGATAATAAATATTTTTATATTGTACATAGTGAATTGAATGCCATTTTAAATTATCGTGGCGGTTCATTAGAAGGTAGTAAAATCTATGTTACATTATTTCCTTGTAATGAATGTGCTAAAGCAATTATTCAAAGTGGTATTCGTGAAGTGATTTATTGGCAGGATAAATATAAAGACACGCCTGAGGTGATAGCATCAAAACGCATGCTTAGAACTGCTGGTGTGCAAATTAGTGAATATATGCCTACAGGGCGCACCTTGAATATTAACCTATAGCTTGTGGCTAGTGATAGGGATTATACTTGATTTAGATAATAAAAACTCGTCATACAATTACTTACTCCGAGTTCTTGCGAACAAAGTCGTTTCGTAATTTGTATGACGAGTTTTTTGCATATAGTTAATTTATAAGAATACTCCCTATTACTAGCAAGGCAAGTATAGTGTTAAAGATGGTGATGCGTGGGGAGAAGCTGGGCTATTCCTTCTTTTACGTGCAGTATTTAGATTAATAATTTGCCTTTACTCATAATTGTTACAGTTTCACCAGCAGTGGTAACTCCTTCGATATTCATATCCTCATGACCAATCATAAAGTCTACATGGGTTAAGGAATGATTAAGGCCTTCTTGTTTCAGCTCCTCTTTGCTTAAGCCGTCACTATTAGCTAAGCACGTTGGATAGGCAGCCCCAACGGCTAAATGGCAGGAGGCATTTTCATCAAACAGTGTTTCAAAGTAAATGCGATTGGACTGGCTAATAGGTGAATAGTGATCTACTAATGCTATTTCACCAAGATAGGCTGAACCTTCATCAGTTTCAATAAGGTGCTTCAAATGTTCTTTGCCAACCTTAGCATCAAAGTTAATGATTTTACCATTTTCAAAAGTGAAATAAAAATCATTAATTTCATTGCCTTGATAGATTAAAGGTTTGGTGCTATATACAATTCCGTTAACACCATCATATTGCGGTGCTGTAAAAACTTCCTCCGTTGGAATGTTGGCATCGAAGATAATGCCACTTTTAGAGGCCTCAGCACCACCTTGCCATACATGATTTTTAGGCAGGTCAATTGTTAAATCTGTACCATTTGAGCATGTGTAATGAAGTGTTTGGAAATGATGTTGATTCATAGCTTTGGTGCGAGATTCTAATCGTTGTAAATGAGGGGCTAATTTTTCCGTGGGACTTACATTTTCAATGCGACATAAAGTGAAGATTTCGGCCCATAAGGCATCTATTTTTTCTTCGTCTGTTCCTGTGAAACCTAGCAGTTCAGCCCAGCGTAAGGTAGCAACAGAGGCTACGCACCAAGTAAGGGTAGAGTCCATAATTGCTTCGTGATAAAAGTGGAGAGCTTTATTAAGATGGCGCGATTGACTGGCAATACGTTCGGAAGGGACACCGGCTAGAGCTTTAGGATTTGCACTAATTAAAGATAAGAAAGCAGCACCTGCTTCTACATAAGTTTTATAATATTCTGGAATCCAAGGGGCTGGATTTGATAAAACTTCATCGGCCGCATGGAGTAGACGCTCTTTACCAATTGTGGTTGAGCGCCAATTAACAACCACTTCTTTGGCACCTAATTTATATGCTTCTTGAGTTACAACAAGAGCAAAATTCTGATTTTCTACATCAACATTAATGACTAATGTTTGATTCTTTTGCAAATTAACGCCTGTAGTTAATAGCGCATTTGCATATTTTTGTAAACGACTTGTTTCCATAAATGTATCCTTTCGTATAGTAACACGCTCTGTGCTAATTGATACTCGTGGTATGAATTAGCAGGAGTTTCACAAATAAAAGGGAAACTATGAGTAAGAATAAAATATGATTAAACATCATTGTATTAAATCATACTTTGACTAGGAGGCGTGTTACGTGGAGCAACTAAAAAAATATAAAAAATTATGGCTATGTTTAGGTATAGCCTGTATGGTGTACCTTTTGGTACTACGGCCTATTATAACAGATTCAGAAGCGCAAATGAATAGCACTCATGGTGTTATGGTGACAGAAGAGAGCCAAACTAAGGGCCCTAATATACAAACGGAGGAAAATACAGAGGATAAAAAAAATATGAATGGGGATAATGAATATGTATATGTCACAGGGGCGGTAGAAACACCTGGTCTATATAAACTGCAAGGCGGACAAACGGTGGGGGATGTGATTCAGGCTTGTGGCGGTTTATTACCTTATGCATCAGTAGATACGATTAATTTGGCTGAAGTAGCAGCCAGTGGTAGTCATATTCATGTGGCTTTTAATTTTATGGGGAATCCTGAGGAATTATTGCGTAAACAAAAAATTAATATTAATACAGCTAATGAGCAAGAGTTAACTAAGTTATCTGGTGTTGGTCCAGGCACGGCAAAGAAAATTATTGCTTATCGTGAACAATCGGGATTGTTTAAGACGATTGAAGATATTAAGAAGGTAAAAGGGATTGGTGAAGCCACGTTTAAAAAATTAGCCCCTCATATTACGGTATAAACTAGGAGGTTTGTATATGTATTTCTTTACTTATACAGAATGGGGTGCTTTATTGTGGCTCGCACCGGCTTGGGGCATTGTATTGGCCTATGGCATGCGATATGGATTTACAAATCCTATGCTCGTGTTATTAGGTAGTTCTTGGTATTTTCTTTGGCTTATTATAGAGCGTTATGTAAAAAATAGAAAAAGTGAATATATCAATGTCAATTTAGTGCGTAAGGGTAGCACTAGTAGGCGAAATATGTTGGCGGTCGTACTTATTATTTTAAGTTTGATTGTTTTTGGTATGTATCGAACGGCAGTAACTATTGATGCGTATGAAACAGTAAATCCTTATTATGTAGGGGCTAAGGGGATTTATACGATACGGGTAACTAGTTTGCCAGAGATGGCTATGGTTAATCGTCATACTTATTGGCGGATAGTAGGGGATATAGTAGAGATAGTGCCAGATAAAGAGGGGGTTAATTCGAAGCATTTGAGTGCTGAGGGAGAAGTAGTGGTCTATGTGATACCTTCAACAGTGGTAGCACAAACAGATATCTTACCAGGAAGCTATGTAGCAATTAAAGGGACTATAACTAAAGTTAACTTTGCACCAGAAGAGGGTAGGATTGATTTACGTGCTCGCTATCTTACAAATCATAGAATGGGTACCTTATATGAAGGTGAGTTACAAGGTCTAGTGACTGAACCTGAGACTGAATGGTATACTCACATAGTGAATCAGGTGATGAAATCATTAGGTTATTGGCGTTATATGAGTAGTCACATTCTAAAACAACAATTACCAGGTGAATTAGGTGACATGAGTCAGAGTTTACTGCTTGGTGGTGGTTATAATGCCTTAGATTCATCGATTATGGAGGCATTTGCTAAAACAGGATTGATTCATATATTATCAGTATCAGGTTCTCATGTAGCTTTACTTTTTGGGTTTATATTCGTATTGGCTTCTTGGTTAGGCATGAATAAGAAACGAGCTACTTATGGAGCTATTTTATTTGTTATAGTATATTGTTTGCTAGTAGGTTGTAATCCACCTGTTATTCGATCCGCTTTGATGGGGATTATTATGGGGCTAGGAATTATCAAAGGTCGCTTATATCAAAGTCGACAAGCTTTGCATCTTAGCGCGGCGATCTTATTGTGGTTTGAGCCTTTACTCCTTTTGGATGTTAGCTTTCAATTGTCCTTTGGGGCGACATATGGAATTTTATTCTTTAGTCGCCCTATATATCAGCGTTTACCAAAGGGCTGGCCATATATCATGGGACCGTTAAGTTTATGTGTAAGTGCTCAAATTCTTATATTTCCACTACAGTTGTATTATTTTCACCTTATGGGCGTAGGTTCTTTAATTGCGGCTATTCTTGTGGGCCCTATTTTAGATTTTGCTATTTTAGGGACGGCTATTTTATTATTATTACACCTCATTGTGGATATACCTTTATTATGGTATATATTGGCGTCCATTTTAAAAGGGGCTTTGTTTTTAAATTTTACAATTGCTAATATACCTGGATCTGTTGGCTATTGGGGAGCATTATCTGTTGGAGCTGGTGCCTTGTATATATTAGGCTGTCGTTATTTATACCATTGTATGCTGAAAGCTGATGTTCGCCAATTGTGGTACGAAAATATCATTGGTTTAGGTTTATTATGTTTATTATTGATTCCCTTTTCTAGTTTATTACATACAGCAGTATATATACATATTATTCCTTTATCACAAGGCGCTGCTTTTTTAGTGTTGAAGGAGGCCCCTTTTACGGCCAGGACGATGTGGCTTCATGTAGCTACTGAAGGAAAACCACTATCGGTTATTTCACAAAGTGCTATCATCAATGCTGTTCATTATTATGGTGTTACTAAACCACAGTTAATTACTTTAGAGTCAGTAACTACAGAGAATAGACAAAGCCTTTCGGACTTAGTAATGTCGTTACATTGGACTTGGCAAAATTTATATAAAAGTAACATCAATGAGGGGACTTTTATAGGTAGCCGGACAAGGGATTTTGAAGCTATATTTGAAGAGCAACAAAATACGTTTATTGCAAGAGGACCACAGGGAGCATTCATATTCAGTAATGGACAAAATAGTAAAAACCATCTAAAATTAAAAGAGATGACATCATACATTAGTGGAACTACGAATGGTGCTGTGGCGGCTACTCATAGCGAATATACGGTGGGGGCACCTAAAGCTCTTGTGTATTGGCCAAATGGTAATACCCGGAGTCAAGCAGACGTAGATCCAGCTGATGAAAATCGATATATTACGGGCACGAAAGTGATCCCGGATTTTTTATTGTAGGAGAAGCTATGGCGATACAATTACTATATGGTGATGAGTCACAGCTCATAGAGGAGAAAAAGCAAGCTTTTTTTAAAGCCTATCCAGACTTATCCGTGCAAATGTTGAATGATGAAGTAGGGGCTCGGCGGATTTGTGAAAAGCTGAGTGAAGATTCTTTGTTTGGTGAGCCTACGCTGTATTGTTTGGTGAATCCGCCTATATTTGCGAAGACTAATAAACGAGTTACGGAGGAGTGGCAACAAGTTTATGATTTACTCTTAACGTATGATGGTAGTCACCCCGTCCTCGTTTTATATCATGAGACAATCGATAAACGGCTCAAACCTAATAAGGAGTTTTTAAAGAGTGTACCTAATGAGGCTTGTGATCGGTTAAAGGGACCTGAGATTGTTAAATGGTTACAAACATATTGTCATTCTCATGGCTATACGATGAGTGCTGATGGCATTGAATATATCCATCACTTGTTAGAACTTTGGCAGGATGTGCCAGTTAGTTTTTTGCGTACTGAATTTGATCGCTACTTTTTATTGTTACCTCCAAAGGGAGAAATTACACAAGCCTTTTTGGTAGCTAATGGTAGTGATTATGGGGCAAAAAATATATTTTTGTTTAAAGAAGCCTTATTTAAAAAAGATGTCAATACATTGCTCACCTTATTTCCTTATATGTTGCAAAGTAAGGAAGTGGAGCGGGCTATGTCATATATTGAAGGACAGTTGCGCTTACAATTAATGGTTAGTGAATGTAGATTTAGTGGACTTAGTGAGCGCGCTGTACAGGATTTATTTAAAGAAGCTGGGTCAACCGTAAAAGCGTATCCCATAACGCTTGCCTATCGGCAAAGTCAGCAGATTTCTATTCGCGCTTTGGCTAAGTTATTGCGTGGACTTTATGAAGTGATGCGAGATAGTCGGCGTGGTGAAGGTAGTGTGTCATATTTTAAAGATTTGTGTTTAGCCTATTGTGCTGAATAAATAGGCTGTGGGGGTTGTATGAAACGTTCTATTGGTGTTATAGCAGGTGCTGTACTTGGTTTAGTTTCCCTAAGTGCTGGTGCTTTTTTGTATCCGACAGGTAATGTTATTCAAGGCATGTATTTAGGTGAAACCGATGTTTCGCGGGCCGATAAAGACGAGTTGGTGGCTATTATTGAAGCGGAAGCAGCCAAAGCACCAACTCATATGACAATTAAATGGCAAGATGGAAAAGAAACTAAGGTGGCATTAGCAGATATTGGTGTAAAACCAAATGTAAATAAAACCATTGAAAGTATTATGGCTTATGGCTATGAGCCGACTGTTGAAGAGTATGTAGCAACTCGTTGGCAAGCGTTAGTTAATCCTGTTTCTAAATCTATTGTGTATGATGTTAATGTACCAGCACTAGAAGCGTTGTTACAAACATACAATAAGGAAATTGCTAAAAGTGGTCATGATGCCTATTTAACAGTAGAAGCAGGTAAAGTCGTATTACATAAAGAAATTACGGGAAAACGGCTAGATATTGCTAAAACCATTGCTAAGCTTCAAGAACAACTGGTAAAAGGGGACGTGACTAGTATGTCACTTGTTATTGATGAACAGGCTAAACCTAAGGTAACGGCTGAAGATTTAAAAGGTATTAATGCTGTATTAGGAACTTATAGTACGACGTTTAATGCTGGTGATACAAGTCGTACTCATAATATTCAGTTGGCAACTGATAAGATTAATAATGTAATCATTCAGCCTCATCAGAATTTTTCATTCAATGTGATTGTTGGTGAACGAACTGCTGAAGCGGGATATGATGATGCGCCTGTTTTTATGGACGGCAAGCTTGTACCTGGTATTGGGGGCGGTATCTGTCAAGTTAGCTCTACCCTATTTAATTCTGCTTTATTATCGGGTATGACAATTGAAGAACGAGTGCCACATTATGCGCCTGTTGGTTATATTCCTGCTGGTCGTGATGCTACCGTAGCTTATGGCTATATTGATTTTGTATTTAGTAACCCTTACGAACATCCTATTTATGTGTTAGCCCATACAGTAGGTGATACTTTGACAATTAGTATTTTAGGGTTTGCTGCTGATGAACCAACGCAAGCCTCTGTTTCCGTAGGTGGCGAAACGGCAATTCCGCATGAAACTCAAGTTATCATTGATTCAACACTAAAAAAAGAAGAAGTTCGTAATGCAGGGCATGATGGTCTTAGTGTGAATACAACGGTATCGCTTACTTATAAAGATGGACGTACGAAGACGGATAGTTTTAGCTCTACGTATGATCCTGAAACGACCGTTATTGCGCGTCCGAGTAAGGAAGTAGCTAAACCTGAAGACAAGACGAGTGATACGAAAGCTAAGGATGTTTCTAACACAACGAATTCAAATAAAAAGTCTGAATGATATGAGGCTATTCATTGATATATAGACAAAATAGATAGTACGGATATTTATATGAGAGAAGGATAGACATGAAAGTACGATATCATATAGTTCCAAAAGCTAAGCAAGAAACAGCAATGCTTATTGAAACCAATGATAAGGCTATAGAAGTAAAAAATGTGCTGTCCTCAGAGGAAGCATTTAAATTATTACATAATAAGCTCGATAACTGGTATAAGTCTAAACACATTCAGGCACATGCCGTTACCGTAAAAGAGTCTACGGCATTTGGGTATCGTTGGGACTCCGAACCGATTCATGATCATACGGCAGAAGAATTTGCTTTTGCCGGTGGTTATGATGTAGCTGATTTAATTAAAGAACTATCAGCGCAACACCAAAGTTCTCATTCAGATGAAGCTGCTACGGACGGTTTTGATGAGTTTGCTGAAGAGTTTTTTCCGTTTTCTAGGGTAGATGACGATCCTATTGATATGTATGAAGAGCCGATAGTCTGTGATTATGAACCTGCTAAATCAACAGCGCCTATCAGTGGTGGTGAAGGTGGATTTGCCTATAAGGGGAAACGGCGTCGAAGCTTTAAGCGTGATGTAACGGATCCGGGCATGCTATTAGGGCCTACTATTACTGGTGATTCATTATCTATTTCTTTTGTTAATGAAGAAATGAACAATGTTATTTTTGAAGGCATTTTTGTGAATATTGAAATGATTGAAACAAAAACAGGTAAAGGCCTTATTAAAGGTAGCATTGTAGATGGTACGAACAGTATGCGCTTCGTTAAATTTATAGATGATGTAGAAGAGGCACGTGAACTTACTAAGATGATGCAAACAGTTAAGGGTGTTCGCATCCAAGGGGATGTACATTATGATGATAAATTTGAGAAAGATTACATCCTGTCTTTGCGTAGCATTCAGGAATTGAAAAAAGAAACGAAACGAAGTGAAAATCGTGAAGATTCTCGTGTAGAACTTCATTTACATACAAAGATGAGTGACCGTGATGCACTTGTTAATGTGAAAGAATTATTACAAACCATTAAAGATTGGGGACATCCTGCGGTTGCTATTACTGACCATGGCGTGATTCAAGCTTTTCCTGAAGCACAAGATATTGCGGGGAAACTTGGTGTCAAAGTGATTTATGGTGTAGAAGGCTATCTGATTGAAGATGAAGAGAATGATACACGGTCTCACATCATTTTATTAGCTAAAAATACAGTGGGGTTACGCAATCTGTACAAGATGATAAGTATTTCTCATTTGCAATATTATAAACGACGTCCTCGATTGCCACGGGCTGTTATTGAAGATCATCGAGAAGGCATTATTATTGGGTCTGCCTGTGAGGCAGGGGAATTAATTCGAGCTATTGTAAAAGGTGAGTCTCAGGAACGCTTGTTAGAGATTGCCTCGTTTTATGATTATCTTGAAATTCAGCCCCTAGAGAATAACCGCTTTTTATTATATGATAGACGAACTGGAGAGCAGATTCGGGAAGAATCTTTCTTAGTAGATATTAATAAAAAAGTCGTTGAACTTGGTGAAATTCTAAATAAACCAGTTGTGGCAACTTGCGACGTTCATCATTTAAATGATGATGAAAAGATTTATCGCCAAATTATGTTAACTGTGTCTGGTTTTAAAGATATTGAAAGAACGCCTTCTTTATATTTACGTACAACTGACGAAATGTTAGAAGAGTTCAAATATTTGGGTGAAGAAAAAGCTTATGAAGTGGTTGTTACCAATTCGCGTATGATTAATGATAGTATTGAGTCGTTACAACCAGTGCCACAAGGCAAGACGTATTCGCCAAAAATTGAAGGCGCTGATAATGATTTAACGGAGATGTGCTATAAAAAAGCCAAAGAGATTTATGGGGATCCATTACCAAAAGTTGTAGCTGATCGATTAGATTATGAATTAACTCGTATTATTGGCAATGGCTATGGTGTGCTGTACTATATTGCTCATAAATTGGTACGAAAATCTTTAGATGATGGTTATCTAGTAGGGTCTCGTGGTTCGGTTGGTTCGTCTTTTGTTGCTACGATGGCGGATATTACGGAAGTAAACCCATTACCACCGCACTATATTTGCCCTAAATGTAAACATAGTGAATTCTTTGAAAAAGGTGAATACGCGGGGGGGTTTGATTTACCTCGAAAGAATTGTCCTGAATGTGGTACACCATTGAATACAAATGGTCATGATATTCCATTTGCGATTTTTATGGGGTTCAATGGTGATAAAGTACCTGATATTGATCTTAACTTCTCTGGTGATTATCAGCCACGAGCTCATAAATACACCGAAGAATTATTTGGCCGTGATAATGTATTCCGTGCAGGTACTATTGGTACTATTGCTGAAAAAACAGCCATTGGTTATGTAAAAAAATATGCAGAAGCACAAGATATTCAAGCGCGGCAGGGGTTCTTAGAAGCCCTTGCTAAAGGGGTAACTGGTGTTAAAAATACAACTGGTCAACATCCGGGTGGGATTATGGTTTGCCCACGCGATATGGATGTTCACGAATTTACACCAGTACAATATCCAGCCAATAAAAAAGATAGTGGTATCATTACGACTCATTTTGATTATCACTCTTTTGAAGGTTGTATGACAAAACTTGATATTCTGGGCCATGATGATCCTACGATTATTCGTATGTTAGAAGATATTACGGGCGTTGATGTTCAAACGATTCCTTTTGATGATCCTGAAACATTGAGTTTATTTTCCTCTACTAAAGCAATTGGTTTAACGCCAGAGCAGTTGATGGGGGATAAAGTGGCGTCCCTTGCGGTGCCAGAATGTGGTACTGGTTTTGTACGGCGCATGTTAGAAGATTCTAAGCCACAACATTTTTCAGATATAGTGCGTATTTCTGGTTTTTCGCACGGTACAAATGTATGGCTCGATAATGCGCAAACGTTAATTAAAAATGGTACTTGTAAATTAAATGAAGCTATTTCTACTCGCGATGATATTATGAACTTTTTAATGCATCGTGATATTGAACCACTTACGTGCTTTAAGGTTATGGAAAATGTACGTAAGGGGAAAGGCATTGATAAACTGAATAAAGTAGGACAAAAAGAAACAGATTATGAAGAGCAAATGCGTGCAGGGGGGATTCCTGATTGGTTTATTGATTCCTGTAAAAAGATTTCCTATTTATTCCCTCGTGCTCATGCCGTGGCGTATGTTATGATGGCTTTCCGCATTGCTTGGTTTAAGATTAATTACCCATTAGCTTTTTATGCGGCTTACTTCTCGATTCGTGCAAAAGCGTATGATATGAAAATTATGGCCAGTTCCTTAGAAAGTCAAAGAGCTGAGTTTGAACGTTTGAAAGCATTGGATAGAAAAGCATCTAATAAAGATAAAGATATGATGAGTGCCTTAGAAGTTTCTATGGAAATGAAACAGCGAGGTTTTAATTTCTTAGTAGCTGACTTAAATCATTCTGATGCACGGCGTTTTAAAATTCATGAAGGGGCCTTATTGCCACCGTTTGTAGCCGTTGATAGCTTAGGTGAAAAGGTAGCGGATGCTATTGTGGAAGAACGGGCAAAGAGTCCTTTTACATCTGTAAAGGATGTGCAACGGCGGTGTAAGATTTCTGAAAGTATTTTAGCTACTATGCGTGATTTGGGGTGTTTTGGTGATTTGCCAGAAGATGAACAAATGAGTTTATTTGGTTAATATGATATAGTAGAGGTAAGAAAGGCTTGGTTACAAGCTAATTAGGTTACGAATAAAGGAGATTACTATGACCTTAAAAGTAAAAGAACCTGTATGGATAGGTGTTGATGTAGGAACGACGGGTGTTCGTGCAACCGCTTATACTGCTACAGGTAAGGCAGTGGCTACAACCGAAGCATTTTATAGTTTAGAAACACCTCAATATGATTGGGCCGAACAGAATCCACAGCAAATTTATGATGCTGTAGAAGAAGTGGTAAAAGGAACGGTAGCAGAATTACAGTATAAATTAGTGACCATTTCAGGATTAGCCTTAAGTTCTGTTATGCACAGCTTTATTCCTCAAGATGAAAATTTCCAACTGTTAGGTAACATGATGACTTGGGCTGATAGTCGAAGTGCAGCGATTGTGCGTCGTTTAGAATTAGACCCAAAATGTAAAGAGTTCTATTTTAATACAGGTTGTCCACTTCATGCTTGCTATCCGTTAGCTAAAATCTTATGGGTTAAAGAACATCAGCCATCTATTTTTGATCGGATGGCTCGCATTGGTTCAATTAAAGATTTTATTTTCCGTAATTTAACGGGCGAATGGGTAACGGATAAATCGGTAGCCAGTAGTAGCGGCCTTTATAATGCTCATAAAGAATGCTGGGATGAAGAGATTCTTGATTTTATTGGTATTTCTAAAGAGCGCTTGCCAGAAGTAGTATCTACTACATATAGTAATACCCTTTTAGCCGATGTGGCGCAGCGATTGGGGCTACCTACGGGGTTGCCAGTTGTTATTGGGGCTACTGATGGGGTTCTTGTTAACGTAGGAATTGGGGCGGTTTCTGCTGGACAATTAAGTTGTACAATCGGAACGAGCGGTGCTATTCGTATGCTTACAGAAAAAGCACGTATGGATAAGAATCAACGGACTTGGTGTTATAATCTAACAGATAACATGTGGGTAGCTGGTGGTGCTATCAATAATGGTGGTATCATTATGCGCTGGATGCGTGACCGTATTCTTCACTTACATGGCTCACAAATGGAACAACTAGATGTGGATCCGTATGATTTGATGACTATGAAAGCTCGTCATGTGCCAGCTGGTTCTGGGGGCTTATTATTAATGCCATTCTTTACGGGCGAACGAGCGCCTTACTGGAATTCAGACTTGCGTGGTGCTTTCATTGGATTATCCTTAAATCATAGTCGTTCGTATATGATTCGGGCTACGATGGAGGGGATTTGTTATAGTTTACTTTGCGTATTGCAGGCCTTGCGTGATTTTGAAGACGTTAAAGATATTCGGGTAAGCGGTAGTTTTACGAAATCAGAATTGTGGCTTCAGATTATGGCCGATGTGTTCAACGAATCCATTACGCTACCGACCAATAGTGAAGGGGCTTCTTTTGGAGCTGCTGTATTAGGGTTTATCTCTGATGGTACGTTAAAAGATATTAAAGATACGGCAACTTTAGTTACGGCGCAGGAAGTATATACACCAAAAGTAGCTAATCGTGAAATATATAATGAATTATTCAAAATTTATGAATCTTTGTATGCCAACATGAAGGATGATTTGGCACGGCTTGTTACTTTCCAACAAGAACATCCTTTTAATCGTTTATAAGTAGTGTAGGAAGGGCAGTCAAACGTCTCTAGGTATCATGAATTTTTATATAGGACGTATAGAGATTTTGGCTTGTGATTTCTCATTATTTTATAATAGATGTGTTTTCTTTAGTGTGAAAGGAGGCGCTTTTATGCCACTGGTTATCTTGGCATTAGGCATCGTGCTATTGTTCTTCCTTATTGTAAAAGTGAAGTTGAATAGCTTTTTATCTCTTATTTTAGTGTGTATTTTGTTAGCTTTTGGCGAAGGCTTGCCAATTGACAAGATTTTCCCAACCATTCAAAAGGGCTTAGGCTCTACATTGGGAGGTTTAACCATTGTTGTTGGTTTTGGTGCTATTCTTGGCAAATTGATGGCTGATAGTGGCGGGGCACAGCGTATTGCCACTACTCTTATTAATATGTTTGGGCGTCAAAATGTAAAATGGGCGGTTTGTTTAACTGGATTTATTGTAGGGATTGCTCTATTTTATGAAATTGGTTTTGTCCTTTTAATTCCATTAGTATTTACAATCGCAGTAGCGGCAGATATTCCACTACTTGAAGTAGGGATTCCTATGGCGGCCGCATTGTCAGTAACACATGGCTTTTTGCCACCACATCCAGGGCCTACCGCGATTTCGGTCATTTTTAATGCTGATATTGGTAAAACTTTGATCTATGGATTAATTATTGGTATCCCAACAGTGATTATTTCAGGGCCGTTATTATACAATACGGTAAAGGATATTAAAACTGAAATTCCAGAAGGTTTGCACAATGATAAAAACTTTACTGATGAAGAAATGCCATCCTTCTTGAGCAGTATATTAACAGCTTTGACACCTGTTATTTTGATGGCTATTAGTGCTGTTGGTAAAATGATGGGGATTCCCAAAGATGCGCCAGTTATGCATATCTTTAATTTTATTGGTGACCCAAGTGTAGCATTGACGATTTCTATTATTGTAGCATTCTATACATTTGGCTATGCCCGTGGTAAAACTACGAAAGAAATTATGGAAACTTCTGAAAAAGCAATTCTGACAGTGGCCATGATTCTATTTATCGTTGGTGCTGGTGGCGCTTTGAAACAAGTATTAATTGATAGTGGCGTGGGTAATTATATTGGTTCTCTCGTTATGGGGGCTAATTTATCACCATTATTGTTGGCTTGGATTATTGCTGCTGTTATTCGTATTGCCGTAGGTTCGGCTACGGTAGCGGCTTTAACAGCAGGTGGTATAGTAGCACCATTAATTCCTATGACTGGTGTGAGTCCAGAGCTTATGGTATTAGCTGTTGGGGCTGGTAGTGTTATTTTTAGCCCTCCAAATGACCCTGGTTTCTGGTTGTTTAAAGAATTTTTTGGTCTTACCGTAAAACAGACTGTACGTACTTGGTGTGCTGTAGAAACGGCGATTGCCGTGTGTGGTTTAATCGGCGTAGAAGTTTTGAATTTGTTTATTTAATTTAATAACGATTAGATATGTATATAAGTTTCTATACATATCTAATAATAAAAAGGCTAAATTCTGGCTCTTTGTCAAATTTTGGGGCGCTAAAGAGATTATGCACTCTTGGAAAGGACATGCGACACAGTTGTTGCGTGTCCTTTTTTAGCATTAATGAATAAAATCCGGTTACGAAATCGTTCAAAGTTTTGTAAACCAAACGAACACCGCTTTAGTACTTTTATTTTGTTGTTACAACCTTCTGTAAAGCCATTGGAATAGGGTAATGTTAAGGCATTAATAATTTCGGTTCTCCAAAATGTAAATGTTTTTAAGAGTGATTGAAACTCAGGTAATTCAGAAGCCTCAACTAAGGATAGCCATTGATCAATGGCCCATTGAATATTTTCTTTATCTTTGAATTTTAAAACATGAGAAAAGGATTGTTTTAGTGTATAGGCACGATGTAATCGGGGCGAATAATGAAACATATCCATAAGCTTAGTGAACTCTTTGTCTGTTAATGATTCAAAGCGTTTAGTTAATACTCGTTTATTGGCTTTAAAGGTACGACTTACATTGCATAATAGATTTTGCTCTACTTTGCGTACCCGTTCTAAGGCAAAGGTAACTAGCCGTATTAAGTGAAATCTATCAACTACAATTTCAGCTTGAGGGAACCAAGTTTTCATAACCGAACGAAATTGAAGTGACATATCCATTGTGATGTATTTTACATTATTTCGTATATATCTAGGGAATTGAGCAAAGTATTTCGCTAGTTCCGTAGTATCTCGTTTAGGCAGAATATCTAGTATTTTATGCGTTTCTGGATCAGTAAGAATGACTTGGTATTTTTGACCAGCTGCATTGCCTTTGAATTCATCAATAGATAGTACAGGTGGTAGTGTTGAGGGGCGACTATAGTTAATTTCGTTAAAGACTCTTAGTACTTGGTTTACGCTTACATGGCAATGCTTAGCCACAGCTTTGTAAGATGTTACTTCAGAGAGTTGTTGACATATTACTTCACGAAGTCTTGGGGTTGTTCTAAGATAGCGAGAAGAAAACTCTGTTTTTTCATTGAAAGTGCGTCCGCACGTGCATATATAACGACGTTGACGATATAAGAGAAGAATGGTTTTTTCATTGGTTGTAGTATGCTGAATTTTTCGGTTAGTATAGCCTTTTATTCGTGTAGTTTGTGAATGGCAATTAGGGCATCTATGAGGACGTACAGGACTTTCTACGTAAAGTAAGTATTCTGAGCTAGTTTCACGCATATTTTTTATATATTCTGCTTTGATTCCGAGTAAATTTCCTATATAATTAAGTGTAGACATATTGAGTAAACATCCTTTCATAATGGTTTCGTCGCTTTTATTGTAACGGATTTTATTCAATATGTCTTTTTTTATATAAAAAAGTAGGCGCCAAGAGGACACGCAGTTTGCGTTTCTCTTTAGCGCCCCAAAATAAATTATAGAACCTAAATTCTTTTATTGTGAGGTTCTTATAAAGAACTTCATTTGAGGATTTAGCCTTTTTGTATTGTTTATATTATTTTCTTATTAACATAGATTTGTTCTATATTATATGTAAATAAAAAGTAAATTGACTTATTGAATTTGTTACGATAATATAGAGACATACGTTTGTATAATCGAGGGTTAGTAACTAATAGGTTACAAGATTGAAGAGAAGAAAGGAGTATGTAATTGGCAAAATAGTAAATAGAAAGTAATAGGTAGTTTAAGTTATCTAGTGTCACATTAGATTACTATTTTTTTTGTAAAAAATAGGTGAAGAAAAAGTGAATTAAATGAATTTTATATTCATTAGTAATTCAAAGATTAGGATTCGTGTATTATGTGTTAGGAATTATGAAAGATCGTATTTATGGAAAGCAATTCAGTTAAAAATCAACCTCCCTTACACAAACGAAAGGGAGGCAAATTATCAGGCATAGATGGATTAAAGGGCATTGCTATCATTGGGGTAACACTGTTTCATATGATGCCTGAGGTCGTGCCAGGCGGTTACTTAGGAGTTTCTCTATTTTTATTACTAACAGGCTATTTACTTGCTTATACTAATATTAATGAATATTTTCAAAGACGATATAGCCTTAAAGAATATTTTTGGAAACGTATTAAACGAATTTATCCAGGTTTACTTATTGTAATTTTAGTCACCTTAGGTGTAAATTCTTTGTTGGTACCTAAAAGTATTAATGGTATACGACCAGAAATAGTATCTATTTTATTAGGGTATAATAATATTTGGCAGATTTTTCAGAATGCAGATTATTTTACTCGTTTAACAAACACATCGCCCTTTACACATTTGTGGTTCTTGGGGATTGAAATACAATATTTTATAATTTGGCCCATTTTATTTTTTCTATTTAGAAAAATTTGTCAAACGATTGGTTATCGAGGGGGACTTATTGCTTTTGCGTTATTGGCTTTAGGGACAGCTACCGTGATGCCTTTACTTTACACGCCAAATGAAGACGTAACACGTTTGTATTACGGTACAGATACACGAATTTATGCATTGTTATTTGGGGCTTTTCTAGGTATTTTACGAGCTCATCGTAAACATGTACAACCTTTGTCACCAGTAATTGGAGCTATTAATACATTAGTATTTATTGCTCTCATGATAGGCTTAGTTGTTGCATATGCTTTATTAAATGGACAATATCCCGTTGTATATCAATATATGATGCTACTTGTTACATTTGGTTTTTGCGCCTTAATTCTCTTAGCTGAGTATAATCGGTTACCAGTAGCTAAAGTATTAAATACGCATACATTAGGCTGGTTTGGTAAACGAAGCTATGGTATTTTCCTTTGGCAATATCCTGTTATATATCTATTTCAGCAATTAAAATTAATTGAATTTTTTGGTAACGAAGTTATTTATAACTTGGCTATAATTGCAATTATTCTATTGCTGACAATTTGGTCTGATGCTGTATCGGCAAAGATTGCAAAAGGCGTACCTATCTCTGTATTAGTTGCGTGGTTAAAACGGATATATATTCGTATACTATCTATCATAGGTTGTGTTATTATGGTAGTAGGTTTATTTGCATTATTTACAGCTTCTGATGAGAAAATAGCTGATTTAAGCGATTTGCAAAATCGCTTACAAGCAAATGAGGCGATTCAACAGGAAGAGAATGAAAAAGCTCGTAATTTAACTGTTGTAGATCCAACGGAAATTGATCAAGCGTTGACTGGTGTAGCGGCTATTGGTGATTCAGTTATGTTAGGTGCGTCACCAGCCTTACGAACTGCGTTACCCGGTGTATATATTGATGCTAAAGTTTCACGCTATGTAGGGGCTGGACTAGATATAGCTAAAGCAATGGACGCTGAAAATCGTCTAGGAAAAGTAGTGTTAATTAGTTTAGGCACAAATGGCCCAATTACGGGATATTATGAAGATGAAACAAAAGCATTAATTAATTATTTAGGACCAGATCGCGAAATCTTCTGGATTAATACGTATGCGCCAGATTTGGAATGGGAAAAGCCCAATAATGACTACCTTGATAAGTTAGCTAAAGACCATAAAAATATTACCGTGATTGATTGGTATTCAGCAGCTTCAAAACATCCTGAATGGCTTAGTGACGATGGTGTACATCCTAATGATTTAGGGGTTGAAAATTTTGCTAAACTAGTGCGTGAAAAGATGGCGGCTACATTAGTTAAAGCAGACAGCAGATGATGATATAGAAGAGGCTAGTTCAGTTTTGAAGAAAAAAGAAGTAATTAAGTAGAGGCTAATTAAGTTGATGCGAATTGGGTAGATACAAATTAAGACAAATTAAGACAAATTAAGCGTAATAATGTAAAATAAATAATAGAAAATAAGTAATTTAAAATGATTTTAACATGTGTAAGAAAGAAGGTATTCATCAAAATAGCTTTATAGTTACTTAAAGGAGGAATTTTTATATGGAAGTTAATCAATATTTTTTTGACTTGGCTAAAATTGCAGCTAATAAGGCCTCAGAACATGGGATTACTGTTGATCCGCAATGGATATATACACAGTGGTATATTGAAACGAGTGGCTTTACTTCTGATGTTCAAGCTTCGCACTATAATTTGGGGGGCATTATGTCATCCGAAGGTGGGTGGATGAAATTTGATAACTTTGTTGACTTTGCAAATTATTTTGGCAAATATTTAACATATTATTCCGAAGATGGTATGAGTAATGCCAGCACTTTACATAACTATTTAGCCGCTTTGCATCATGGCGGGTATTTTACCAGTGATTTAGATACTTATTACCATACGATGCTGCATGTGTTAAATTCTATTAATTTTTAATTTTTAAGGTAAATGTAACATTTATAATAGTAAGAAAGACATATTGAATAAACAGCCCATAAATGGTTTGATTCCTATTATGGTAAAAAGTTTATTCGATATGTCTTTTTTGTTTGAGAATGAATAATTATGATACACTAACCTCGATTTAGACATGAATAATAATTTTAATTTTATGCAATGATTATACTGGTTATTTGACGATTTATTATTTTATATGATTAGTTATTAAATAGAAATTTTTTTGAATATATATAAATTTGGTATTGATTATTAAAATATGGATAATCTCTATTTTGAACTATCAAATAAAAATATGTTATTTTATAAAATGACTAAATATCGTGTTTTATTTGATTTGTTATGTAAGAAATGAATTCTAATTATATGATATAAGAAATGTATATTACATCATATTATTAGATAATATATTGATTAAACATTTATTATATTTTATAATATGAAAATAATGTAATGAGCATTAGTATGTTTTAAAGTATGATAGGTGATTGAATGAAACAAAAAAATAAACAAATACTTGCAGTGTTAGTATTGAGTGCCGTGAGTTCTTTGTGGGGGAACTATGCAGTATATGGGGAAAGTGCTGACTATGTAGTGGTAAATTCTACTGAGAATAAACCTGTAGCGACTGGTAATAATAGTGTGGCAGTAGGAGCAAATACTAAAGCTGACAAAGAAAATTCCTTGGCATTAGGGAATGGCGCTAAGGCGAAAGCAGTTCGTAGCATTGCTACAGGTACATCTGCAGAGATAGATGAAGTTGCAGCTAATGCTATTGCTCTTGGTTTTGGGGCTAATGTGGTTAGAGATTCAGATTATAGTGATAATCTTTCAAATGCTGGTAAAGCTAAGACTAGTGGTCAAAATGCCATTGCCATTGGAACTAACGCCCATACGTCAGGAAGTCAAGCTATAGCTGTAGGGACTAATGCTAATGCATTGGGGTACAATTCACTGGCCATCGGCAATGGAGTAAGTGCCACTGAAGATAGTTCAACTGTCATTGGCGATGGTGCTTGGGGGCATGGCGTAAAAAGTACTGCATATGGACAAAATGCGAAGGTGTACAATGCTAGCATTGAAATTGATGCGAAGGAGCTAAAAGCTAAAATTGATAATCTGCGAATTGATAATCAACAGTATGCAGCTGGTCTAGACGATTTAGAAAACCATGGTGGTAATGCTGTAGCCATTGGTGGTGATACAAAAGCATCTGGCTGGGGGGCTTCGGCACTTGGATATAAAGCCTATGCTTTACACAGCCAAACTACTGCCTTAGGTGATGACGCAAAAGCAATGAATCAGGCAGACAGTGCTGTTGGGACCCATAGTTATGCGTCTGGTGGGCAAGCTACTGCCTTGGGAAATGGTGCTGAAGCCTTAGGAAATCGGTCTGCTGCCTTAGGGGCTGGTGCTGCGGCTACAGGTAATTATGCTTTGGCCGCTGGTTGGGGGGCTGGAGCGAGTGGTAAAAATGCTATTGCCCTTGGAACTTCTACCAAAAGTGTAAAAAGCTGGTATACTAAAGGCGGTGAAACCAGTACATATGCGACTGAATTGGCTCAATGGAATGCATCTGGTGACTACTCCGTTGCTGTTGGTACTGATGCATTAGCAAGTGCAAGTGATTCTGTGGCTGTAGGGCGTAATGCTACATCCACGGCTACTGATACTGTAGCCATTGGGCATGAAGCGAAAAGTACCGATACTAATAGCGTGGCGATTGGGCGTAGTGCAGAGAGTTCAAAAGCTAATGGTGTGGCCCTAGGATATAATGCAAAAAGTTCCGTAGAGAGTGGCGTCGCTCTAGGCAGTGAATCCGTAGCGAGTCGTGAGGCGTTACAAAATGTGAGTGTAACTAATACAGCCTCTGCCGCAAATAATCAAGTCTATGGAGCAGCTAATAGCACTGAAACAGCTAAGGCAGCTATTGCAGCCACTGTAAAAGGCAATCTAGGTGCCGTTTCAGTAGGCAGTGATTCAGCGACTCGTCAAATTACTCATGTCGCAGCAGGTTCAGAAGATAGCGATGCTGTCAATGTGGCGCAATTAAAATCTGTAGAAACTTCTGTAAGAGAATATGTAAATGCTAATGCAGTAGATGTAAAACAAGGCAATGGCATTATTGTAACAGAAACGCCAGCCGGTACAGATGAAAAAGGCAATGCTACAAAGCATACCTTTACAGTTTCACTAGCTGAAGATATAAGAAATTCCATTACCAATAATACAAATAATATTACAAAGCTTGGTGATCAAGTAAGTACTATAGGCGATCAAGTGACTGTGTTCGGGAACCAAGTGACGATTAATACTGGCGATATTAAGGATTTAAAATCACAAGTAACTAATAATACACAAACTATTAACACTCATACTGAACAGATTAATGATTTGAGTAATCGTGTTAATGGTGTAGATGGACGTATTAATAGTCTTGATAATCGTATGGATAAAGTCGGTGCTGGTGCAGCTGCACTTGCTGGTTTACATCCATTAGACTTTAATCCTGATGATAAATGGAGTTTCTCTGTAGGCTATGGTAATTATGGCAATGCGAATGCTATGGCAGTGGGTGCGTTCTATCGCCCAAATGAAGATGTGATGGTTAATGTGGCATCTTCCATGGGTAATGGAGAAAATATGATTTCCGCAGGCCTTAATTTCAACATTGGTCAAAGCAGTGGTGTATCTCGTTCCCGTGTAGCCATGGCTAAGGAAATTGAAACTCTCAAGGCTCGTATTGATCAATTGGAAGCACAACAACGTTCTGGGGCTGTGAATAATGTAGGGCAAACTAGCACTGCCTTAGATGTAAATTTCCCAGATGTGCCAGAGAATCATTGGGCGTATGCCTATGTGAAAACATTGGCTGATAAAGGCTTATTAGTAGGCTATCCAGATGGTGAGTTTAAAGGTGATCAATCTATGACTCGCTATGAGTTTGCTGCTGTTATTTATCGAGCCTTACAAAATGGTGCTTTTATTGATGGTAATATGGCTCGTGCTACGGAAGAATTCGCTCAAGAAATGGTGGCCGTTGAAAAAGCAGATCGCTTCCGTGTGGATTTAGTTCATGGTAAACCAAGTGATCGTTATAAAGTAGAACGTGTTCGTGTGAATAGCGAAGATAGAGAAAGCCGTGATGTGTATGGCGGTTATACGAAAATGTAGCAAGAATTTTTAACTAAAACCCCTTGTCATAGCTATATTCCATGTGATATACTCTTAAAGTATGAAAAATTACGCACGCAGTCTGATTCAATGTCTGTGTCAGGAATGGTCCTGATTTATATTGAATATGATGCTGCGGAGGTTTATTAACAGGAGGTGCCAACATGGCAGTAGTATCAATGAAACAATTATTGGAGGCCGGCGTACATTTCGGTCACCAGACTAGAAGATGGAATCCTAAGATGGCTAAGTTCATCTTCACTGAACGTAATGGTATTTATATCATCGACCTTCAGAAAACAGTTAAAAAAGTAGAAGAAGCTTATGACTTCCTTCGTGAAGTAGCTCAAAACGGCGAAGTAATTCTTTTCGTGGGCACTAAAAAACAAGCTCAAGAATCCGTTAAAGAAGAAGCTATCCGCGCTAACATGTTCTATGTAAATGAACGTTGGTTAGGTGGTATGTTAACTAACTTCAAAACTATCGAATTACGTGTTAAACGTTTAAAACAGCTTGAAAAAATGGCTGAAGATGGTACATTCGAACTTCTTCCTAAAAAAGAAGTTATTGGCTTACGTCATGAAATGGAAAAATTGGAAAAATATCTTGGCGGTATCAAAGACATGCCTAAAATGCCAGGTGCTTTATTCGTAATTGACCCTAAGAAAGAACGTATTGCCATTGCAGAAGCTAAAAAATTAGGTATTCCAGTAGTAGCTACTGTAGACACTAACTGTGATCCTGATGAAATCGACTTCCCAATCCCAGCTAATGATGACGCTATTCGTGCCGTTAAATTGTTAACTGGTAAAATGGCTGATGCTGTATTAGAAGGCCGTCAAGGTGAATCTTTAGATGATCAAGGCGAACATCAAGAAGCAGCTGATCAAGCTATGAAACAAATGGAAGCTGATTCTACTGAAATGGTACAAGACGGTCAGGGCTAATAACTGACATTACCTTAAAACTTAAAATTTATTAAATAATATGTTAAATATTATTTGATAAAATATGTAGAACGATATAAAATTAAGGTAAGGCTAAATAGACCTTACCTTAATTAATGTGTAGGAGGTATATATTATATGGCGATTACTGCTGCATTAGTAAAAGAATTGCGCGAAATTACAGGCGCAGGCATGATGGATTGCAAAAAAGTGTTAACAGAAGCTGATGGCGATATCCAAAAAGCAATCGATTTGCTTCGTGAAAAAGGGTTAGCTGCGGCCGCTAAAAAAGCTGGTCGTGTAGCAGCTGAAGGTGTGGTTGCTTCCTATATTCATGGTGGCGGTCGTATTGGTGTTCTTGTAGAAGTTAACTGTGAAACAGACTTCGTTGCTAAAACTGAAGACTTCCAAGACCTTGTTAAAGATATTGCTATGCAGATCGCAGCAGCAAATCCTACGTACTTAAATCGTGAAGAAGTACCTGCTGAAGTTATTGAACATGAAAAAGCAGTTCTTTTAGAACAAGCTAAAGCAGAAGCAGAAGAAGATGTAAAAGCTGGTCGTAAACCAAAACCAGAAGCAGTTCTTGAAAAAATGGTTAATGGCCGTGTTGAAAAATTCTATAAAGAAAACTGCCTATTGGAACAGGTTTTCATTAAAGATGGTGACAAAACTATTACTGATGTTATCACTGAAAAAATTGCTAAAATCGGTGAAAACATTAACGTACGTCGTTTCGTTCGCTACGCTTTAGGCGAAGGAATTGAAAAGCGTCAGGATGACTTCGAAGCTGAAGTTCGTGCAGCCGCTGGTCAATAAGATTTAAGAGATAAGAGAACACCGTCATGTGTTCTCTTATTTTGTAATAGCAGAGGAGTAACGTAATGAGTAATAGAAATTTTAAACGTATTGTCTTGAAGTTAAGTGGTGAAGCCTTAGCGGGTGATCAAGGATTTGGTATCAATCCTGTTGTTGTTGAAGAAATCGCAAAAGAAATTGCCGAGATTGCTAGAACTACAGATTTACAAATTGCTATCGTAGTTGGTGGTGGTAATATTTGGCGTGGGTTAGCTGGTAGTGCCAAAGGTATGGATCGAGCTTCGGCTGATTATATGGGTATGATTGCTACGGTTATGAACTCATTAGCGCTACAGGATGCTCTTGAAAATGCTGGGGCAGCGACTCGTGTACAGACCGCTATTGCTATGCAAGAAGTAGCGGAGCCGTATATTCGTCGTCGTGCTATTCGTCATTTAGAAAAAGGTCGTATTGTTATTTTTGCAGCTGGTACAGGGAACCCATATTTTTCCACCGACACAACAGCTGCGCTCCGTGCTGCTGAAATCGAAGCGGATGCCATTTTAATGGCGAAAAAATTTGCTGATGGTGTGTATGACAGTGATCCACGTACAAATCCAGAAGCTAAGAAATTTGATGAACTTACTTATATGGACGTAATTAGTCGGGAACTTAAAGTTATGGACTCTACTTCTACGACCTTGTGTAAGGATAATAATATCCCAATCGTAGTGTTTAGCATGGATATTCCTGGTAATATTACCCGTGCAGCGAAAGGGGAAGTTGTTGGTACTATCGTAAGAGGTGAAGAATAATGGAAATTCAAGAGTTATTAACCCGTGAAGAAAGCCGTATGGATAAAACTATTGAGGCTTTAAAACATGAATTTGCTTCCATCCGTACCGGCCGTGCTAGCACTGCCTTATTAGACAAAGTTATGGTTGATTACTATGGGACACCTTCGCCAATTAACCAAGTTGCTAATGTGACAGCACCAGAACCACGTTTGATTTTAGTAAAACCTTGGGAAAAATCTATGATTGGTCCTATTGAAAAAGCTGTTTTACAGTCTGATTTAGGGTTGAATCCAAGTAATGATGGTGATACTATTCGCCTTGCTATTCCACAGCTTACGGAAGAACGTCGTAAAGAGCTAGTTAAAGTAGTAAGCAAAAAAGCTGAAGAAGCAAAAGTAGCGGTACGTAATATTCGTCGCGATGCTAATGATGCTATTAAAAAAGAAGAAAAAGCAAAGACTATTACTGAAGATGATTCTAAACAGGGCCAAGACCAAATCCAAAAATTAACGGATAAAAAAATTAAAGCCATTGATGAATTAAAAGATAAGAAGGAAAAGGACGTATTGGAAGTATAATGAATACGCCAAATTTAATGGTTGGATTACCTTGGCAGCTTGCACAACGGGTGTTGCAGGCTGCCAATATCCCTTTTGCAGTAACTAACGGTGAAAATTACAATCGATTTTTCACTGTTGCAGATAATGATTTTTACGTAGGCCGTGTGCAGTACGTAGAGGAAACGGGTATATGGCAGATATTGTTGTATCGCCCGATGGTAGCCAGTGGTTTTGAAAACTGCAATGAGGTACAATATGCTAAAGAAATTACTACGTAAGAACGAAGATAAGAATAAAGTCTCAGAGGCTATTCTTGATCCTCATAATATACCTCACCATGTAGCTATTATTATGGATGGCAATGGTCGTTGGGCTAAACGCCGTGGTTTGCCACGGACGATGGGACATCGTGCTGGGGCTGATGTATTAAAGAAAATAGTTATTGCTGCTGATGAAATTGGTATTAAAGCATTAACTGTATATGGATTTTCTACGGAAAATTGGAAGCGTCCGGAACAAGAAGTATCTTTGCTTATGAGTTTGATTAGGGAATATCTGTTAGGCAATGTACGAGATATGCATGAAAAAAATGTGCGGATTCGTTTTATTGGCTATATAGGTGGTCTTTCTGAAGAACTTCAGAAAATTATTGGTGACGCTGAAATTTTAACTAAGAATAATACGGGTCTCACCTTACAATTAGCAATTAATTATGGTGGACGCGATGAAATAGTACGAGCTGTACGGGCTGTTGCAACAGACGTAACTGCTGGGAAAGTCGCTGTGGAAGATATTACTGAGGAGACCTTTGGTGAACGATTATACACTAAAGAATTTAGTAATGTAGATCTATTGATTCGACCAAGTAATGACTATCGAATTAGTAATTTTCTATTATGGCAATTAGCGTATGCTGAATTTTGGTTTACGAAAACGCATTGGCCAGATTTTACAGCGCAAACACTATTAGATGCTGTGTATGCCTACCAGCAGCGGGAACGTCGTTTTGGCGGTTTAAAGACGGAGGAATAGGATGCTAAAGACTCGGGTCATAACGGCTTTAATAGGCTTTATTATTGCTGTACTTGCTATAACAGTTGGTGGTCATTTATTTAATGTAATCATTTTGGGCCTTGCTTTATTAGGATGGCGTGAGTATGCTCAAATGTTACGAAAGATTGACATTATAGTGCCTGATCGATGGGGCTATATATATACCAGTTTGTTAATGATTATGTTAGCCTTTGGTTTTTACAAATGGGCTATAATGACGGCTGCGGCTGCGGCTATGACTATGGGGCTCCTTTATATCTTTGGTTCAGCTCGTTTAAACTTATCCGTGGTGAGTTGTGCCACATTGGGATTCTTTTACATTAATGGAGGGTTTGCTGCTTTATTAATGTTACGGGAAACCTCAGTGTATGAATTATTTTCAGTGCCTGTAGTAAGTGCTCACATGGGGGAACTTGTTATTTGGCTTTTATTATTTACAACTTGGGCGAGTGATACGTTTGCTTATTTTGCAGGTCGTCAATGGGGTAAACGTAAAATCGTGCCTAATATTAGTCCCAATAAAACGTTAGAAGGCTTTGTTGGTGGTTTTATAGGTTGTTTATTTACTGGTATAATTTATGCAGTAATTGTTGGCCTACCGCTTATGATGGGGCTAGGTGCTGGTGTTTTAACAGGTATAGTAGCACCATTAGGCGATTTATTTGAATCTAAATTAAAACGCTATTGTGGGGTTAAAGATTCCGGCGTTTTATTACCTGGGCATGGGGGCGTTCTCGATCGATTTGATAGCTTATTATTTTCCGCCCCTATGGTATTAGTTTATTTATTGTAATATAAGTATTAAGTACAGCTTAGGCTGTATTGGATGGGAGTTTCTATGAAAACGCTGAGTATTCTTGGGAGTACCGGTTCTATCGGCACACAAACTTTAGATGTGGTGCGACAACACCCCGATTTATTTTCGGTTAAAGCACTGGTAGCTTACCATAATGTGGATATACTAGAAGCTCAGATAAAAGAATTCCAACCTGAAATGGCTGGTTTGGTTGATGAAACGGCTTTTTTTGAGTTAAAAAAGCGATATAATGGCCCTACTCAATTAATAGGGGGCCGAGAGGCTTTAATTGCAGCAGCTACTTGGTCTAGTAGTCATTTAGTTGTTACAGCTGTTGTAGGGGCCGCAGGTATTGAACCTACTGTGGAAGCTATTAAGGCTAGAAAAACAATTGGTCTTGCTAATAAAGAAACGTTAGTGGCTGGAGGGCCTTTGATTACTTCTTTATGTAAAGAATATGGAGTACAGCTACTGCCTATTGATAGTGAACATAGTGCGATTTTTCAATGTTTAGAAGGTCAACAGCGTGATAATGTAGACTCCTTGTTGATTACTGCTTCGGGAGGCCCTTTACGTACTTGGCCATCGGAGAAAATTGCTACAGCCACAGCTGCGGATTGTTTGCGCCATCCTACATGGAACATGGGAAATAAGATTACTATTGATTCAGCTTCTTTATTTAATAAGGGGTTAGAAGTTATTGAAGCACATTGGTTATTTGACTTTGATTTTGATCATATCAAAGTAACTGTTCATCCGCAAAGTATTGTACATTCCATGATTATGATGAAAGATGGTGCTATTTTAGCCCAACTAGGTAATCCTGATATGCGGGAACCCATTCAATACGCATTAACGTATCCAGCACGTAAACCATTGAAAATGGATACGTTAACTTTTGAAGATGCTTTACAATTAGAATTTTTTCCCCCTCGTTATGACGACTTTCCTGCTTTAAAATTAGCCTTTGAAGTAGGGCGTGCTGGTGGTTTTAAACCAGCTGTGTTTAATGCTGCCAATGAAGAGGCTGTGTATGCCTTTTTAGATGGAAAGATTCAATTTGGAGATATTTATAAGACTGTTGTTTCAGTTTTAGAAAAGATGGAAACAGAACCAACTTTTACTTTGGCTCATTTACAAGAGATTGATGCTTGGGCTCGTGAAACAGCAAGAGCTTTGATTAAATAGGAGAGATTATGCTATTAACTATCGTTGCCACAATTTTTGTATTTGGCATCATTGTTTTTATCCATGAATTTGGTCATTTTATTACGGCTAAAGCGAGTGGTATGCGGGTAGACGAGTTTGCTATTGGGTTTGGCCCTGCGTTAGTTAAAATACAGAAGGGTGAAACTTTATACTCTATTCGTGCCATTCCATTAGGTGGTTATAATAAAATCGCTGGCATGGATCCAGAGGAACCACTTGACGATCGTTCCTTTTTGAATAAACCAGTGTGGAAACGTTTTATCGTTATTTCAGCAGGTGCTATTTTTAACTTTTTGCTTGCTATTGTAATATTTTTTATTGTCTATGCTTCCTATGGTGTACAAACACCATCGAAAGAACCTGTTGTTGGCAATATGATGAGCAATTCGCCTGCTGCGATGGCACATATGCAAGTTAATGATCGCATTATGTCTATTAATGGCAAACCTGTAACTGAATGGTTAGATATTTCTAAACAATTGCAGGGAACCGCTAATACAGTGGTACCTATTGTTATTAGCCGTGATGGGCAGCAACAGGAGCTGTCGGTGATTCCAACGCAAACAGGGAATGAAGGACGTGCTGTGATAGGCATCAATCCTGTCTCTATTGTACAAGAATATTCAATCAGTGAATCGGCTATACGGGCTGTACAGACAACAGGTGTTGTATTAGTTAGCATGGTTGATGGATTGTGGTCTATGATTACAGGTACGACAAGTGCTGAATTGGCTGGACCAATTGGTGTTGCTCAAATGGCTGGACAAATGGCCGAGAACGGTTTTATGTATTTATTACAATTTACAGCTCTATTAAGTTTGAATTTGGGTGTTATTAATTTGTTGCCAATCCCCGCACTTGATGGTGGCCATTTAATTGTATTATTAATAGAAGGAATTACGAGACGACGTTTGCCGGTAAAGGCATTGCAGTATATTCAGATGACGGGAGTTATTATTTTATTACTCTTATTTGTATATGCTACGACTCATGATATTAGCCGTCTGTAATATAGGAGTTACCTATGATTAACAGAAAAGAAACGACGCGCATTAAAGTAGGTAATGTGCCCATTGGCCATTTTGCACCCATTAGTGTGCAGTCGATGATTACTACGAATCCAGTGGAAACAGATAAAGCAATTGCAGAAATTAATCGTTTGGCTGAGGCTGGTTGTGATTTAGTTCGCTTAGCAGTTCCTGATTTGGCAGCAGCTAAAGCCATTAAGGAAGTTAAAGCCAAGGCGCAAATTCCTCTAATTGCTGATATTCATTTTGACTATACGTTAGCGTTGGCAGCTATTGATAGCGGTATTGATGGATTACGGATTAATCCGGGGAATATTGGTGGAATTGATAATGTAGTGGCTGTTATTGAAAAAGCTAAACCTAATCAAATCCCTATTCGTATTGGAGTTAATGCAGGCTCATTGCCAACTCATATTTTAAAAGAATATGGTGGTCATCCTTGTGCGGATGGTATGGTAGAAGCGGCTTTAGAGCATGTAAGAATTTTAGAATCTTTAGACTATAAAGAAATGAAGCTTTCCATTAAAGCGACCGATGTGCCACTGATGATTGAAGCCTACCAAAAGTTATCTGCTAAAGTGCCGTATCCTCTGCATTTAGGGGTTACAGAAGCTGGTACAATTTCGCAGGGAACGGTTAAGTCCTCTATTGGTATTGGTTCTTTACTGGCTCAAGGCATTGGTGATACTCTACGTGTATCATTGACTGGTGACCCTATTCATGAAGTCGAAGTAGGAAAGACGATTTTAAGTTCTTTAGGGCTTCGTAATTATGGGGCGACTATGATTTCCTGTCCAACTTGTGGTCGATGCCGTGTTAATTTATTTAGTATGGCTGAAACGGTAGAAGCTCGTTTAAAGAGTATTAAGGCACCTATTCGCGTAGCCGTTATGGGTTGTGTTGTTAATGGTCCTGGTGAAGCCAGAGAAGCTGATTTTGGCATTGCTGGTGGTGATGGTCGCGGCATTGTGTTCCGTAAAGGTGAGGTCATTAAAACCGTTGATGAAAGTGAACTCGTGGATGCTTTATTCCATGAAATAGAAACGTATTTAGAGACAGAAGCAAAGGAGTAATGAATTAAATGTTAGCTAGTAAATTGTATGCCCCTACATTAAGGGAAACACCTGCTGATGCAGATGTAATTAGTCAACAGTATATGTTACGGGCCGGAATGATTCGTAAGATGGCCGGCGGTATTTACTCCTATTTGCCATTGGCGTGGAAGAGTATTCGTAAGATTGAGCAAATTGTGCATGAAGAAATGGGCAGTATTGATGCTCAAGAAATTATGATGCCAATTATTCAACCTGCTGAAATTTGGCAAGAATCTGGTCGTTGGAAGGTATATGGCGCTGAAATGATTCGTCTGAAGGATCGTCATGAGCGTGAATATTGTTTAGGTCCAACACATGAAGAAATGATTACGACTCTAGTCAAAGGGGAAGTTAATTCCTATCGTCAATTGCCAGTAACATTTTATCAAATTCAAAATAAATATCGTGATGAACGTCGTCCACGCTATGGTTTAATGCGTAGTCGCGAATTTATTATGAAAGATGCCTATTCTTTTGATATTGATGAAGAGGGCTTAGATGTATCGTATTGGAATATGTATCATGCTTATGAACGTGTATTTAGTCGTTGCGGTTTATATTTTAAACCCGTAGAAGCTGATTCTGGTGCTATTGGTGGCAGTAATAGCCATGAATTTATGGCTCTTGCTGAATCCGGTGAAGCCGATGTTATTCACTGTAATAGTTGTGATTATGCAGCGAATATTGAAATTGGTAAGCCAGGTATTATTAAGGCGGTTGAAGAAGAAGCCTCGGAATTGCAAGAAGTGCCAACCCCTGATGCTAAGACTATTGAAGCTGTAGCGGAACAGTTACATTTGCCATTAGCTAAGACAATTAAAGCCGTTGTGTTATCTACAGATGGTGTTGTTGTATTAGCTATTGTTCGTGGTGACCATGAAGTTAATGAAATTGCGGTGCAACATGCTGTTGATAGTACCATTGAGCCAGAAATGGCGACTGAAGAAGAGCTTCAAAATGCTGGTTTAACGGCGGGTTTTATCAGTCCTGTAGGGTTAAAACAGACTGAAACTTTTAAAATTGTTGTTGATGAATCTGTTATGGAAACTTACAATGTGTGTGGTGGTGCGAACAAAAAAGATGCACACTATATTAATATTAATCCAAAACGTGATTTTAATGTAGACGATATTATTGTAGCACCGATTCGTTTGATTACAGCTGATGATGCCTGTCCAAATTGCGGTGGTCAGTTAAGTATTGCGAAAGGGATTGAAGTAGGCCAAGTTTTTAAACTAGGTACAAAATATAGTGAATCCTTAAATGCTACGTTCCTCAATCAAGGTGGCCGACCAAATCCATTTGTAATGGGTTGTTATGGGATTGGTGTATCTCGTACATTGGCAGCTGCTATTGAACAATTTCATGATGAAAATGGAATTATTTGGCCGCGTGCTATTGCTCCATTTGAAGTCGTTGTAGTGCCGATTAATGCAAAGGACGAAGCACTTATGGACGTAAGTACTCGCGTATATGAAGCATTAAAAGCTATTGGTGTGGATGCACTGTTAGATGATCGTAAAGAGCGTGCTGGCGTTAAGTTTAAAGATGCTGATTTAATAGGGTATCCATTGCGTATTACGGTAAGTAAAAATACCTTAGAATCAGGTGCTGTGGAAATGAAGATTCGCAAAAATGGCGAAGCCATTGAAGTACCAATTGATGAAGTTACTACAGTAGTGGCAGATACGTTAAATACTTTATAAGTTGTGGCAGTCGGTGGAGTTTCTATCGACTGCTTTTGCTGTTTTTCCTTTCGATAACAGGTGTAATCCTACTTGTGTAAATCATGAATTTAGGTCATAATAAAAAGATAGAGAGTTTTCAATGCATTGTATAGGTAGTAATACATGTAGGGTTTGTCATTGATTTTGTATCAATGAAATAAGGCCTTGTGAATTAATGGATTCTTTATATAGATAGTGTAAGCTTAGGAGGTAATTTATATGTTAGTTGATTTTCATATGCATAGTACCGCTTCCGATGGCGTTATGAGACCTTTGGATTTACGTGAAGCGAATAAAGCGGCTCAAATAAAGCTTATGGCCTTAACGGATCACGATACCATTGAAGGATCTTTGGAATTATTACGACAGCCAGACCCATCTATTACAGTAATCCCTGGTTGTGAATTTAGCTCAACATATCATAATGGTGACGTCCATATTTTAGGTTATGCATTTGATTATACGAATAAAGAGTTATTAGAGTATGTTGCTTTTTTTAAAGAATCACGACAAACTCGTATTTTTAAAATGACAGATTTATGTAAAAAAAATGGTTATGATATTTCGGTGGATGAATTGAAAGCCATGTTTCCTCATGCTAATTCTCTAGGTCGTCCGCATCTTTCGCAATTATTAATCGCTAAAGGGTATTGTAAAACTGTTAGTGAAGCTTTTAATACTATTTTACATAGAACTAGTCCTTGCTATGTGCCTAAGTTTAAAGCAGAACCAAGTGATGTGATTGATTTAATTCATCGTGCTAATGGATTGGCAGTTATGGCGCATCCTGTTTTAATTCGTGCAGAAGAAGATGTACATGAACTCTTAGAATTACCATTTGATGGAATTGAAGTGTATCATGTAAAACAGAGTGCTGCTGATTCGGCTAAGTACCGTAAACTAGCGATTAAGCATAAACTATTCATAACAGGTGGCTCTGATTATCATGGGATTCCTAAAAAAGAACCTTTAGCAATTGGTGATTATTTAATACAAAGTGATGATGTAGCTGAATTTTTACATGTACTGCGTTCTTAAAGAGATTCTTCAATAGTTTAATAGAAACTACTTGGAAACGCTTTTCGGTTTAGATATGGATTTATTAATTAATAGATATTCATTGATGATAGATGGGGAGAAAAACTATGGAAGTTATCGCTTTTGTTGGCCCTAGTGGTACCGGTAAAAGCCATCGTGCTTTAGTAGTGGCTCATGAAAATGGCGCGGAATGTATTATTGATGATGGCATCTTAATCCACAATAATCGTATTGTGGCTGGATTTTCAGCAAAGAAGGAAGAAAGTCGTTTAAAGGCTGTACGGCGGGCGATATTTCAAGATCCGGAACAAGTTCGTTCAGTAAAAGAACAGTTAGATATTATTAAACCAAAAAAAATTTTAATTCTAGGCACTTCTGAAAATATGGTTGGTAAAATTTCGAGTGCATTAGATATAGGTAAACCTGAACGATATATACATATTGAAGATATTGCTTCTTCAAGAGAGATTGAAAAGGCACAAAATGCTCGTTTAAAAGAAGGAAAACATATTATTCCAGTGCCAACAATGGAGTTAAAACCTCATTTTAAAGGGTATTTAATTGACCCTATTAAATCAATATTACGACGCACACGTTCAACCAAAACAAATGGTGCGGCACCACAAGATTTTGAAAAATCAGTGGTTCGTCCAGTATTTAGTTATTATGGTCGTTTAACCTTTTCTGATCAGGTCATCGAGGCTTTGATTAAAAATAGCTTATCTAAAGTACCAGATATGGCTGAGTGTGA